>NZ_NBSL01000001.1:0-17647 GCF_002891025.1 Enterococcus avium | reverse complement strand
AAGTACCTATGGTAATCAAAGAAAATTCTAAAATGCTGGATTTTCAAGGTCGTGTCGTTACTGTTGTATTTGAAATTTCACAGCAGAATTAGAAACAGCCATCAAAGAATTTGATCCGTTAGTATATGAAGAATTGCCTTTAACTTTAGAAGATCTTTTCGAAGCCAATTTAAAAACACGTAGAAAGGGATTTTGAGATGATCCGTGCTATTATTTTTGAGCGTTATAAGAAAGTACTGATCGCCGCGTGTCTACTGGTGATTGGTGTGGGTGTATTTAACGCCTTAACTGAAAATAAACAATGGAAAATGATTTATCATGAACCTCATGCCAAAGAAAACTTTGAAAAAAATCGCGCTGGAATCACCTATTGGGATGAAAAAACGGAAAAAAATGTTCACTATACTTCTTATCACCAATTTCAAAAAGCTCAACTGGAATTTTATCACTCCGATTCAGGCGGTTTCGAAACACTTGAAGCCTCAAATTATTCTGAGAAAACTTTTTATTATTCAAATTTTTCAACCTATTTTAATGGTGCTTTATTGCTACTCTTCCCTTATTAGGATTCTTGCTCTTCTTTATTGATCAGAAAACAGCTTTTAATCACTATCTTTTTTCATTAGGATGCTCACGAAAGATTCTATTTCAGAGTAAAATTCTCTATGTCGCCCTTCCTTTTTATTGGTAACCCTGATTAGTCAATTTGTGTACGCCTTGCTGATCCATGCGCTGATTCCAGCTCCTTATATGAATGCGACCTTAGGACAATTAGTTACTTCTATAATTAGTCATTCTTCATTACTCTTTTTTTTATTTTGTGCAGGTACTTTTATTGGGTCTATGGTTGGAAATGTATTTTTTGGTCCCTTGACCTTATTTGTATTTCTCTTTTTGAGGAGTTGGCTGCCAAATGCGATCTATTCATTGAGTGACATTATAAACTTAGTAAAAGGATCAAGTCATTCCTCATTACCAAGAACTTTATTTGTTGATTCGGTTGGAAAAAACGGTGGCAATATGTTGGTAAACTGTATTTTGGTTGTCGTTGGTCTGCTTTTAATTTTTTGGACCTATCAAAAATTCCAGTCATTATCATTAGAAAACGATAATGCCTATTTGCTTCATAAAGAATCGCGCTGGCCGATCTGGGGAATGATGACGCTGTTTACTTCCTTTGTTCTCATTTTTAATTTCTTTAATCCTTGGATGATCTTTTTGACTAACCGAATGAGTCGGATCGATACGTCAATTAGCCAACCGATTCTATCGACTGTCCTAGTTACTCTAATCGTCGCCGGAATCTGTGGCCTTATACTGTTTTTCGGCGAAGTGACGAAACATCTAGCAAAGACTCTTAACAAGTTCAATCATCAAATGAGGTGATTCTATGGGTGTTTTAGATATTTTTTTCTCTTTATCGAATCGGATGTGTCTTTCTACCTTGTCTGATTTATCAATATTTTTCGCTGAGAAAGAAACAGGAGAAAATTTTCATTTCATCAATGCTTTGGCGTTTTATTTTCTTATTTTATCTCTATCTGGTGATTGACGTGACCGGTGTCGGTACGTTGGAAGACCTTTTAAGTTATCCAGAATTGATTCGCCCCGAGGAAATTAATCTGGTTCCCTTTCAATCAGGCGTTGGTCTGTTGAATCTTTTGAATATCATTATGTTTACACCGTTAGGCTTTTTATTGCCGTTAGTTTGGAAACAGTGTCGCAAACCTGTGGTGTCGGTTTTGCTGGGTTTCCAATTTTCATTGATGATCGAATTGCTCCAATTGTTTAATCGTCGGGCAACTGATATTGATGATTTATTGATGAACACGTTAGGTGCATTTGTCGGTTTCCTAATTTGGTTGCTTTATCGCAAATTATTCAATAAAACTCCGAAAGAAATCCAGTCTTTCTCGCAAAAGAACCACAGATTTATCTCATTTTGAGTCTTGCCGGCGTCTTTTTCCTGTATCATTGGCGTTTCTTTTTAGAGCTAGCTTATTTTTAACTTAGAAAAATTGATTTTCTCTATTATGGAATAAAATCCACAAAATAGCGTCTATCTCAAAAACGAGATAGACGCTGTTTTACATCGTATTTCTAACAAATTTCTTCTATTATTTACGCTTCTTTTTCTCTTCTTGTTTTTCTTGACCATCCGGTTCATCGCCATCTTACCCATTTTGCCTTTGATACCATTGCCAAACATTTGATCCATCCCAGCAGGCATGCTGCCTTTACTCATTTGCTGCATCATTTTCCGAGATTCTTTGAATTGCTTAATCATGCGATTGACTTCGACAACTGAGTTTCCTGAACCAGCAGCGATCCGCCGACGACGGCTAGGATTTAATAAGTCTGGGTTTTCACGTTCAGCAGGGGTCATGGAGTAAACCATCGCTTTTTTACGTTCAACATCCTTTGGATCAACCTTGACATTTTCTATCCCTGGCATTTGACTCATCCCTGGAATCATCTTCAGTAAATCTTCGATTGGTCCCATGCCCATCACTTGGTCTAGCTGCTCAATGAAATCATTGAAATCAAAGCTGTTTTCCTTCATCTTGCGAGCAAGTTCTTCAGCTTTCTTTTCATCGTAATCTTGCTGTGCTTTTTCGATCAAAGTCAGCATGTCACCCATACCTAAGATTCGGCTAGACATCCGATCTGGATGGAAGACTTCTAGGTCGGTTAGTTTTTCACCTGAACCGATGAACTTGATCGGTGCTCCCGTCACAGCACGGATCGACAGTGCCGCACCACCACGAGTGTCTCCATCTAATTTGGTAATAACGACCCCAGTGATTCCTAATTGTTCATTGAAGCTTTGCGCCACGTTAACCGCATCTTGTCCAGTCATTGCATCAACGACTAATAGAATTTCATTTGGTTGAGCGATTTCTTTGATTTGTTTCAACTCATCCATTAATGCTTCATCAATATGTAGACGACCAGCCGTATCAATTAGAACATAATCATTTTTATTTTCGCGGGCCTTTTCCATCCCTTGACGGACGATTTCAACAGGACTGACATCTGTACCCATATCAAAGACTGGCACGTCTAATTGTTGGCCTAATACTTTTAATTGGTCGATAGCCGCTGGACGGTAAACGTCTCCTGCGATCATTAGAGGACGCGCTTTTTCATTTTTAATCAATTGGTTGGCAAGCTTTCCAGCAAAGGTTGTTTTACCTGCCCCTTGCAAACCTGCCATCATGATTACTGTCGGAATTTTTGGTGATTTCTCAATTCCAACCGCTTCTGATCCCAATGTTTTGGTTAATTCTTCATCAACAATCTTCACGATTTGTTGTGCGGGAGTTAAGCTCTCTAAAACTTCTACGCCCAAAGCACGTGTGCGCACTTCTTTGGTAAATTGCTTTACAACTTGTAAGTTAACATCGGCCTCTAATAAAGCGAGACGAATTTCTCGCATCATTTCAGTAACGTCAGCTTCTGTAACCTTTCCTTTTTACGTAGTTTCCCCATCGCAGCCTGCAGACGCTGCGTCAAATTTTCAAATGCCATTGCTTATTTTCCTTTCTATTCATCTAAATCTTGTAAGCCGGTAATTGTTTCGGCTAAAAACTCATCCTTGGGATAATGCTCCGTCACATATAACGCCAACTTATCCAGTTGTTCTTCTCTTACGATGTAATCAGAAAACAAATGAAGCTTGCGCTCGTAATCCTCTAAGATTTTTTCTGTTCTTTTGATATTATCATAAACCGCCTGACGACTCACCTGATATTCCTCAGCAATCTCTCCTAGAGAAAATCATCGGCGTAATACAACTCCATATAATTCATTTGCTTCTCAGTTAAAAGCGTCGCGTAAAATTCAAACAACGCATTCATGCGATTCGTTTTTTCGATCTCCATTACGTTATCCTCATTTCTTGCCAGTTTTCTTCAGAATAAACAGGTAAGCCTTGTCGGATAAAATACGCGGTTGCCACACCCATTCCTTTGATCCGAGTTCCAGAAAAGCTGCCATCTAAATCAAGCTGCTGCCACAAGATGGGCTTCTCTCCTTTAAAACCAGGCCCGTAATCTTCAGCTTTTGTATTTCTTCAAAGGCCTTGATTGCTCCTTGTTTAAATTCCTCTGTCAAATCATTGCCCTCTTTATCTAGAACTTTTGCTAGGCCTTCCCACACAGCGAAACCATCACCGCCCTGTATCTCAGCAGGATGTCTAGGTGTCGGTAAACCGCCTAAAACCTCTGGACAAATCATGATTGCCTGATTCTTCTCAACTAGCTTTTTCAGCTCTGTAATTTCATTTGATCCACCATCATAACGACAAGCTACCCCGCCCAAACAAGCACTGATCCCTAGCATTGTTATTTCTCCCAACAAATTAATAGAAAATAGGTGACAAAACTGCCTTCCCATTATACCATTTATTCAGGTATGGAAATAGTCTTTCACAAATGTTCTTATAAAAAAGGAGACACATATGAAACGTGTATTAGTTGTAGACGATGAGATTTCAATCGTAAAGTTATTGAGCTTTAATTTAGAAAAAGAGGGCTACACTGTCACCACTGCTGAAGATGGAAAAGAAGGCTACGAATTAGCCTTAAATGAAAAATTTGATTTCATTATTTTAGATGTGATGCTGCCGTCAATGGACGGTCTGGAGATTGCAAAAAAACTGCGTCAGGAAAAAGTCGATACCCCGATTTTAATGTTGACCGCTAAGGATGATGCCATTGATCGCATCCTAGGCTTAGAGATCGGCGCTGATGACTACCTGACCAAGCCCTTTTCTCCAAGAGAAGTCCTAGCCCGCATGAAAGCAATCTTTCGTCGTGTAGAGCCGCGCCAAGAACCTGTTGAACACGAGTTTTTAACTGCTGGCGATATTAAAGCGGATTTATCAAATTATCAGGTCACAGTACGAGACAAAAAAATTGAACTGACACCAAAAGAGTTTGAACTTCTAGTCTATTTCATGAAACGTAAAGAACGTGTGATTGATCGTGATACCTTACTTGATCGCATCTGGCAATATGATTTTTCTGGTCAAAGTAGAATTGTCGACGTTCATGTATCACACCTGCGGGAAAAAATCGAGATAGATCCTAAACATCCACAATATCTACAAACCGTTCGCGGCTTTGGCTATAAGTTTCAGGTGCCAGCACAATGAAACGCAAACACTTAGATTATCTTGTCCCTTTATTGCTTATTTGTTTGCTCTTTCTCGGCAGCTGGAAATTAGCCAACCATTTTTATACAAAAGAATTGTTAGACAGCAAGAGGAGTTTTTGAGTAGTAATGGTGAACTAATGATCCATCGATTGGATCTTGCTCAACTTGATTCTAACGAGAATAAAAAGGCGATAGAGAGTTTTTCTAGAGAGGCCAATGATCGGATCACTCTGTTAGATGCTAAGGGGAAAATTATTTTTGACAGCTCCGAACCGCAGCTTTCTGGTAGCCGGGAAAATCGACCAGAAGAAAAATTGTTTTAAACAGTAATATTGTTGGTTCTTCCGTTCGATACAGTGCTACCTTAAAAACTGAATTGCTCTATACTGCTCAACCCATTAGGTCTGGCGATAAAACAGTTGGTATTTTAAGAGTAGCAAAAAGAACCTCCGCCTTTCAGCCGAAAACACGTAACTTCCAGCGAACGATTTTTGTTATCTTACTGCTATTTTATACATTTATCTATTTAATTATTTGCTACTTGACCTATCAACGGAATCGACCAATCGAAACCGTTCTCCCAGTTTTACAGCGGATGTTGAAAGAACCAGAGAAAAGCAATTACGTGATGCAGGATTCGCCGCAATGGCAGGAGCTCTATTTACTGTGAATCAGATTAGTGAACAGTTGAATGCAACCTATGCTGCCTACACATCGACAGAAGAACAATTCTCCACACTTTTCCATGAACTGACGATTGGTGTCTTCATCATTGATACCGATGGGCGCTTTATCATGATTAATCCGTCTATGGAAGAGCTACTGCAAATCGGCGGGATTAGTCAACAATATTATTGGCAGGTGATTGAGGATCATAAGTTCATCCAATTGATCCAACAGGTATTAGTCGATAAAAATCAAGTCCATCAGGAAATCTCGACTAAACCCAAGCGCGATGAATTTGGATATTCGTTTACGCTATATTGAAAATGAAGTCGAGGGCGATCAAATTATGGGAACCGTCTACGACTTGACACATGTTCGTCGTTTAGAAAAAATTCAAAAGGATTTCGTTGGAAATGTCTCCACGAATTGAAAACACCGGTTACCTCGTTACTAGGATTTACAGAAACGCTCTTGGATGGTGCGAAAGATGACCCCGAGCTGACCGCAGAATTTTTGACAATCATGCAAAATGATGCCAAACGATTGCAGCGACTGATTCAGGATATCATCGAATTATCAAAGGATAGCAATGATCTAGCAGAAGATCGGCAAACAATTGAGTAAATTATTTTTTGCACCAGCAAATTGAGTTATATCAGCATCTACTAAGGGAAAAACAGATCACTGTTTCAATTGAGGGCATGGAAAATTGTTTTTACCAGACACGTTTGACTTTCTTTCAACCGATCATAAAGAATCTTTTTGAAAATGCAATTCAATATTCTCCCGAAAAAAGTCAAATTGAAATAGCCTATCATCTAACCGATCAATTAGAAATAACCGTAACAGATCATGGCATCGGTATTTCAAAGGAAGATCAAAAACGAATTTTTGAACGTTTTTACCGTGTAGACAAAGCCCGCGCTCGTCATTCTGGCGGAACCGGATTAGGTCTTGCAATTGTTAAAGAATACAGCGAGATCCTCGGCGGTGAAGTCAAGGTCGAAAGTCACCCTCGCTTAGGCTCCACCTTTACAATTAGATTGCCAAACAAATAATTGACAAGTAACACACCACCCGTGAGAACGGGTGGCTTTTTAACACCTCTAGAAGAGGTCACTACTCGCCTACTCCATAAATGGAGCTTTCTAAAAGACCACCAACCGCTCTTCGCTCGCTACTTTATTTCTTTTTCTTCATTTTGAATGGATCAACGTATTCTCGTTTACTTATACTATCTCGGATTCGATCATCTGATTCTTGCTCTCGTATATATTTTTCAATTGTTTTCTGGTTCAGACCGACTGTGCTCACGTAATACCCCTTTGACCAGAAACTTTTATTTCCATATTTATAGACTAAGTTTCCATGCTGCTCATGGATAAGCGTCGCACTTCTTCCTTTCAAGTAGCCCATGAACTGCGAGATACTTATTTTTGGTGGTACTTTTACCAACATGTGAATATGATCTGGCATTGCGTGTGCTTCGATTATTTCTACCTCTTTCATCTCGCAAAGCTTCCTCAAAATTCTTCCAATATCTTTTCTTAATTCCCCATAGATTACTTTTCTTCTATATTTTGGGGTGAAGACTATGTGATACTTACAATTCCATCTAGTATGTGATAAACTTTTGTCGTCTTTAGACATAGAAAAACTCCTTTCGATAAAAAAAGCGGTTGGTAGCCACTTATTAGTATATCGAAAGGAGTTTTTATCGCTAAAGCTATTCCATCCACGCGTAGAAGCGCGCGGTTTTCTTGTTTCGTACGCTCCGCGAACGAAACTGACTAAAGTCATTAAATAAAAAAAGACGTTCAAATTTTTAGTTTTGAACGTCTTTCTTAAATTTGATACTATTAACTTTTCTTTCGAGATAGATTATTTCTTTGTTTATAAATTTTGATTTTACGATAATCAAATCCAATTTCTTCCATTAATTCCTCCCAAGTTTTATTTGTCCTTCTCAATATTGTTATCGCCGAAGGAAGCTTATCCGATTTTGATAGCTTACGAAATTTCGTCATCGATAAATCTTCTTCAAGTCCTAATCGAATAATTTCTTCCCTAAGCTCCATCAATAATTGAAAATTAGTTAACAAATTTTTCTCTTCCTTTTTTCTAAATAGTGGTCGTACATCACCAACTATTTTTTTCAACGTACTTAGAGAAGGGACATCTCTTCCAACTGCTTTTTTTTCGTAATTACGCTGTGACCGAATTTTTTCATCACTTATAAACTTTTCTACTATTTCAATCAATTTGTCATATGGCATCTTAGTCCATTTTCCATAATCATTTTTTTTAAGTCCAATACTATCTAGTAAGTTGTCCCATGATCCATATTTCTGATTAATGAACCAAATACTTGGTGACTCATTGGGGTATTCTGCTAGCTTTTTTGGTATTGTCTTGTAGATGTAATTCCGTGTTTTTCGATAAAATATTAATTGTTAAAATCAATTTTAAGTCACTTTGGTTCTTCCAAATAATTCGACCATCAATCTTATCCATTAATGAATCTCCTAAAAAAATTTAGAGAATATCTATCACAACACTTTTTATCACCAAAGTATATGTTTTGCCTTTTTTTGAGAACTGACACCTTTTTATCCTAAGGGTTAAAACATGATAAATTCGGTAAATGTTTTGGTATTTTTCGTATTATATTTGCAGTCAAGTTGACTACTAAATTTTGTCCTATTTTGACGACACTGTTAGTCAATATCGGACAATCTAGGGAATATGAGTAAAAAATAGCCCAAAACAGCCAATTCAGGCTTAAAACTGCGATAGAAAAAAAGAAAAAGCCCTTGATATACAAGGACTTTTCACAGATTTTAGAGATTTCAGGAGTTTTTCCGTTATTATCTTCTAATTTCTTTGATACGAGCTGCTTTTCCGTGTAATGCACGTAGATAGTAAAGTTTTGCACGACGCACTTTACCGTAACGAACAACTTCGATTTTGGCAACACGTGGAGTGTGTAGGGGAAAGTACGTTCCACACCAACACCGTTAGAGTTTTACGTACTGTGTAAGTTTCGCTGATGCCAGCTCCACGACGTTTGATAACAACGCCTTCGAATAACTGAATACGTTCGCGAGTTCCTTCGACAACTTTCGCGTGAACGCGAACAGTGTCCCCAGGACGGAATGCTGGGATATCAGTACGTAATTGTTCTTGAGTTAGTTCTTGAATCAATGGATTCATCTTTATCATTCTCCTTATTCCAAACATTCATAGGACCACCTGTCCCAGCGGAATATCGTATAATAGATGAGCTTTACACTCACCTGAATATTCTAACAGAGGAACTTCTATCTGTAAAGATAAAATTCTTGTCAGAAGATGATTATTTCAATTTCCGGCGTGTTTTGATGAAGTGATTCTCCGCAAAATCAAAGCTGTCTTCACTAACATCAATTGTCAATCTGCGGGTAAGAAGCTCATTTTGAGTGATATTGATCAAATAATAGATTCCCTTTTCTTTAATTAAATAGTATTTGCTAGGATCACGCCAATGATCCTCCACTTCATGGATACCCGGAAGCAGTAAGAAATCGACAATCTTTTCTTTATTCGACATTTTTCTTTTACGGTATAACTCACAGATTGTTTCCGCGTTCGGAAATTTTTCTAATACGATTTGATCTTCCAACAAAGCATTTCCTTTAGGCTTTGTATAATTCGAGCGATCAATTGATTGTTTGATTAAGTGATTATCAATCGGTTCCTGATCATTAACTAAATAATCAATGCTCACTTGAAAAAGCTGGGCAATTCTCTTTAAATTATCGATATCTGGAATTCCGCGGTTGGTCTCCATTTGGCAATCGCCTGTCTTGATACCTCTAGTTTTTCTGCCAAATCCTTTTGCGATAACTCTTGCTCTAATCGCAGTCGTCTAATTTTTTCTCCACTAAGCATCTGCTTTCCCCCCACTACCTTTTCTGATTCAATCATACAATTAATCAGTCGGTTATAGGAAGAAACTCTTTGTAGCAAAATAGTTACGTAACGTAACAAGGCTGATTTAATAGCATTTAATCAAACCACTAAAAGAGGGTTCTATAATATTTTGTGTTGGTGGAAAATCGAAGGCGATTTTCTACTAACACTTTTTTCTTCGTTTCAACTCAAAAAGAGACTCACTTTTGGTAAAATTTAGTCGACCAAAACGTCACCCTACCAAAGGAGTCTCTCAATGGATAATCATACTAGAAAATTACTCGGATTAACAGATAAACATTTATTTTTTGATGAAGAATGGCTGATTGAAAAAGAATATAAAGGCGTTCAAGCGCAGTTTATTAAAGGAAAATTGGATGACTCTCCTTCCTGTTGTGAACACTGTCGATCGGTTCGTATTATCCGCAACGGTTCCTATACGACACGCACTCAGATGTTGAAAGTCAAAGAAAAGTTAACTATTTTAGAATTAAAACGTACCCGTTTTCTCTGTCATGATTGTGGAAGGACCTTTTCTGCGAAAACGGACTTAGTTGATGAACATCATCAACTAACAAAGGAACTGAAGCAGGCGATTCTCATGGAACTGTACGAAAATCAATCACGTAAACTAATCGCTAAGAAGTACTTCGTCTCGGATGGGACGGTGACACGGATCTTGCGTGAAGCAACGAAGCATTACCAGCCACGTATGAACTTCCTTCCGACGGTGTTATGCATGGATGAGTTCAAATCAATGAAGTCTGTTTCTGGTTCCATGAGTTTTATTTGTGTTGATGGAACAACCAATCAGCTATTTACGATCCTTGAAGATCGTAGACTTTACAAACTAACTCAATACTTCCTGCGCTTTCCTAGAAAAGCTCGTTTAAAGGTCAAGTACCTAGTGATGGACATGAATGCCAGCTATTGTCAGCTGCTTAAAACGGTCTTTCCAAATGCGGAGATCGTAACTGACCGCTTTCATATTGTCCAACATATCAATCGCAGCTTCAATCAATTGCGTGTCCAGATCATGAATCGTTTTCGAACCTCACACTCTGAAAATCAGAAGAAGTACCGTCGGCTCAAGCGATATTGGAAACTCTTACTCAAAGATTCCACGACATTGGAGCCACTCAAAAGACATTATCACCGACTGTTTAAACGACCGATTAGTCAAACAGAAATCGTCGATGAACTGTTAAGCTACAACGAAGAATTGCGAACAGCGTATCATTTTTGTCAATTATTACGCTATTATTTCGTTAAACGAGATACGGAAGGCTTTCAAGAAACCCTTAAAACAATTTCATCTACGTTACCTCAGTCGTTTAAAAAGAAATTTACGATCTTCCATCGCTACCAATCGGGTATTTCAAATGCCTTTAAGGTGTCCCACTCAAACGGCGTCACTGAGGGGCTGATAACAAGATCAAGCTGATTAAACGAATTGCGTTGGTTATCGCAACTTTTATAACTTTCGGGCACGATCTATTACAACAGGTCTGATCTTTGAAAACTAAAAATATGCGGCGCACAGAACGCGCCGCATATCGGACTAGTTTATTCAAATTTGTCTTCACAACACGATTTGACGAAGAGCCTAAAGAGCCTTGATATAAAAGGGCTCGACATACACTATTGTTCTTCTTGTTTGATCTCTGCTAAGAATTTTTCCATTCAGGAGTCAATTCTAATTTTTCCAACATATCTGGTCGACGCAAATAAGTTCGGCGCAATGATTCTTTTAATTGCCATGCCTCATCAAACGATGATTGCCGTTCATTAAAACTTCTGGAACTTTCATCCCCGCAAATTCAGCTGGTCGCGTATATTGCGGATGCTCCAGCAACCTGTGGAGTGAGAATCTGTTTTTGCCGAAATCTGATTGCCTAACATTCTGGTAACAGACGAACAGTTGCATCGATCATTACAACAGCGCCAAGTTCACCGCCAGTTAAAACATAATCGCCTAGTGAAACCTCATCAGTTACTAGCGAGCGAATGCGCTCATCATAGCCTTCATAATGTCCACAAATGAAGACTAATTGCTCCTCCTGTGAAAATTCCTCCGCATATTTTGATTGAAAGGTTTTCCGGCAGGATCAAGTAAAATAACTCTTTTTTTCTGCTCACCGGTTTCCTCTTCAATCGCCTTTAAATTATCATAGATAGGCTGTACCTTCAGCAGCATACCTGCGCCTCCACCATATGGATAATCGTCGACTTGCATATGTTTATTCCCCGAATACGCTCGAAAATCATGGACATTGATCTCCAGTAACCCTTTCTCAATGGCCTTGCCGATGATCGATTCTCCCAGCGGACCTTCAACCATTTTTGGAAAAAGTGTCAGTACATCAATTCGCATCATCCAACAACCCTTCTGGAATTTCAACATGGACGATTCCTTCCGTTAAATCAATGTCTTTAACGACTGATTCGATGTAAGGAATTAATGCATCTTTTTGCCCTTTACGCTTAACTACCCAGACATCATTGGCTCCAGGAGATAAAATTTCCGTAATCTTGCCGATTTCCTTATCGTCTTCATCTACAACCGTTAATCCGATGATCTCATGGTAGTAATATTCATGTTCATCCAATTCCCTCAGCTGTTTTCTGAGATTTTCAGAATGCCGTCGCGAAAGGATTCAACATCATTGATATTTGGATAGCCTTCAAAGCTAAGCAAATCAAAATTTTTTATGTCGGCGATAACTTCGATGGTTAGTGGAAGAACATCTTGCTTTTCGCGAAATAAGAAAAGCTGCTCCCCTACTTGGTAACGTTCCTCCGTAAAATCAGTCGTAGAAATCACGCGAACTTCACCGCGAATTCCGTGAGTATTGACGATTTTTCCAACTTTGTAATAATTGTCACGTAGTTTCCTCTTTCTTTTCATCTATTTTGCCATTGAGACAGCCATTTTCAAGGCACTCATTGAATCGTTATTCATGATTGTGTATACTGTTTGATTGTTTTGCCAAACCACACGATTGGATTGATAATCACCTTTAGCCACACGTAATGAGATCTGGCCAGCATCATACGGAACTGGCAAGAAAGCTTCCTCTAATATTCAACTGTTTGTTTGCTAATGGAACAGGATCTTCTTGTTCAAGATTGTTTGCCTGTACAGCCAAGCTCCAATTGCCTTCTTTCCACATAACAAACTAGACCCGGCACCAGCACTTCGGTAACCTGTGATAGTATGACCTAGATCAACTGTTGACCATTTGCATATAAGTCTGACCAACTTCATTTTTGCAGTTTCCTTTGAGTCAAAGGACTGGCGCTGGAAATAAGCCACGGGTGTCTGATTTTCAACGATGGATCATTAAAGGGGGTTGCTTCATTTACAATATAAAAATGATCTTCAAAATACCTTGCTCTTCAGAAGCGCTGATTCCAATCTCCTTCCCGCTGCTGATAGTTGCTGGGTCGGGAAATTATCATTTGGATAATTTGCCTTTAATTCATCGATTGCCGCCATCCATGATTGCCGTGAGTGGAATCTGTACCAGAAGAATTCGTTGCTGCCTTTGTACTTGAAATGGTTGACGAATTTTACTTGAATCACTTTTTTTCGAACTCACTGTGCTGGTATTCTCAGTCGTAGCAACAGTCGATTTCGTCGAGCTATCTTTGAATCATTATTTCCAGAATTACATGCCGATAAAACAAACAATGCACTTAGCAAATTAAATATTTTTTCATGATGGAACACCTCCACCCATAGTTTATCGTACTTCTAATGAAAAACACCCGAATCAAACTGACTCGAGTGTTCTTACTTTATTTACCATCCACGATGTTGAGACGAACTTTTTCGGTCCATTCGTTCGAACACTGTAAACGATCGTACGAATCGCTTTTGCTACTCGACCTTGTTTTCCGATAATTCTGCCGATATCCTCTGGTGCAACGACTAGTTGTACTCAAAGAAATCTTTAGATTCTTCAATCTCTAACTTCACTTCTTCAGGCTTTGTCACCAAAGGGTGAACATAGTCAACACCAAGGTTAGTTAAATCTTGATAATGATCACTTACTTCTTAGCGAATTTAGCTTCGTGTGTTTTGCATGATGCCTTCTTTAGAAAGAATGTTGCGAACGGTATCAGAAGGTTGTGCACCTTTTTGTAACCAGTTTAAAACATCTTCTTCTTTTAATACGACTTCTGCAGGGTTTTCAAAGGATTGTAAGTACCCACAGTTTCGATAAAACGTCCATCACGAGGAGAACGAGAATCAGCAACACGATACGGTAGAAAGGTTTCTTTTTAGAACCCATACGTTTCAAGCGAATTTAACTGCCATTGTATAACTACACCTCATATAATTAATCACAAGATGTAGTCTAACACGCTTTTAGTTAGCTGTAAAGAGTTTTTCTTACAGGTTATTTTCTTTCAAAGCATATTTTTTGCACATTTTACTTATTTTTTGTAAGATAATAAATGTAGATAACAACAGCGATCGTAATGATCGAATTAGGAGGAATTATTATGACAAAACAATTGGTATTTTAGTCGGCAGTCTGCGCAAGGATTCTTACAATAAGATCGTTGCAAAACAATTTGCAGAATTACTGCCTGACGGCTTTGAAGCAAAATTTATTGAAATTGGCGATCTTCCATTTTACAATGAAGATCTTGAAGTGGAAGGCTTGTTCCTGAAGCTTGGACACGTTCCGTAACGATGTAAATAGCGTCGATGGATTTCTTCGTTACTCCAGAGTATAATCGTTCTGTTCAGCAGCGTTGAAAATGCGTTAGATGTTGGTTCTCGTCAATGGGCAGCAGTTTTGGGTGGTAAACCTGGTTAGTCGTGACTGTATCCCTGGTGGCCCTGGCGCTTTGGTGCAAACCACGCATTACGTCAATCATTAGTTTTCTTAGACGTTCCTACTTTGCAAAACCAGAAGCTTACATCGGCGCATTATGAATCTGTTGATAATGACGGACATATTGCTGATGGTACGGTTGAATTCTTTAAAACAATCACAGATAAATATATCGAATTCTTCAATAAATTAGTTAAATAATTTCACCAGAAGACTGCGGATACTGTTCTTAAATGAACAATGTCCGCAGTCTTTTTTGATGCACTTATTATGCTATACTCAATTTAGAATTAGATTGGAGGATATCATTTGACTATTACTATTAGACTTGAAGAAGAACGAGATTATCGCAGGGTTGAAGAAATTACTCGCGAAGCTTTTTGGAATTTATATTTACCTGGAGCTGAGGAACATTACCTTGCACACACACTTCGCAAGCATCCGGATTTTATTCCAGAGCTGACCTTTGTCATTGAACTAGATGAAAACATTATTGGCAGCATTTTTTATAGTAAAGCTAAAATCGTTGATGCTGATAACAACGAGTATCCAGTCATTTCCTTTGGTCCCGTTAGTATCGCACCAGAGTATCATCGACAAGGCTATGGTCGAATGCTGAACGAACACTCCATCAATGAAGCAAAACGCTTAGGCTATGAGGCAATCGTACTGGGTGGCTTTCCTTATCACTACCATACATATGGTTTTATTGGCACAAAGAAGTACAACATCTCCATGCCGGATGGAAAATTTTATACTGGTATTATGGCCTTACCGCTAAAGGATGGGGCGCTTGATGCTATTAGCGGCCATATTGTCTTTTCAGAAGGGCTATATCCTGATCCCCAAGGATTAGAGGCTTTTGATCAAACCTTTCCTGAAAAAGAGAAGAAAGATTGCCTTGTCAAGCAAAGTTTGAAGCAGCTGCAAGCGAAATCGATGAACATGAGTATTAAGACAGAACGCTCCTATTCTTTCCAATTTGAAAAGGAATAGGAGCGTTCGAATTTTTTTATAAAGAAATTTCGATTAAGCTTGCTTTAAATGTAGCTGTGCAAACTGACCGAACTGTTCTGTTTCGATCAACTTTAGTTTTTGTTGGTTGATTTGTGGCAAAAAGAGCGGAACGCCCTCGCCTAATAGTATTGGTACGATTTGAATCCACCACTCTTCAATTAAGCCAGCTTCAATCACTGGTTGCAACAAGGCACCGCCGCCAACAACCCAAATCGTTTTCTCTGATGGTAGATTTTGAATAAACGTTATAGGATCTTCATTAACCACTTGAAGATTGTCATCAACGTCTAAATCCGTGTGACTAAAGACAAAGTTTTCCTTCTCTGGATAAAGAATTTCTAACTGTGCATCACGTTTTACTTTCATAGGTTCTGCGTCCCATCATCGTATAATCAATCGCTTGATAAAATACATCATAAGGTACTAGTTCGCCACCTTCTTGATGATACAACCAATTTAAACCGTTCTTTATCCGCTAAATATCCATCTAAACTCATTGCTCCGTAGAATACTGCGTGTGCCATCTAATCCCACCTCTTTCTTCATTCATTTTATCAAGTGGCAAGACCAATTCAACTTTATTGCCTATCTTAGTCGTTTTGCTTCATCCCAGTGTTCAGCTCTTCATATCGGAAACATGCCATCTCATGATCGTTTACAATTCCAACTGCCTGTAAAAAGCATAAATCGTGTACTGCCGACAAATTTAAAGCCGCGTTTCTTTAAATCTTTGGCAATTCGGTCAGACAGCTCTGTTTTCGCCGGTACTTCTGAAGCATTTTTATCTTATTATCTACCACTTGATGGTCGGTAAAGCCCCATAAATAATCAGAAAGCTGACTCCCTCAGCTTGCATCGCTAGTATCTTTTGCGCATTGTTGATCGCCGCTTCGATTTTTCGACGATTGCGAATAATTCCTGCATCCTGCGAAAAAAGACGTTGATCATCGTATTCTGGCGTACCCCATACCGTATCATATACACCTGCATATTTTCATTATTTCCTGACCATTGACACCGATACATCCGCATCCTCCTATTTAAATTTAAAAACGAACATACGCTCCCCTTGAGTATACCAGAAATGAAAAAAAGTCATTGCCTAACTGAAGTGTACTATGTATACATAGCACACGTAGATACATGGAGGTGAGTGTATGGTTCATATCGATAAAAGCAGCCGTGCTTATTACGAGCAATAGTATTAGGAATCAAAGAAGACATCTTACATGGTATTTTACGCAGCCGGAGAATAATACCATCTGTCAGAGAATGGCGAAGCAATTGTTAATGAACCCGATACGATCAGTAAAGCCTATAAGGTATTAGAAACGGAAAAAGTACTTGTTACCGTCAAGGCAAGGGTACTTTTGTACGCGCGATTGAAGAAACCCTAGAGATGAGATTCGTATCCAAGAATTAAAAAACATTTGAATGAACTTGTTTATCGAGGCACGACATCTACAAATCTCGCAGAGTGAATTGATGCTTGATATATGAAGCAGAAAAAAATTGGGAGGTCTTACCATATGATTGTAAAAAATTTGAACAAAAAAATTGATCAGCAACCAATACTCACAACGGTTGAGTTTGAATTAGCTGAACATGAGATGTTGGGCTTGTCGGTCGAAACGGTTCTGGAAAGACCACCTTATTACGCGTAATTGCTGGACAATATTTACCTGATAGAGGAGATATATTGATTGATCAAAGATCGATTTATCAGCGACCAGAATTAAAACAGGAAATCTTTTTTATTGATGAAAAGAAAATTTTTCCGTCTCTATACTCTTAAAAAAATTGCGCGATTCTATCAACTAGCCTATCCAAAATTCGATTTTGTCTCCTTTAAAGAATTGGTAGTGAATGCATGGGCTTCCATGAATAAATTACCGCCAGCTTTCAAAAGGACAGCAAGCATTGTTCCAAATTATTTTAGCTGTGTGCTCTAATGCGCAGTATTTATTATTAGACGAACCTTTTGATGGGTTAGACATTATCGT
>NZ_NBSL01000002.1:3027500-3127954 GCF_002891025.1 Enterococcus avium | reverse complement strand
CTTTCAATTTGAGGCGCTGTTCTTTATCACTCTCTTCGCTTTGCCTGCTAAACGTGATTCGCCAACGATTTGTATCTTCTAATGATTCATATTCATAGGAGACTTTTAAGAACTTTTCATCAATTAGTTCCGTTTTCGTTGTTTCGGCATACGCAGTAACCAGTGATGGTAGTGTTTCTGTAATAAAAGAAAATAGTAGAACAACCAACATGAGTAAGTGCTTCTTTTTCATTTCATAAATTCCTCCTTTCACCCTTTTTTCACCCACTCTCCCTTCCGCATAACAATATGATAACTGATATCATTTCCTCTCGCTAAATGTGTTTTTTTATATTTTTTAGTTATCTAAATTGGATATTTTAGCGTTGTTTTATCTTCTTTTGTAACCTTTAGTGTTATTGAACCCAATTACTTAATTTGATTTAAAGAATAATAAAGTTTGATTGTCGTAAAAAAAATTTGCCTTTTGAATTTTTCGTCAAAAAACAAAAAAAGGCCTCAGAAATGTCTATTTCTGAGGCAAGTATGATTATATTTTATCGATTCTCTTTTTAACCATTTATTTAACCAATAGATTTCCGCTTAATTATTCAAGGAAAAATCAACTATCAAGACTTTGCTGAAATCCGCGATTTACGATTTTAGTAGAAAAAAAAGATGAGGCAAATACTCGCCTCATCTTAATAACTATTCAGTTGTTAATTATGCTGTATGTTGTGTCTTGCGATAGCGAACGACCGCGATTCCCATCAGTGAAAGTCCAATTACTAGGAAGGCAATGATCCCCGCCCCACCAGTAGATGGTAGGAAGCCGCCTCTAGAAACGTTAGCAACTTTTTGTAATGACGTTGCTTCTGAATAAGTATCTTTGTCCACAATGAAAGTAACCGGTCCGCCTAACTTAAATCCGTCAGGTGCTTTGGTTTCCACTAATTTGTACGTGCCATATTTAAGGCCTTTGATTTCAAATAATCCACCGTCTGCAGAGGTAATTTTGATTGCCTCTTCATATTTGTCATCTACAATATCTTTCCAAGTGTAATTATTTGCATTGCCTTGCAAATACTTTGTACCCGCTTCATTGGTAATTACGAATTCTGCGCCTTTTAAGGTTTGAGTGTCTTTCCCCTCTTCGTGTTTTACGAATTTCTTACCACCAGTGGTAAGTGCAGGAGGCGTTTCTTCCGGTACTATTGGTTCAACGTCAGTTTCACCCGTTTGTTGCAAATCTACATAGAAGTTGTTTTCAATATCCTGATCAACTGGCGTATCTTCCGTAAGTTTGACCGTGTAGACAATCTCAATTTTTTTCCCAGCATATTTTTTCAACCATGTAGCAGTATTTATTGATTGAATAGAATCTCTTACGTCATCTAATCTCATCGCAATTTGGAACCCAGCTTTTTTGCCCGTAGCAGCATAACCAGTATCAAAGTTAAACTTCTCCGTTACGGCAACAGGACTAATTGGTGAATCAATCTCTCCCTTAATATCTTCTGGCGTCCCTCCAATAACCTTGATAGAATCAAATTTATCAAAGCGTACGCCATCATGAGTCACTTCATCTTTAAAGACCAATTTACGATAACGTGTTTGTCTTGTTCCATCCGCATTCGTAATCACATCGCCGATATGCATAGGAATTTGATACGTCACCTTATATTTAATTTCTTTTCCAATATCATAAGAAATACGATCTTGATTCACATCTTCTGCCGAGCCATCATCCTTCAGAAGCTCTTTAACAGGTTTGTTTGCTAATTTGTTCTTTGGATACAAGTGAATGTCGTGATTCGCACCTGGGCTACCAGTAATCTTTTCAACTGGCAACGCTAAAAGAACAAGCTGATCAAATTGACCAACACCTTCTTTTTCAGTTTCTTCAAACCAATAAACTCGATAAACACCATTCGCATCGCGGTCAGGCAAGTTTTCAAAAACTACCGTCCCATCGGTGCCAGTGGATTTAGCACCTACTCCGCTTACTGGAACTTTTTTAGCTCCGCCAGTAGGCAGATTGCCTTCGAATGTTTGCTTCGTTGCTTCTTTCATGACCTTCTTGACTGCCGCTTCATAAACTTCTTTAGTTTCAGAACCTGTAATTCCTTCTGCCTTCAATAGATCATAAAATGCATCTGTAACGTCCCACGGTCTGAATTCAACACCTTCTAAGCCTTCATACTTATCAAAGTCTGGATCTATTTCACCGGTGTTGGTTTTTCCTGTTGGAAAATCATCCATTTTTTTCTTGTGTAGTGTTACTTTAATCATTTCTGGTGCAGCCGCCGAGGCGCTCTGCCCAAAACTAAATAAACTCATGCCTATTGGCAGCAAACAAACAAGTGCCATCAACAAACTGACTAATCTCCCTCTTGTTTTCATTATTTTTCCCCCTATTTCTTCTTTTGTATTTTTTTGAATCCTAAAAGCCCGATAAAAATGAGTAATGCACCTAAAACCGTATAGTTTCGAATTAAATCGTTGGTTGAAGGATAATTCTTTCCTGTAGCATTTGAACCATCCAGGTTAGAAGGCGCTGATCTTTCGCTGGAACGCTCCTCTGTCTCAGTTGGTAACGTTGAGGAGGAGATGGGTGGCGTGCTAACATCCTTATATTTCCCATAAATCAGGAGACGCTTGGCTTCTTCTTCTGTCTCTGGATGCTTCTGCGGTAAATAGAGAATAATCGGCAACATATGATACTTTCCTGTTTCGCCGCTTGCCAAAATCAGATACGCTGCATCCTTTTCGCCGCTAAGACGAGGAACATCGAACGAGACATTTCCGCCGCCGTCAACTCCCAGCTCTTCTTGGTTCCACTTGACAAATTGCTCTTCTTGAATGAACTCAGCCATCTTTTCTTTCGTCGAATACGTATTTAGCAGAAATTCCTTTGCCTCCTTTTCATCCCCTCCGTGCTCTTCTCGCCAACTGGTTAAATCATACACATCGAACGTTAGCTTTTCGGTTCCATCGACTCTTTTCCCATCCTCTCCCCACGTATGTATCCACAACTCTACCAACGCATTACTTTGTTCTTCATTTTCTTCTGCGCTTTGCTCATCTGCTGCAAAGACCGTCATACCAAAACAACAAATTCCTAGAAGCAGACATCCTATGAAGGAAATCCTTTTTCCCATTTCCAGCCCCCCTTCTGTCACGGAATTAGTAAATTACTGATAAGCAATCAAAATCCTAGATCTCAAGTGGATTCCTGAATAATCTGCCTATCAGTATTGATATGCTTTGTACTTTTTAATACATTCACATGTCCATTACTCCTCCCACCGATGTTTTCTCCTATTTCTTCATCCATTACCATAGTACATGATATTATTTCTTCGTGTTTTTTCCTTTTTTCGCATTTTTAAGTTATTATATTCATCTTGACATCAGTTATTTCTTTATTTCTATTCATTAACAGAGTTATTCGACTCATTTTTTTTATATTATATTTCAAATAGTAAAACTCATATGTTTTAAAAAAAAGAACTCATTTGGGTGGATTACGCAAAATCTAAATGAGTTCTTTCCATTCTTCTTATTTATCCCGAAAGATCACTGATTAGCTGTTGGAGCTGAACAATGTTTTGATTGGTTAAAAAAGGATCGATGATCACTGTAGGGTAATCATAGGGCACTTCCTCCACACTACTTGAAGTAATCAACGCGTCGTATTTCTTCAATTCATTAATCGAAATCCGCGAGTCACGGGAACGCTCCTCTACAAAATGAATCTTAAAGTTTCCATAGATCCGTTCTTCAATCTGTTCTGCCAAGAAAGTTTCTTCTGTTGGCGACAATTCAGAAAGCAGTAGAATCTTTAGAGGCTGATCCGCGCTCGCTAATAAATTTAAACTTTGAGGAACCATTGTTATCAACAGATAGGTGTAATTCCAGATAAAATCAGTTTCTTGGTAAATACGGTATTTCTTCACAAAGGATTCGGCGATTTTCAGTACCTTCTTCACCGCTTGATAATGAGTTTCCATCATCTTTTCTAAAAAAATCCCTCGTTGACGGTATAAAATATCAATGTAGCGCCCTTTAGGTGGATACATTCGTTGATCATTCACCAGCACAATGGTCAGCTCGTTCATTTCAAGATCCCCCAACGAATGACCTAACAAACGATTAAAATCTTCAACCAGCTCATAATGCTTTTGATACAAATCACGATAGATTCTACTTTGCTTCATCGCAGATTTCCATTGATCCTCGCTGAAAATCAGCATATCCGCATACGACAACCACAAACAATCCTTAATATCTTCCTCCGTTAGCCGAACTCGGAAAAACTCTAAAGCGATTCTCTCAAACGCTTCTAAGGTTTCTTCGTCAGGCAAGCTTAACGGACTCACCAATTCATTTGCAGGATATCGTCGACCGTTTTTGATTCGCCATAGACTGATATAAATGTTGTAGCTTAATCGTTTTCTAAAAATATGGCGATTTTCTAAATGATTGACCTGAATGAACTGATCCACCAAATCGGTGATCGCTTTAACCTGGTATTCCTTTAAATTTGTAAAAAGTGAATCAACATGATCCGATTTTTCTAAAAAATAGCGATAATAGAAATGTCGGATGACACTTTCCTTTCCCTCAATCCGCAACGGCCGATAATCCAGCTTAATCCCAGCCTTCTTTAACGCGGTTTCAATTTTCTTCAAATAACGTTGTGTATTGGACGCACTAAGATATAGTTTTTCTGCTAAATCACTAATACTTGAACATTTCTCATAAAGTAATTCCTCGATAATCTGAAATTCCGGTGCCTGTTGAAGAACATCCGCGTACAATCGATTGATACTCACATGCGGTTTGACATTGATTTGATAAAGTCCCTTGAATTTCTCAATATGGAAATCCTCTTGTTCATCGTTAATCAGTTTGACATCCTTCAATAAAATTGGTAATGAGCATTCTAGCTCTTCTAATAATTGATCACTCGGCAACCCAACTTGGCTTGCATATAGCAACTCAACAAAACGCAGTCGCCTCAAACTGCTCGTACCCAAAACCTCTCTGAAATCCATTTCATCATCCCCTTTGTTCTTCCCCTTTTAGAACGTAACAAATGACTATTTTTTAAATATGAAAAATATCGGATGCTCAGCATACTGAATTTACAACTCACATAAAACTTCAACCAACAGTGACCAACCATCATATATGTGAATCATCAACCTTCGCTGATACCCGAATAAAAAATGTATCTTTTCATATCAAAATAGCCATCGAATCTATATTAGTTTAATCAAATCCACCTCTTATACTTAATATCCTCAGAGCAATTTAATGTTTTTGTTTATTAATTTCCCCAATATAAAGATTATTTAATAACTGATAAAAATATTGATAACCCTCTTTTGATATAATATTCAACCCATTTTCTTTACGATTTCTTTCCTTATATACATGATAACCAATCTTATTTTTTCTTGCTTTTTTATTATTTATTTATTTATAGTTATTAAAAAGCTCAGGAAATCAATAAACAATTAATTCGTAAATAATTTGTCGTTATTTAGTTCTTTTTTTTTAGAATCATTAAAAAATAGTATTACTCATTTTGGAAATGCTAATTAAAAAATTTGAATTATTGCTAATGTTTATTAAAAATTGAAAAAGACTTGGATATAAAGTTTGTTACATTTAGCCTTCGA
Source organism: Enterococcus avium (assembly GCF_002891025.1). Classification (NCBI taxonomy): domain Bacteria; kingdom Bacillati; phylum Bacillota; class Bacilli; order Lactobacillales; family Enterococcaceae; genus Enterococcus; species Enterococcus avium. Next base: position 3,122,285 of record NZ_NBSL01000002.1, on the reverse strand, counting down.
TTAATTATTTATATCTCTACTAAATAGTTTAAAAACTAACTTTTTGTTCTAATATTTCTATCCAATTAAATGAATTAAAAATATTAAATCTGATGATCCAAGAAGTTCAGCTGATTGCTTAAGAAATAGAATCGAGTGAACCAAACTTCAATAATGATCATTTTTACAGCAGAAAGGTTCTAACAATAAGATCGCCCCTGTCATCACTAAAAAAGCCTGAAAGTCTAGCGTTGACCTTCAGGCTTTGATCGAAAAAATTTTATTATTCTTCACTGAATGGTGGGTTCACAGTAGAAACAGAATTTTATTGACCATTCATTTTTCTGGTGTTTCTAGTAAGCTCCTTTATATCCTTGTAAAGATATATGCCTGCAATGACAACTCCGACGATTGTCAGAATACTCGCAATCAAGAAGAGTCCTTTGATCCCATAATTCCCGGTTCTTGGCAGTGTACCTGGCTTTACCTTCTCATTTGTCACTTTCAAGCTAATCGTATTGTTTCCGCCATTGATACCTCCTGAACCACTGACATTCGGGTGATTATTGACGGTCACTTTTCCATCTACCCCAATCTCGAATCCGATCGGGTCTTGAATTCTCTTATAGCCTTTCGGATTATCCATCTCAGTTAGTGTATAAACGCCTGGACGCAAATTATTAAAGTTAAAGACCGATCCCGTGTTTATCGTCTGCTCATAGTTTGGTCCAACCAGTTTAAAGACAGCCCCTGTAAGTGGATTGTCCTCTGAATCGATCTTTTCAACCTTTAAGGAGAAATCCTTCAGCTCATTTATTGCTTGATGCTCTTCTGTCCGATCATTCACTTTAAAGATTAGCGAGGTTGGTGGATTATTCTCTGTAACACTCACTTCAAATTCAGCCATTTCTTTATAACCTATTGGTACATAGGTTTCCTTAACAAGGTAAAGGCCTATTGGCACATCAGGTATCATCACTTTCCCATTGGCATTTGGTTCAAGATTTCTCGCTAATTCTTTGTTATCTGATTTACGCTTCACTGAAAATTTTGGCTTATCTTGACCAAAGACGGTATTACCATCCTCCATACATTTCGAAAACTGATAATTTTCCTTTAGCAACTCATTGGTGATTTCTATACCACCATTAATTATATTTTCCGAAGTGAAGGTTGATTGATTAATTACTGGGGCTTTATAACCCTTGACTCGTGTAGTTTCAACTACTCGATAAGTATTGTCCGCACCACCTTCTACAGCGGAAAAATTCTCTTTCCAGTTATTGTCTTCATTCAAATTCTTTGTTTCAACATCTACCCAATTTGATCCATTTAATCTTTGCAAAGTAGCTGTAACTTTGTCTGGTCGTAACCCCCAATAATCATCTGTTCCTTGATGCTCGTCTAACCAGACCTTTTTCACTGGAATCACAAAATTTTTCTTTTGATATCTAACAGATGGAACGCCAAAATCTAACAAATCAGTCGTACGTTCTGGTGTTGGCTCTAAAGTCGTCCGCCCATTTGTCGGATACCAACGACCTGAAACAAAAGAAGCATCCTCTGTTTTTAACCGAACCTTGTATTCTATCTCAATTTCCTGGTTACGTGATAAATTGAGATTATCTACTTTAATTTGACGGTCCTTATTTTCGAGTAAAATATTGGGCTCAGCCCCTGCTTCAAACAACGGAGCCCCATTCTCAATTTGTCTCACACTTTGACTACCTGGCACCAGTACCACCATATCTCCCAAAGGGTCAGTAACCACTCCCTTATCAACCGTACGAATGATTGTTTCATACCAATTTTTGAAATAAGATAATAAATCATCCCCATTTGATACATCATAGAAATGAAAATCAGACGCATTGTCCTCCAAAGGATTGTTTGTTGCATTGGCCTTTTTTGTAGACATTTTATACAGACCTCGAATTTGATTCTCCCGTACATTTGGTATATTTTCTTCAAGATAGTTAATCATCAATTTTAAAGCAATCGTATGAATTTCTATTCCCGAATTTTTTAAATCCATTGCTGTTGAATTAGTTGTGGTAATATGGCTGTTAATTACGCCATTGTATGCTGGACTTATTGATGTTGTCATTCTTTCTGTATTTGAATGTAAAGAACTCCCTGCATTATAATTTGGTTTAGATCCTTTATTAAAATTTGTGAAATATTTTAGATCCGGAAACATCTCCAAGTTAGTTATCCCTCGATCACTAGTCGTCCAACTTCGATTAGGCGCACCATCTGTTAACACAAATAATAATTTATGACGATCCGAACTTGGCGACGCATCGAATATGTCTTTCGCTTCTTGTAGTCCTCGTTGCGTAAAAGTCACACCATTTGAAGTTGCTCTTTTGTATTCCCTTACCATATCATCCCAATCATCTGGGTTTTTAGAAAGTTTAAATTTTCGCTTTTGACTAGTATCATTTCCTCCCCACGATTGGTAACGAGAATAATCAGAAAATATCTCAGCCCCTATACGAATATTTTCTGCCGTTGGCTCATTAATTTTTTTTAGTTCGTCTACAATTTTCTCGAAAGCTGCATTTGCATTGTCTTTTCTATTCGCATCACCAGGTCTTATATCCGAATTAGATATCATTGATTGTGAGTTGTCTAATAGAAAAACGATATCCACCCCAGGCTTATAGGTTGTATTCCCTCGAATATTCAATTTGATTTTGAACTCATCTGGTTGGTCAGTCTCCTGTGCATATTTTCGTATTTGAATATTTGCATTATCTGCATCATCACCATATTTTATATAAGACTTAGAAAAATCATCTCTTTCGACGTTCCAATTTCCCTCGTGTTCCCATCCTATTTGATTTGATAGTCCTCCTTGATGGTTAATGACATTGGTCTGTCCAGCTGGCTGCCAAGAAAACTCTGGATGTTTTCCCACATCCTCTTTATACGACGGTTCTTTATTTTGATAGGAGGATCTGTACATCAGACTCGAACCATTCGATGCTGGTGACATAAGAAAGTTTCTACTCTTTTTTTCATTAATTTTCGGCCCAATAAACTCCTCTGAACTGACACTTGACATTCTAGTCTCTTTTTTTCTCTCCGAACTATCTGTGGTCGCTGTCTTTTTTTGTGTTTTTCCGTATTCCAAAATGAAAGGCTCTGTTCGTTCCAAAATATCTTTTTGGATTTCGATATCCTTATTATTTTTATCGGCTTTCTTTTGCTGATTTACTTGAACATAGAGCCGGAGCTTTTTAGTAGAATGATTTCGTTTAAAGGTCAGCTGCCCTTCTGTTTTTTTTGAAAATGTTCTTTCTATTAGCCAGCCATCTCTTTCAATCAGATTATCTAATTTTGGATAATCGATCGCTTTATCTTTTTCATCGGTAAGTCTGAATTTTAAACGCTGCTGCTCACCTTCTTCGCTCTGACATTTATATTTCACCTGCCACTGAACGGCGTCTTTTTCTTCTTCACACATGTAGGATAATTTTAAAAAATTCTCATCAACGAGCTTGATCTCCTCCTTTTCAGCATGGGCCGGCATCAATGCTAAACTCGCGTCAACAATCAGTGAAAAAAATAATAGTATTACTATCAAAAAATTTGATTTTTTCATTTAACGCATCTCCCTTTTGATTCCTTTAACGCTCTGACTAACTTGATAATAGAAAGAACAATTAATTTATTTTTTAAAGAATTCATTCCCCGCTTAAAAACATCATGCATTCCTGGATATGAGCAATAATTGACTAACTTATTCTTTGTTTCAACCTTCGTTAAACGGTCTCCTTTATCTGCAACTACATCATAGCAGATATTATTTTTCCGCTATTTATAAATTTATTTCTTCGTAAAAGTTATTAAAATTTATAAATATACGATCCTTGAACTGTTATGGAAAAAAGGAGTGTTATTCGAGCCCGTTTAATTTAAACTATTTTAAAATTATTGATATTCATTTTTGAAATATTGAATTAACGTTTCGATTTTTTTAAACACAACAAAAAAGCCTGAAAGTCATAAATTCCAAGCTTTTCTCCCTATTTTCGAACGATTCCTTTTAAATGTATTTCCATTAACGTATAGAGAAATCCCGCTTAAAAACATCTCTATATTATTTACAAATATTCTTGCAGCTGGATAGGAATGACATTACTTCATTTCGTCTAGGTATAAGGTAGAGTACTTCTCGTTTGTCGCCATCAATTCAATCTGATTCCCTCCCCCAAAGATTCCGCCTGATCCAATAATGTTTACCTGATGAAAAACGGTCAAAAGATTGATACTTCCTTTAAAGCAAAAAGGCTGAGACTCGTTTTTCAACAAGCCTCAGCCGCTTTTTCATTAATTACTTAAATCTTCTCCATTAGTTTCAATGACTTTCTTGTACCAATCAAAGGATTTTTTCTTGCTGCGTTTCAAGGTTCCGTTACCTTCATTGTCGCGGTCTACGTAAATGAAGCCATAACGTTTCTTCATTTCACCAGTTCCGGCAGACACAAGATCAATACAGCCCCAAGTCGTGTAGCCTAATAGATCTACACCATCTAACTCCACTGCATCCTTCATTGCTTGAATGTGTTGCGCTAAGTAATCGATGCGATAATCGTCTTCTACATAGCTATTTTCATCTGGCGTATCAATCGCACCTAGGCCATTTTCTACGATGAATAATGGTTTTTGGTAACGATCATATAGATCATTCATTGTGATACGTAAGCCAAGCGGATCAATCTGCCAGCCCCATTCGCTTGAATCTAAATAAGGGTTCTTCACTGAGGCAAAGATATTGCCGCTGGTTTGTTCTAACAATTCCGGATCAGTCGTAGCGACACGTGATGAATAGTATGAGAATGAGATAAAGTCAACGGTGTGAGCTTTCAATAGCTCTTTGTCGCCTTCTTCCATCTTCACTTCGATCCCATTACGTTCCATTTCCTTCACTGCATACGCTGGGTATTCACCGCGTGATTGCACATCAATGAAGAAATAGTTTTGACGTTCTTCTTGACGACCCGCCCACACATCGTCTGGTTTTGGGGTATATGGATAGTAAGAACCTGCCGCTAGCATACAGCCGACTTGGTTTTCTGGATCGACTTCATGAGCGATCTTCGTTGCAATCGCAGACGCCACTAATTCGTGATGTGCTGCTTGGTATTTGATTTGCTCTTCATTTTCACCTTCTTCAAAGTAAAGGCCTGCCCCCATAAATGGCGCGTGCAAGATCATATTGATTTCATTGAAGGTCAACCAGTATTTGACTAATCCTTTGTAACGATTAAAGATTACGTTACATAAATTTTCGTAGAAGCCGACTAATTCGCGGCTGCGCCATGCGCCATATTTTTCCACTAAGTGCATCGGACAGTCAAAGTGTGTGATCGTTACTAATGGTTCAATTCCGTGTTTTTTACATTCCTTGAAGATGTCTTCATAAAATTTCAAGCCTTCCTCATTTGGTTCCTTTTCGTCACCTTTAGGGAAGATTCGGCTCCACGCTAGTGATAAACGATAAGTCTTAAAGCCCATTTCCGCAAACAGCGCAATATCTTCTTTCCAATGATGATACATATCGATCGCTTCTTTTGCTGGGTAAAAATGCGCATCGTCAAAATCAAACATTTTCTTTTTCCCTGCGATAACGGCAAAACGATCTTCACCCACCGGTGCGAGGTCAACATTCGCTAGTCCGCGTCCGCCTTCGTTATAACCACCTTCACATTGATTAGCAGCAGTCGCTCCGCCCCATAAAAAGTCTTTTCTAAATCCCATTGTTTGATTCCTACTTTCTATACTTTTTCCATATCTAATTCACGTGCTACTTCGTCTTGAACCTCGATGCCTTCTTTTTCTAGGCGTTCGATGGTTTCTTTGAAGTTTGGCAAATGATCTTTGTGTGCAATAAATAATTCATCCATAATCCGTTGCGCTGTTTTACCAGAACGAATCATTGGGTTGATGGTAAATGCTTGCAACGCTGTATTGTAATCACCAGTTACGGCAGCTTCGATTGTTAACAATTCCATGGCTTTCATCACTTGCAGCCACCCGCGTTCTGCTGTTGGCAATTCACCAAATGCAACATTACGAGCGCCTTGTCCGCCAATATAAGCAGAAACTTCTACTACACAGTCTGCTGGCAGATCTGGCACGGCACCGTCATTTTTCGTCGAAACAACTAATTGCGTATTTTTGTTAGCATAAATTGATGCGATTGATTCACATGCTGCATCAGAATAGTAAGCACCGCCGCGTTGTCCTAATTGTTCTGGTTTGTAATCCAAGTTCGGATCTTTGTACAATTCAAACAATTCTGTTTCTGTTTGCTTCACTTGTTGGGCACGCGTGCCGATGGTTTTATATTCTTCTAAGGCATGAGCCAGCGTTTCTTCCTCTTGGTAGTAATAATGATGGTACCCGCAAGGAATCATTTGCATTTGTTCTAAAATCTCTCTTGGGAATGGAATATCATGGATATTTTTCGGCATCCCTGTTTCGTCGCCTTCGTACATTTTATTAATGATCTCTTGTGTCACATCTTTGCCGTGATTATCAGTTACTTTATGCCAATGGAAATGATTCAAGCCAGCAAATTTGTAGATCAATTCATCTGGCTCTTTGCCTAACATCTCGGGCTCCACCATTTGCGCCATCACGGGAACATTACACAAGCCAATTACTTTGTCCCATTTACCATAGCGAACAACTGCTTCAGTCACCATGCCGCTTGGGTTAGCAAAGTTGATCAGCCATGCATCTGGACATAGACGTTTCATATCTTCAACGATTTCTAAAATGATCGGAACTGTTCGGAACGCTTTGAACATTCCGCCGGCACCATTCGTTTCTTGACCTAACATGCCATAATAAGCGGGAATACGTTCGTCTTTGATCCGTGCTTCTAATAATCCCACACGGAATTGCGTCGTAACAAAATCTGCGTCCTTCAAGGCTTCTTCGCGGTCTAAGGTAATGTGAACTTTTACATCATAAGGTGATGCATCCCACATCCGTTGTGCCATTGCACCAACGATTTCAACCTTTTCACGGCCTGCTTCAATATCGACCAACCAGATTTCACGAACAGGTAACTCATCATAACGTTTGATAAAACCTTCCATTAATTCCGGTGTATAGCTGCTTCCTCCACCAATTGTAGCGATCTTTACTCCTGCTGACATCCAATCGACTCCTTCTGTTTTTATTTACAAACTAATTATCTGCTATGTAAAACTTCAATTCAATCCGTTCACAAGTCATTCCATACGAATTTACAAACTCTCTATTGAAAACGGTTGATTTTGTAAATCTCGATGGATATTCTCACATTTCCCTTAAAATCACCCACATCCATTTACAAATGATCTACAATAAATGTAAATAGGAGGTGTGCTCATAATGCTCTTATCAGAGAAAATGAAGCAAACAAATTTTTCTAATGCCGAGACAGCCTTGGTCACTTATATTTTAGAAAAGGGTACAGCGATTGAATCCATGACAATCAAAGAAATCGCAGAAGCTAATTTCGTTCACCCTTCTACCTTGATTCGCGTTGCTAAAAAATTAGGCTACAAGGGCTGGCTAGAATTGCGTACAGAATTTTTAGCTGAACAAACCTATCTTCAAACCTACTTTGAAGATGTCGACGCCAATTTTCCTTTCCAAACCAATGACGGCATCATGACGATCGCAAATAAAATTGCTTCATTAGAAAGAACAACGATCGATGATACCTTAAGCCTGTTGAATCATGATGACCTGCAAAAAGCGAAACAGCTCTTATTAAACGCCAAACAAATCAAAATCTTCGGAAGTAACGCCAATTTACTGATTTCTCAGGATTTTGCCTTAAAAATGCGCCGCATCAAAAAAAATGTTGTGACAAGTCAGACTTTAGGCGAGGATACCTACGAAGCCTATAATAGCCAGGCTGATACCTGTGCGATTCTGATTTCTTATACAGGAGAAAATAATTTTATCTTGCAGCTCGCAAGAATTTTGCGAAAACAAAACATTCCTGTCATCGCCTTAACTAGCATCGGCGAGAATACACTCGCCTCCTACAGCCAAGCGGTTCTGCGAATAACGACACGGGAGCGGCTTTATTCAAAAATTGCAAACTTTACGATTAATTCATCAATCTGCTATTTACTGGATGTGCTATATAGCTGTGTCTTTGCCGAAGATTATCAAAAAAATCTGAATCATTTGATTGAGATTGGAGAGCTTGCTGACAAGCGAAAAACCAGCTCTGAAATCATGGCAGAATCACCAGAATCAATGATTCGCTTCACGGAATCTTTTCGACCAAATTAAAGTTCGGGGAGCTCGCCCCGAACTTTTTTCTGATTTAATTCATTAAACCAATACAGTCAATAACTCATCACTGCTACTGATACCTTCTTTGTGATCAGTCTCGATGATATCCAGATAATCCGCTGAGTTCGTTACAATTACTGGTGTTTCTACACTGAATCCCGCTTCTTCAATTGCCTTGATGTCGAAGCTCACCAGTTTATCACCACGTTTGACCTTTGCGCCTTGTTCTACGTGCGCTTCAAAATATTTTCCATCTAATTGAACGGTATCTAAACCAATATGGATCAACAATTCCAGACCATTATCTGAAATCAAACCAATCGCGTGTTTTGTTGGGAACATCGTCATAACTGTGCCATCAAACGGTGCCACTACTTCACCAACTGTTGGGTGAATCACAACACCCTTACCTAATGCACCTTGCGCGAACGCTTGATCACTTGCTGTTGATAATGGCATCATTTGACCTTGAACAGGTGAAGTTACTATTTCTTTGCGAACTTCCATTGCTTTTTGACCTTCTGGTATTTCCTCTACTACTGTATCATCTCTCCAGAAGAAGAAAGTCAACACAAATCCAATTACTGATGCAATCGCAATGGCAATGACAGAGTAAATTGCTCCCGAAGAATCGCCTGTTTGCTGATTGATATAACTAGGGATACCGAAGACTCCAAGTCCTCCCATTACATATGAACGAACCCCCATAGCTGTCATGAACGCACCAGAAACGGCACCACCAATCATCGAGAAAACAAATGGTTTTTTCTTAGGCAGAGATAATCCGTAAATCGCCGGCTCAGTTACACCGCAAATTCCTGAGATAACAGCTGGCAATACCAACGCTTTTTCTTTCGGATTCTTTAAGCGGAAATACATCGCAGCTACTGCCGCTGTTTGTGCAAAGCTGGCACCGAACATCCCAGTTAAAGCTGTTGCGTAGCCCATCGTACCTAACTGTAAGATCGCAATCGGGATTAAACTCCAATGGAGACCAAACATAACTAATACTTGCCAGAAGAAACCAACGATTAAACCAAATAGGATTGGAGAGAAGGCCAATAAACTATCAAAACCAGTCGCCAGCATGTTAGTCAAAATTGTGATAACTGGACCAATTACTAGGAAACCAACCGGCAAAGCAATCAACAATAAGAAAAATGGTACGAAAAAGTTCTGAATCACTTCTGGAATAACCTTACGTAATGGTCGTTGTAATTTACTTGCTAGCCAAACAATCAAGATGGACGGAATGACACTGCTTGTATAATCGTTTGCCACAAACGGTAGCCCCATAAAGGTCATGTAAACCGGACTTTCAAACATACTTCCGGAAAACAACGTATACAGTGGTTGAACATCTCCGCCGGCAGTCAGCGTTGATAACTGAATCGCTGGATAACATAAGGCACCACCGATCACCAATCCAACATACTGATTCACACCAAATTTCTTAGCAGCTGCGACTGCTACTGCAATTGGTAAGAACATAAAGATCGCATCACCAATCGCATTTAAAACGATGTAGGTACCACTTTCAGCAGTTAGTACACCAGCCGCAACCAGTATCGCATTCAACCCTTTGATCATCCCACCAGCACTCAATGCTCCTAAGAAGGGTTGGAAAATACCACTGATCACGTCGATCAAACGATCGAAAAGACTGCCAGAAGACTCCTCTGGCGTATTACTCTCACCGCCAAGACCAGTCATATCTACTACATCTTCGTAGACTTGCCCAACGTGATTACCAATAACAACTTGGTATTGACCGGCACTATGCATAATTGTCACAACACCATCCATATTTTTCAGCACGTCATCATTTGCTTTGCTTTCATCCTTTAATTTAAAACGTAGACGTGTAATACAATGTGTTAAACTATTGATATTTTCTTTGCCACCGACATTTTCGACAATTTTTTCTGCTAAATCACGATATTTACCCACTATTTTTCCTCCTATTTCATTTTGATGTATGCCCTTCCACTAATTAACAACCCGGGATAATGTGAAAAGCGGGCGGGTTCAACTTTTATTGATTCACTTTTTGGACTAATCGTGCGATATGAATGGTTAAATATAATTTCTCATCATTTGACATTTCGTAATCGTATTTTTTCCTAATAAAATCTGCAATTCTTTCTACGCATTGATACGCGTTTTGATATTTCTTTTGAATAATTAAAAGCAGCTCGTCATCTGTCTCATCAGTTAATTGGCGATGATTCATGATTCGTGAAGCAAAGAAGCGCAAATGCGTTGTAAAACGATAAAAGTAAACAGACTCTTCATCCAGTTGAACTTTAAAATAATAGCTGGTTATTTGAATGATTTCCTGCATCAACTCCGCCATCATATACGCATCTTCATTCTCGCTATCCGACTGCGCATTCACTAAGTGTAAAGCGATATTCCCTGCTTCATCCTCACCTAGATTGACTTTAAACTTTTCCTCGATTCTTTTTACCGCATTCACGCCGACCGAAAATTCATCGGGGAATAAACGTTTAACATCCCACAATAATAAGTTTCGAACCCGAACACCCTCTTTAACTCGCTGGACTGCTGCATATAAGTGATCAGTAATTGATATATAAAGCGAATCGTTCAACGGATTTTTCAACGTTACCTTTGCCTCATCAATAATATCGTTGGCGATTTCTAGGTAAGTTATCGGAACATCGACTAATAATTCTTGAAACTTATGAAACAAATCACTGTTCGCAAGGTGATAGGTTTTATCTATCGCCTCCTCGGCTATCTCATCCCCAATCTTTTTCTGAAAGGCTAGACCACGCCCCATCGCGACAATCTCGTTATTTTTTTGATCAGTCGTGATGACTACATTGTTATTCAAAATCTTCTGAATTTGCATTCAACACTCCTCCGTTCTGTGACATTCGCTACTAAAAATCATTTTTTTCGACTTCGTTCACTTAAAATGATAGATAGCTTTGCAATTGATGTCAAACCCAAAAATGTTATTTTTTATAAACTCACCTCCTGTTTTAGAGCAACAAAAAAACCCAATGAGGGTACGACAAATAATCGTACTTATCTCATCAGGTTTAGCTTGTATTTAAACAATCACTATCCATCAAATGGTCTATTTAATTCAAAATTAGCTTACCAAACACGGAAAGCGCTGTCAACAGATTTTACAAAAAGAATTTTTTTAATAACAAAATTTGTAAATAGAAAGTGACAATTCTTTTCCTGCTTATCTAGCATTACATCAGCGCTTCTCCTTATAGGCGAAATAATGGTAAATGTTATCGCTACTACCCTAAACTGCCCTCAATTAAAAACCGAAATTTCCTACAATAGCATTATACGCGATAACCAAAAATATAATTGCCATTACTAAGCTACTCCACAAACTAAACATTACGAAAGGAGATGTAGCTTCATTCCCTTTATTCCTCAAATTAGAAAAAGAACGCTTCGTTATCCAAAGCTGCCAAATTCCCAAAGCTAAAAAGACAAGTCCGATTATCATTATACATAGCTCCTTTTTCACTTTATGTTCTGTAAATAATTGTACTCTCAAAAATATAAAAAGCAATCAAAGAACTAAGCGGAATCTATCATCCCAAACATATTATTTGAACTCTTGGCGATTATCCTTTAGGGTTAAAGTGTACTTAAAAGAAAGGATGGAAATTCAATGACCAAAAAAATTGCAGCGATTGTTACGGATTTAGTCGAGGATGTTGAACTATCCTTGTATATTAGAGTTAGGGTTTTAACCTTCCGGTTTTGATTGGATAACCCTATGAACCATCGTTATTTTAATTTGGTATTAACTCATTTCTTTTGAGATAATATATTTATTGGATTGAGAGGCTAAGCCGTTCCCCCCTTGGGTCATTGAACCCGCACTCGAGAGACTGGCTCCTCTCTCTGATAAGTGGATTGCGTATGAGTTAGATGTTGAAAGTCCTTACTTTACTCCGTATCTCGTACAAGGTAGTGACGCTTTTCAGTTGAGTGGATTTCAATCCAAAATTCTTTTTTTGAAAGGTCAGATATACATGTACTTTTTAGGCATTGATATCGGTAAACGCACTCACGTTGCTTCTATCATGAACGAGGAAGGAAAGGTATTACTAAAAGGTTTTTCATTTCCTAACACCACTGAAGGAGCAGAGTCATTAATTGAGCGAATGGTCGACTATTCCGGAGCACCCAGTGACTTTGTTATAGGGATGGAAGCCACGGGGCACTATTGGCTGTCCATCTTTTCATACCTTCACGAATCAGATTATTTGATTCACGTTGTGAATCCCCTTCAAACAGACGGATGGCGTAAAGGTACAGAAATACGGAAACGAAAAAACGATATTATTGATTCTGTTTTGATTGCTGACTTAATGCGCTATGGCTCATTTGTCGAAACGGTCTTATCCGATGAAAATGTTTTTTCTTTGAAACAACTTTCTCGTTACCGAACTTATTTAGTAGGTACAGCGAGCGACTTCAAAAGAAAAATTATAGCCGTATTGGATCAAGTCTTTCCAGAATACGCGACGATTTTTACCAAGCAGGGCGTTTTCGGAAAAGCTTCTAAAGAGTTATTGCTGGCGTTTAGTGCCCCGATCGACTTAGAAAACATTTCCTCAGAAACTTTGGCCCAATACTTAGCTGAGTTAAGCAGGAACCGAATCAAGGCAGAAAAAGCGGACCAATTGAAGCAAGCAGCTTCTAACTCCTTTGGAGTAAAATTTGCTCAAGAAGCGTTCACCTTCCAACTACGTTCAATGATTGAACAATTAAAATTCATTGAAAGCCAAATAAAGGAAACGGAAAGAGAAATCAAGCACATAATGGACACTTTAAATTCTGTTATTCTCACAATTCCTGGAATTGGTCCTATAAACGGTGCGACTATTCTTGGTGAGATCGGAGATATTCAAAAATTTTCTAACCCGAAAAAACTCGTTGCTTACGCTGGGATAGACGCTTCCGTGACACAATCAGGGCAATATGAGGCAACGCATAATGTTATGAGTAAACGAGGGTCTCCATATTTGCGAAAAGCCTTGTTTTCGGCGGCTTTAGTAGCTTCTCAATGTGATCCTGTTTTTAGTGCGTTTTACCAGAAAAAAGTTTCCGAAGGAAAACATCATCTAACTGCCTTAGGTGCGGTTTCTCGTAAGCTTTGTTACGTGATTCATGCTATTTTGACTAAAAACGAGCCTTATATAATTGTTTCTGATTAGCTATTGAACATTCAAAAAAACTAATGGTAAGAAGCTTATTTGTTGTACCCTTTTTTCGGAATTATCTGTTATAAAATATTTTTTGATTTGGCTAATTTTTACTTGACTCTATATAGTTAGTCTCTCCAAAAGAAGCACTGGAAAAAGATGGCAACGAAGTCACAATCATCAGCTTTGAAGCCAATCAAGAAATCACAGGAAAAAAAGGAACCAAATTCAAAAGCGACAAAGGAATTGATGAAGTGAAACCTGAGGACTTCGATGCATTACTGATTCCTGGCGGTTTTTCACCTGATCAATTGCGTAGCGATGCACGTTTTGTATCCTTCGTGTCTTATTTCTTAGACAAGGATCAACCGTTATTCGCCATTTGCCATGGTCCACAATTGTTCATTCAAACAGGACTTACCAAAGGGCGCACAATGACTGCTTACACAACCGTTCGTCCAGATGTCGGCTATGCTGGCGCAATCGTCAAAGATGAAGCAGTTGTAGTAGACAACAAATTAGTAACTAGCCGAACTCCAGATGATCTTCCTGATTTCAATCAAAAAATCGTCGAAATATTACATGGTTAACGATAAATTTTGACAGAAGAGGATAGCCTAAAGAAATACAAGGATCTAGGAACAGATGGTGAATGATACCTACTCAGTGTTTCTAAAATTTTGTGAATTTTCGGCTTATTTCTGTAGACGCTACTTATGAATCGCCGTGTATTCGTGAATAGGAGCTGATCCACAAGTCTATAAGACTTTCGAATCAGCTCCTATTATTTTTTCTCTCTATAAAGATAATTCTTTGCAAAATTAGTTAACCGCCTTGCAAAGCCCCTATTAAGACAAATAGGTCCACAAAAGTAACAATAGAAATCCAATCAAAAACGGCGGTACATACTTAAATATAAAATAACTGTAAGCTTTTCCTGCCCTACGTTCCGCCTCAAATCTTGGATCATCTCGATCGTTTACAAACTGCCATGGAAACCTTGAGAAAAAAAGCCCATTTGTTAAGCGAGTAATCAAAGCGATCACTAGTAAAAGACCCGTACAGAAAATACCAGCAAACGCAACATCTCTAATCACATGACTATCCAAAACAATCACCAGCTTTCGCTTCACATTCAAAAGAGCAATCACAACACGAACGAACCAGCATTATTTGAATTCATCGCCAACTCGCTTTAAAAAATACCACTAAAGTCTTTATTGATGCCAACAAGTTAGTTCGCTGCTACTTCACATACCCAACCGCGAGACAATTCATCCCATTGGAGCCCACAAAAGCATTAATCACTGTTCCGTTTTGCGGCAAATACCCATCCTTTTCTTTGTTTTTATTATAATCCTTCACTGTAAAAATAACGATACACTTAAACTTCATCAAGTTACACCCTTTCAATTCATACTTTTTTAATTAAATTCTCATTGTAATTATGATAACACGAATTTTTTTCTACGGTCACTAATCTTAGAAAAATCATCTAAATTAGAAAAATATTTTGTGTACAATGATGAATATCCTCTTCAACTTTACAATAACTTCACTCCATCAAAAAGCTTAAACGGTCTCGCCGTCAAAATTCCTTTGTTTCAAACGGTAGCCTTTGCCCCAAATCGCCTCTACGACTAAGGCACTTTCCATTTCTTTCAGCTTCCATCGGATTCGTTTAGCAATAATAGACATTTGAGCTAATTGTGAACTATTAGGACCGTCTCCCCAGATTGCTCGTGACATCTCTGTTCTGGAAACTGTTTCATCATTTGAATTAAGCAGTTTCTCGAAAAAAGCTGTTTCTTTTTTCGATAGTACATGTAGAATCGCTCGTAACTCGTCTTGTTTAACTTCGCCCTCTTTATTAAAAATCAGCCTTGCTTGCTCCTTTTCGTGATTCATGCTGGCTAAGTTATGAACTACGTATTCTCTAAGGCGATCAATTGATTGACTTTCACTGATCCAATCGTAAAAACCTATTTTTTTAATCATTTTCTGTTCTTCTTCATCTGGTTCGATCGATGTTTTTCTGATAAAACAGCTCATTTTGCTCAAGTTTAAAAAAAGTTGTTTCGCCTCATTATCACTGATAGTTTCACTAATAATAACCGCCGCAAATTTTCTATCAATCTGTTCCTCATCAAATTTATGCAGTAGCTTATCGAAAAGAAGCTTAGAGCAATACACTTCATATCCCAAACATTGCAATCGATTCTGCAGAGGTTGCTCAAACAATACATTTTTCGTCAAAATTAAAAATGGTTTCATCTCATTCACTACTTTCTTTTCCTGCTTTACAAATAATTTATATTTTTATAGTTACTTGTTGTCTATTGAAATAGTAAAAGGCCCTCAAAGCATTTTTTTATAAAACTGTTTGCTACCATTACTATAATGTACGTTTTTTTATTTTTCAGTTTCGCTAGAATAATCAAATCAGATGCCGTAATTCCCTAAGGTACCCGAATAAGAAAAGAGTATATCAAAAAAGGAGACCCAGATATTTCAATTTTGTCGGGTTCGTTCGGTGAATACTGAAATACCGGATGTATGATAGACTCTGTTTTCCTTACTAGATGTTATAATTAAACTATGAAGGACAATGCTAGGAGGAAATCTTTTGGATTATGAATTATTTGAATCCGCGATTAAAAATAAACTTTTATTATTAGATATTGTTTACCAAGCAGGAGATTGGGTAAAAATACCAACCTTGTGTTTTAAAACGGAAATAGGTGAAAAAAATGTCGTTAAAATTATGGAGGAAATTAATGAGGATCTGATTCAGATGACACTTTTGAAGGAAGCTTCTGGAACGATCGATTATATCAAAGGGAAAGGATTCCTTTTCACTGGAGCAGAACTTGATTATAAAAAACTCACCCTTTATATTTTGAAGCAATCTTTGATCTTTAACTTGCTTCAAGAATTGTTTCTCAGCAGTCAAGTGATTACTTCAGATATTCTTAATAATTACTTTGTTAGCGAGAGTACCCTAAGGCGCAAAGTTTTACAAATCAATGAGTTTGTCGCACCCTACCATTTATCCTTGAAATACAGTACTAAGCAGCTAAAAATCACCGGTAAAGAGATCAACATCCGCTATTTTGGATACCACTTCTTCTGGACTTTCTATACGGGTGTTGCTTGGCCATTTTCTAATGTAGACCAAAAGAAAATCGACGGATACGTAAGGTATGCCCTAAAGAATTATGATTTAGCTAAAAAAAATACCTTAACAATTGATTTTTCTTATATGTTTGCATTGAATGTTTCACGCTTCCATTTGAAACATCCGATCAATGATGAGGATATTCCAGCTTACATTAAGAAAATCAGCCAACGTCAGCTTTTTCCACGTTCAACATTTTATACGAATTTTCAAAAGGAGTTTTTTCTCTCTGATTCTGAGATTGATTACGTTGGGCTCCTGTTTCAATGTCGAGCGCAGTTTTATATTAGAAAAGACAATTTAAAAGAAGTTATCCAATTGCATCGTGAGCTCGAAACGCCAATCTATCAGCTATATACTCTCTTTACTGATGAAACAAATATCATGTATACACCAGTAAAAGATGAATTGAACTTAAAGCTTTGCCACTCAATCATTTTATCAACTTTTTTGCATGCGACCTTTTTCGAAAATTTTATTTCTGTCGCTTCTGGCTATGATCTTTCCTATTTTTACCAGAAAAAGTACCCGCACCTTTATAATTATATGAAGGATGTTCTTAAGAAAATGCGCGAAAAATCTGATTCACCAGTGTTAGACAATACGGAATTTCTCTTGCCGAGGTTTTGTGAAGCCTTCTCTGCGATTAATATTTTTACTAAGTTCGAACCAGAGGTCATCGTCAAAATTGATACAAACCTAACGATGGCCTTAGAGTATATTCTGGCTCAAAAATTGGAACAAATTTTCCAAAACTTTTTCAATGTTCGTTTTCTATCCTTTATTGAAGTTGATCAAACCGAAGATCAAACATTTGATATGGTCTTTTCTTCAATCATTCAAAATAGTGAAGATAGTCCCTATCGAGGAATCCCAGTCTATACCTTCCATCCGCAAATATCTCTTTCTGACATCACGAAAATCAACGAAATTTTAAGCAAATATATCGAAAAGCTAGAGCGTCAAAAAAATTTGTTAGAATAATAAACAGTGCCGTATCTCTCATGGATACGGCACTGTTATAGCTTGCTTATACTGTTTGTTCGCGGACTTTACGATATTTAATGATTGCGAACAGCATTAATCCCAATCCAATAACTAGGAAGGCGATAATCCCTTGTCCACCTGTTGATGGTAAGAAGCCGCCTTGAGAAACGTTCGGAATTTTCAATCTTGTTGTTTCTTCATAGGAATTATTTTTGATTTCAAATTGAACATCATCTGCTAATTTAATGAACCCATTAGGTGCTTTTGTTTCTCTCAAGAAGTAAGTCCCTTTTTCTAACCCAGTTACTTCAATTTTTCCGTCATTTCCAGTAGTGAACTTCTTAGCATCGGCTAAGCTTCCGCCACTAGGTAGTTCTGTCCAAACTGGAGTACCTCCGTCTACAGCTTGCTTCAAAAATTCTTCTTTGCCGTTATTTTTGCGAATCACAACGAACTCTGCTCCAGCCAACGTTTGATTCTCTTTGCCACTTTCATGTTTTAAGAATTTGTGTCCGCCAGTCCCAAAGCCTGGAGGAGGATTAAGAACGTTCCGATTATCATCAGTATCCCCATCACGAGTCATCTGAACCACAAAATTATTGTTGATTTCTTGATCTACAGGCGTATATTCTGTCATGCTCACGCCATAAGTTATTTCTAATTTTTTCCCAGCAAATTGCTTCAAGTATTCAGCGGTTGCTTTAGATCTCGCATATTCGGTCGCATTACTCACACTTGTTTCAGCATTCAAATTAGCTGTCAAAGTAAAACCGGCATAATTTAAATATGGAGTCACTGTATTTTTAGAAGTCAAGATCATATGAGAATAAAATGTTGTTAATTCAGTATCACTCAACTCAACACCGCCGATGACAATCTTTGAAATTCCTTCAAATTTTACACCTGTTTGGGACACCTGATCGTCAAGTACAAATTTATTGTAGCGTGTTTGCTCTACACCAGCCTCTGTCAAAATTTCACCAATTTGGCTTGGGAAGGTGAATGATGCTTTATAGTTGATCCGTTTTCCTACTTCAAACGTATAGAACGTTTCGCCTGCCGGAACACCCTCTAATGCTTTGCCTGCTTCATCAACTAAGATCTTTTCAGGTTTTTCTTTATCATCAATCTTATTTTTTGGATATAAATGAATCGTACTTAGTTCATTTGCGCCATCCATTGCAGGTAGAACTAGAATAATTGGATTTGAATAGGTAGTGTAGCCTGCTGGTAGTGTTTCTTCAAAATAGTACACCTTATAAATTCCGCCAGCTGTTCGTTTTTCTAACGTAGGGAAGGTCACATTCCCGTTAGCATCCGTAACATCACTTACTACATTTGTCGCATTTCCTTTATCCAAAACGAACGTTTGCATCAACGCTTCGGTTTTCGTTTTTGCTACAGCGTCTGTTTCGCTTCCAGTTAACCCCAGCTTACTATAAAAATCTTCAGTGACATCCCATGCGGTAAAAGTTACACCTGGTAATCCTTGATAATGATCAAACTCATTCATTTCTTTACCTGTGTTAGCTATTGCTGTGTTAGGAAATTCATCCATTTTCTTTTTATGCAATGTTACTGACACGGTTTCCCCAGCAGCCTCTGCATTCTCGCTCAGACCAAACACCCCTGTTAGTAGTGGTACGAGACATATAATTGCTGTTAATAGTCCTGTCCATTTCACTTTATGTTTCATTATTTTTTCCCCCTATATTTTTGAGTCTTTTTCAAACCCATAATTGCTGAAATAAGTAGTACCCCGCCAAGTAATGAGTAGCTTTTTACGAAATCATTCGTTTGCGGCAATGTTTTATGCGAAGTGACTGCTGACGCTTTAGGATTTTCTGTTTGCTTGGCCACTTCACCTGGTGGTACAGTTGTCACCAGTTCTTGTTGTTCCGCATATTTTCCATAAATCATCACTTTGAATGTTTCTATATTGGAGTCAATAGCGTACTGTGGAAAGAATAAGACAATTGGTAGAAAACGAAATTTTCCGGTTTCTCCGCTAGCTAAAATGAGATACGCCGCGTCCTTATTGTCTTGATAGCGCGGAAGTAGGAACTTTGCTTCTCCTTCGCTATTGACAACTAAAGGTTCTTCTCCCAGTGCTTTTAGATCTTGTGTTCGAATAAAGCTCTGCATTTCCTCCTTGAGAACATTTTTATCCAGCAGATACTCTTTTGCTTCTTTTTCAGACATCGTGGTCGATTGACGCCAGCTAGTTAAGTCATAGATAGTAAAGTTCAAATGATCCGTTCCTTGAACTTTTTCTCCTTCTTTTTGTCTTGTATTTATTATTACTTCAACTTTTTCATCAGATGGTGCTGCTAAAACGGAGCTAGTTAATCCGATAACACCGATGAAGACTATCAGAAGGGACAAGAAAAAAAGATGATATTTTTTCATGTTTACCCCCTCCTTCGATTAACATACAAATAGACTGCACCCAATCCGCTGCCTATTACTAAGCAAATAATAGAGAATAATATGAAGTAGCGATTACCAAAACTTCCTGTTTTCGGTAATACTCCAAATTGTCTTTTATTTTTCACCTTCATAGTAATAAGATTTTCTGTTCCATTTAGATTGACTGACTTTGTTATCAGTGTATGATCTTCAATTGAAACAGAGCCATTGTCAAAAATATCAATAGCAATTTCTTTGTTCAGACCAACATAGCTATCTGGCGCAGTGACTTCTTTCAAGAAATAAGCGCCTGGTTCCAATCCCGTAAAAGTAAAAGTAGAACCCGTAGAAATCGTCTTATTATAAGTGCCCGATGAATTCCTCAATTGGAACGCAGCACCTTCTATTTCTGCTCCTAGCTCATTGGTCTTTATAACTGTTAATTTGTACTCCTTCAATTCATTTACGATCGTTTTATTCGTTGAAGTAGCAATAACTCCCGTTCCATCCGACCTCTCTGCCACTGTAAATGTGAAATCATCACACTTTTTGAATCCTTCCGGAACAAATGTTTCGCTTACTCGATAGATACCTGCAGGAAGGTTAGTGAAATGAACGACTCCTTCATCATCAGGTGCAACGTCTCTTACAACTTCTATACTTTTAATCGTTTCTGTCAAAGTAAATTTTGGCCGTTTCTCATCTGAAATAGTAAATGGTTGTCCGTTTTCCATTACTTTCTTAAATGAAAAATCAGTAGTCAGCAATCGATTCGTGATCGTTATTCCTGCTGATTCTAGATTACTAGATGTGAAACTCTCCTGACTGTAAGTGGGATTAGCATAACCAGGTACTCTATACAGATTGCTGATTTTTTCAATAACTCGGTATTCAATAGTAGAGTTGCCAGAAACTGCTGGAAATTGGTTTGTCCAATCATTTCCTTCATTTAAATTAACCTCGTGTAAATCAATCCACTTAGTTCCGTCTTTTTTTTGCAGAACAGCCGTTACTTCTTTGCGCATCTGCCAGCGATTATCGTTATCATTTGACCAGATTTTTTTTACCGGAATGACAAAATCTTCTGTAGAGGCTCGAACAGAAGGAACACCAAAATCTAGCTTATCTGTTGTCCGGTCAGGTGAAACGTGTAACGTTGTTTTTCCATTGGCTGGATACCATTTACCTGAAATAAAACTAGAATCCTCTGTTTTCAGGCGTACTTTATAATTTATTTCAATTTCTTGATTTCCATAAAGATTGATATTGGTTACTTTTACTTTTCCTGAGTCTGAATTATCAACTACAGCCATCCTATCCGTGTTGATAGACTCTGTGCCCAACCCATTCCTCAGAGAGACATCTGTAACAACTGGTGTTCCGACTAACTCCACCATATCCCCCAGTGGGTCTTCAATTACACCATGTTCAACAGTCGTAAGGGTCGATTGAAACCAATCTTGGAAAGAGTCCTCAAACCCTTGCAAATCTTGTGCCTGATAGAAATAGTAATCACTTTCTGAACCCCCTGTGGTGTTCGCTCTTTGAGTGGTCATCCTATAGAGACCTTTTATCAACTCTTCTGGAGTATGATATTCCAGAGTTCCACTATGGTATCCCATGGCGATTGCTTGAATTTCTGTACCAGTTTCTCTAATATCTGCTGCTTGTGAGTTTGCCATATCCAAATGGGATTCAATTTTCAGAGCCGCTCCACCTTCGATATTAGGAATGGTAAACCTTCTATCCACATCACTCCATGGAGGATTATTCAATACATAAAGGGAGGTAGAGCCATTTGACTGCAAAGAGTCGCCCAGTTCACTGGCAACATACTCCGTAATTCTCACTTGCGAAGGAAAGATCGTCGAGTCTTTTTTTCCTTTTACTGGTTTCCTACTCCTATTTGGAAACCCATCCGTTAAAAGAAAAATAACTTTTCGTCGTCCGTTATTATCGGCTAACAATCTTTTTTGTGCTTCAATCAATCCTCCTTGGGTGTATGTCTGGTGTCCTTGCGTACTGGCCGCTTGGTAATTAGTCACCATTTGATCCCAATCGCTATATTGCGCTGACAAATTAGAAGTGCTGATTACATCCGAGCCAAAAATGACACTTCCAAGCCTCAGATAGCCCAAGTTATCTGGAATATTCTTTTTGAATTGATCAATTAGTTTACCCAGCGATTCTACTGAAACATCCTTTCGCAATCTGCCGTTAACGAGAGATTCCGGATTGTTGTATATCATGGATGCAGAGTTGTCCAACACAAACATGACATCAACACCTGGTTTGGTAAGAGAATCTCCTCGGACATTTAAACGGACATTAAACTCATCTTCCTTAGCAGTTTCACTCGCATATTTTCGTAAGGCAATATCTCCTTGCGCCTTTTCACCTACTCCGTAATAAATATAAGAATTCTTATAGTTATCTGTAGAAGTATCCCAATTTTGCAGACCGTCCCAAACATTGGCCGCTGCATTGTCCTTTCCGCCTTGGTGATTGATCACATTCGTCTGTCCATTTGGCTGCCAAGAATATTCAGGATATTCCCCATTATCCGTTTTGTAACTTGGTGCCTTATTCGTGTACGAATTTTCGCGGGTTAAACTATTGGCGCTTATTCCCGCTAATGGTGACAGACTATTTTGTTCAGAATAAAGTGAATAACTACTGGTAGTAGGTGGAACTTTTTCACTAGCCAAACTACTGGTAGGTTCTTTTTTTGAACTTTTCGAACTGTCTGTTTTACTCATTTCCAACAATAAAGGCTCAGTTAACCCAAGAACGTCTGTATCAGAATCATTTTCGCTCATTTCCTTTTGTTCATTTAATTCGATGAACAATTGAAGCCTTTTTTCTTTCTTAGGAAGTAAGAGCTCCAATTCATAGTTTGCTGAAGGTGTAAATTCTTTTTCATTCAACCACTCATCAGTTTCTTCCATCCCATCGACTACAGGATAATCGATTACTTCATCACTCTCTGTTAGTATTTTTACCTTTACACGACTTTTTTTCTGCTTACTGTCAGCTTCTCGTTTCAACTTGATTCGAAAAACATTTCCTTTTTCTGTTAGCTCAGTTTCATAAGAAACGTTCAGAAATGACTCATCAAGTAAAACTTTTGTATTTGTTTCTGCAAATGTTTGTGTCCTCACACCCAGCAAACCCGTCAAACTTGAAAAAATGACCCCTAACACAATTAGAAACCGCAGTTTTCTCCTAAGCATATTTTTACCTCCTTTCACCCTAAAGTACCGCTACCAGTGTTATTATCTTATAAGATGAAATAAGTATTTACAAATTCAACATTAATTAAATTTTTGTTATTTATTAATATTGAAAAGATAGCTTAACGCTTGGTAGCACATCTGTTATCATCTGTCTATCGTTATTACACTCATTTCTTTTATCATTTGTTAAAAAAATGAATATTCATTTTATTAACATTAAGTTAATTTAATGGTTTTTAATTACACGAGTTTCTTTATAAAACAGTCAATAAACGTTAATACAAAGCCTTATAACTGAGGTGATTGCAATTTTTACGAATTAAATTTTCCGTTTCTTTATTCAGGAATATAACCGATTTATAATCCTGAAATATAAAATAGTTTATATAAACCTTAGAAAACCTACAATTAAATCGTTATCTTTGCTAATATGGTTTATATTTCTCTAAAATACTTAAAACGTTATTTTTAAATTGTGAAATCCTCTGATCATCCCAATATAAAAACCTTAATAATTCGTTTTTTTATCTACCCTTAAAAGAACTTAAAAATGAAGAACAACGTTAAAAGAAGCCTCACTTTAAACCGAGATTCTTCGCAAAAAATCTATCTTTGCTATCAAAAAAAGATAGTAAGATAATAAAGCTAGACAAAGTATTTCAAAAAACATGGCCAATCATTCCAATAAAAAAGAGCCTCTAATAAAAGAAGCTCATACTCATGCTAAAAATTCTATTATAATCCTGCGAAATTGCCTTCTGAATTAATATGATAACGACCTGTATCACTTTCAACCTGTGCATTGGGCGAATCAAGGATAGCAATAATCCTACTATCAACGCCCAACTGTTGATTCAACTAATCTCCTTCCAATTTATTCTACATAACAGCTTTCACCATATTAAAACCTTAGCTATTATGATTCGAATTATACAATTTCAGCTTGAAGAGATGATTTCTAAAATCGCATAAAAAGAAACCCTAAAGCCCTTTACAAATAAAAGTCCCAAAGATTCCGAAAATGAACGATAGCCCGCTCAATTAAGAGCAGGCTATCTAACTAATCAATATTTATTATTCTAAAGTTGAGGGTGTTGACTATTACTAAAAATTAACTATTTCTCGTTTAAACGATGTATTCCCAAATCCTACTAATACATCCTTGTAACCCTTTAGTTACGCCAGTTTGATTAAATTTCATCAAAATGAGTTAAAGTATCGCATAAAAATATTTTTCGTATTTTTTTATTTTAGCATACTTTTAGATAATTGAAGATATTAAATCAGAATATTATTCAATTCTTTTTACTAATTTAATAACTTTATGGGAGTAAAACTTTTCGTTTGCTGCCACTCTTGATGCTTGAGAACTTTTATAATGTATTGTCAAAATCCAAAACGCCTTTCAAAACTAGTCATCTCAAGATGCTCCAGATCGTTGATACATTCTCCAATCTTCATCATCAGTTATTGGCTTGTTTCATTATCACCTTTCTTATATATTTTCAAAATCAGCCATCATCATTATCAAAAATTCTTTATTCAAAAAAATTCTTATTTGTCTCCATGCTGGATGAATCATCTAAAAAAATTATATTGACATTGAGCAAGGATCATTATACGATTTATATGACCAAAAAATATTTTTGGTCATATAAATGCAATTGGAGGATTCTATGCCAAAATTTAGTAAGCATGAAAAACAACTCATTTCACAAAAATTATTGACTGTCGCAGAAAAACTTTTCTGTGAATATGGATTAAAAAAAGTAACTGTCGCAGAAATCACTAAAGCAGCTGCAATCGCTAAGGGCTCTTTCTATGCTTTTTATCCCAATAAAGAAGAACTCTATTTTAATATATTAGTGAATTGCCAAAAAGACATGTGGCAAAAAATGGATTGCTACTTGAAGCAAAATCATAGGTTAAAGCAAAGAGAATTGGTAAAAAAAACAATGATTTATCTGTTCGAATTACTCCCGCAATATCCTTTAATCAAAAAAACAGACAGTGAAACGATGGCTGTATTATTCCGGAAGTTACCATCTAAAGTGATCGAAAATCATTCTAGTGAAGATGCTGAAGCCTTAAATCTTTTTATGGATTACGGTGTTCGATTTACTCAACCTATTGATGTAGTTACAAAGGCATTCCAAGCACTCTATGGAGTGATCGTTTTATTAGAAAAAGAGGATGAAGGGCTACGTTGGCAAGTGTTGACTGTGATGATGAATGGTTTAATCAATGAATTAGTGGAGGAATAACGATGATTCGTGTAGAAAATCTCTTTTATCATTATCCCAATAGCAAAACGCCTACTTTGAAAGAGATAACTTTTGAAGTAAAAAAGGGGGAAATATTTGGATTTTTAGGTCCTTCCGGCGCTGGGAAAAGTACTCTTCAAAAAATCCTAACGGGAACTCTTTCTGGTTATCAGGGAAATGTGTCTGTAATGAATCATTCTCTTAAACATCTACCTGAAGATTATTATGAAAAGATCGGTGTTGATTTTGAGTTTCCAAATTTTTACGGGAAATTCACGGCTTTAGAGAATTTAACTTATTTTTCTTCTTTATATAAGCAAGATCCTTTAGATCCACAACCTTTTTTGACTCGGATGAACCTGTGGCAGGATAGAAAAAAGACAGTTAATCGTTTTTCAAAAGGGATGAAAACACGCTTAGGTTTTATTCGTTGTTTACTCCATAATCCAGATCTTCTATTTCTAGACGAACCCACGAGTGGTTTAGACCCATCGAATGCCCGAATACTTAAAGACATGGTTAAAGATTTGAAAAAAGACGGAAAAACCATCATTCTAACGACTCATAACATGCATGATGCAGAGGAACTCTGTGATCGTGTCGCCTTTATTGTGGACGGCGAGATACGAGCATTAAATACTCCAACTGCTTTTCGTCGTTCTAATGCTGTTAATTGGGTAACTTATACTTTTCTCAATCAAGATAATAGGGAAAAAGAATGTCATGTGCCACTAGATGACTTGCACTCTGATCAGCATTTCTTACATCTATTGGCAGAAAAGAAAATCACTCGAATTCATTCTCGAGAAAAAAATCTAGAGGATGTTTTTATTTCATTAACAGGAAGGCGATTGCAATGAGACTCCTTTATACGATCAAAAACGACATGTGGTATCAAGCAAAATACGGTTTCTATTTCATTTATACGATATTGACGATTGTGTATACTTTGATTCTCCGACCGATCACTGACCTAACGATTAAAGGTTGGGCTGGAAGTTTGATTGTACTTAGCGATCCTGCCGTATTGGGCTATTTTTTTATCGGCGGCATTTGGCTCTTGGAGAAAGACGAGGATCTGCATAACTACATCAGAATCACACCGCTGAAAACGACGGAATATGTGTTGAGCAAGATTATTTCTTTAGGAGCGGTTTCTACCTTGTCAGCTACGTTTATCGGTGTTATCTCCTTACCTTTGCAGCACCCGTTTTTATTAGCCGCGATCGTTTTTCTCTCCTCGTGCTTCTTCACATTATTTGGATTGATTTTTGCAACCTTCGCTAAAACGGTCAATGGCTATTTACTGACCAGTGTACCACCTGCTCTTTTACTTTTAACACCAGCGATTTTATCGGCTCTTGGAATTGAATTTCCCTTTGCAAAATTAGTCCCTGGGACAGTTGTACTCGAATTAATCAACAACATTTTGCTCAATAAAACAGACGGATTTTTCTTTTATATCATTGAGTTATTGCTGTGGATCGGACTGACCTTTTGGCTGGCACTTCATTTTGTTCGCCAAGAAACAGGATACGGCAGGAGGACGAAATATGCGGCAGACACTTAAAGTTTTCTCGATTGGCATGCATGTTGTCATGCGGGATGCTATCATGCTATTTTTAATCCCTGCACCATTGTTAGTTGGAATCACTTTTCACTATTTGCTTCCATGGTTGAATCAGCTTCTTTTAGAACGTTTCGGCTTTTCATTTGAAGAATGGTATCCCCTCGCAGATGGGTTGATGATTATTTTGACACCGACCTTATTAACCATGTCCAGTGCCTTTTTGCTTTTGGAGGAATGTGATGAAGGACTTGGCAGTTATTATCAGATTACACCGGCCAAACAATTTCACTATCTTATGGCTAGAATCGGACTTCCAGCACTCTGGGGATTTCTATGTGCGCTTGGGATTGCTAGTTGGTTTGGTCTTTCTCAGCTTTCGTTCTCCGTTATCATTGCCTGTTCATTTCTCGCTGTCTTATTCGGCAGTAGCGTTGCAATCATGATCGTAGCTCTAGCATCAAATCGAGTAGAAGGTTTAGCGATCTCGAAGCTGACTGGGATTACTATGCTGGGAATGTTTATCGCTGGTTTTGTCTCTGATTCTTGGCGTTGGTTAGCAGGAATTCTTCCGAGCTTCTGGTTAGGAGAATTAATTTTAGAAAAAGCGCTCTGGTTTAATCTATTGCTTGGAACGGCAAGCAGCTTAATCTGGATTATTCTTTTCACTAGAAAATTTATCAAAAAAATCAGGTAAACAAAAAGTCGAAATCCACTTGATTGGATTTCGACTTTTCATTTATCCTACGATTGCGCCATTAGGCATATCAGCTGGTGCTTCCACGACCTTCAATGTACCGTCTGGTGCTTCCGCTGAAAGAATCATTCCTTGACTGATCTCGCCGCGCATTTTGCGTGGTTTCAAGTTTGCAACAATAATCAGCTTTTTACCAACTAAGCTTTCTGGATCTGCATAAAATTCTGCAATGCCAGACAAGATTTGACGATCTTGCTTGTCACCAGCATCTAAACGGAATTGCAATAATTTGTCGGCTCCTTCGACTTTTTTACATTCCATGACTTCTGCGACTTTTAATTCAACTTTATCGAAAACATCAAATTTGATTTCCTTATCCTTGACTGAAACAAGTTCGGTTTCTTCTGGATTCCATTTGATCTTTTCTTCTTCTGGCTGACTACCTTCTGACATTTTTTCTTTAATATAAGCAACTTCTTCATCCATATCCAAACGTGGGAAGATTGGTTTGCCTTTTGGTGTCACCTTCGTATTTTCTGGAAATTCTCCAAAATGAATTGTCGCTAAATTCATCATGTCAGCATTTAGACCTAATTGTTCAAAAATACGTTTAGGTGTTTGCGTCATGATTGGTTGTAAAAGAATCGCTACGATCCGCAAGCTTTCAGCTAAATGAACCATCACGCTTTCTAATTCCGCTTTGCGTTCTTCATCCTTCGCTAAAACCCAAGGCTCTGTTTCGTCAATGTATTTGTTTGCACGAGAAACCAATGTCCAAACTTCTGCCAACGCGTTGTTGAATTCCATTTTATCCATTGCTTCACGGTAACGACTCACGACATTCGCAGCCGTTGTAGATAGTTCACTATCAAAATCCGTCACTAACGATTTATAAGCTGGAACAACGCCGTCACAATATTTGTTGATCATAGCCACTGTACGATTCAATAAGTTTCCTAAGTCATTCGCTAAATCGTAATTCACCCGAGAAACAAAATCTTCCGGTGTAAATACGCCATCTGAACCAAATGGGATTGCTCTTAATAAATAGTAACGTACAGCATCTAAACCATAACGTTCGACTAACATTTCAGGATAAACAACGTTTCCTTTTGATTTAGACATTTTTCCGTCTTTCATCATTAACCAGCCGTGACCGTAAATTTTCTTTGGTAATGGCAAGTCCAAGGCCATCAGCATGATTGGCCAATAAATCGTGTGGAAACGTACAATTTCTTTACCAACCATTTGAACATCTGCTGGCCAGTATTTTTGGAATAGACTGTCATCATCAGAACCATAACCTAAAGCAGTAATATAGTTTGATAACGCATCAATCCAAACATAAACCACGTGTTCAGGATTCGCATTCACTGGAATCCCCCATTTAAAGGTTGTTCGTGAAACCGCTAGATCTTCCAAACCTGGTTTAATGAAATTATTGATCATTTCGTTTTTACGTGATTCCGGTTGGATAAATTCAGGGTGCTCTTCATAATATTCCACTAAACGATCCGCATACTTGCTCATACGGAAGAAGTAAGATTCTTCACGCACCAATTCGACCTCATGACCACTTGGCGCTTTCCCGCCGATCACGTTGCCTTCTTCATCGCGATATACTTCATCCAATTGTGTCTCAGTAAAATATTCTTCATCAGAAACAGAATACCAGCCTTCGTATTCGCCTAGATAAATATCTCCTTGTTCCAACAATTGGTCAAAGATTTTTTTAACCGCTGCTTGATGATAATCATCTGTTGTCCGAATAAATTTGTCGTAGCTGATATCCAACGTCTTCCATAACTTTTTGATATCTGTTGCCATCTTATCTACATACTCTTGTGGGTTTACACCAAGTTCTCCGGCTTTCTTTTCAATTTTTTGTCCGTGTTCATCGACCCCAGTCAAATAAAACACGTCAAAGCCCATCATGCGTTTGTAGCGAGCAATCGCATCACAGGCAATCGTTGTATAAGAATTCCCAATGTGCAGCTTGCCACTTGGATAATAAATTGGCGTGGTAATATAAAATGTATCTTTCTCTGCCATGAGGCTCCTCCTTTAAAAATAGATTCCTACGTAGTATACCACAAAACCATATATGGTTTGAAAATTCCATCCATTAAATGGCGCTTTTTTTCCATTTATACCCATAAAAAAGAAAGCTTGCTTAGCGGTCCTTTATATAAAAATTCTAGAATTAAAAATTGATTCATTGAATTTCAAGTAATTTTTAATGAGAAAACTTGAGTCAACATGACGGAACCTATAAAGAAAATACTACCTAATAGCGGTTTGATACTATCTTGTTTTATCTAGTATTCGTTAGGTGCGGTAAAAATGCGATAAGGCTTTTTTGATAGTAAATGTAACCCTGTTTTCCCTCTTTGCGCTTCCCGTCAATGGATACTCCATAACTATTCTCAGGGAAATTGATAGTCTGAACACCCTTTTCAATATGGATCGTTCTCAAAGTAAGCCCCTTAGCACTTGCAAAAAAACGCTTGTTCCATTTGCTAATTATTATAAGAAATATAGAACATCGAGATTCCAAGTAGCACAAAAATGATCCTTCTCAGTCTATTGATCACTCGCCACTTTCGATCCATTACAAATCCTGATTTCTTATTTAACTGCACGTAGTTTAACACGACAGCATTCAATAAAAATGTTATAAAAAAACAGCGAATCCAAGAAGACTCGCTGCGACAATTATTTCCGTAAGATTTTTTCCATCTTCTTACCTTTAGCTAATTCATCCACTAATTTGTCCATATAACGGATTTTCTGCATCAAAGGATCTTCAATATCCTCCACTCGATAGCCGCAGATTACACCTTTGATCAAAGAAACATTTTCATTCAATTCTGGAGCTTCAGCAAAAAAAGTTTCCATATCATTGCCAGAATCAATTTGCTTTTGCAAACCTTCTTCGTCATATCCAGTCAACCAATAAATAACTTGATCTAATTCTTCCTTACTTCGACCCTTTTTTTCGATCTTTTTAAGGTACAGCAGATAGATCGAACCAAAGCTCATTTTAAATATTTTACTCATTTGCGAACCTCTTCTCTAAATAAAATGCAAAGCGATCGTAAATAAACACGTGAGTATAATCGTAACTATTCCGAGAATCTTCATTTGTTTTAGTTCTTTTTTGAATTTCTCTTCATTGCCTTTTAACTGAGCAATTTTCCCTTTAAATACGCATAACGTAAAAAAATTTGTTAATGAAGCCGCACTGATAAAAGACACGGCTCCAGTATTACTCATTTCTGGAAGTGAATACATCATGACAATCAAAAGAATCGCGGTTAAGACAGGTCCTATAAAGTATACCCATGACAAATTTACAATTTCTTCTCTTCGTTTAATTTCATTCACTACAGTTGAATCTTCTAATAATAAGTCATCTAACGAAACATGAAATACTTTTGCCAGACGCAAGACACTTTCAATATCGGGCACGGTCCTTCCGGTTTCCCAATTTGAAATGGTTCGTTTCGATACAAAAATTTTATCTGCTAATTCTTCCTGTGTCCATTTTAAAGTTTGTCGTTCCAATTTGATTCGTTGACTGATTTCCATCTGTTCACCTTCAATAGTTGAATTTACTACTTTCAAACTATCTGATTTGCGAAAAACTGTCGAGAGAAAGTTCTTTCCACCCTTGATATGATAACATTTGCGTTAACGCGTTACACCATCTTTCCTAGCTGCCTCGGCGACCTTCATGGTAATCAAATCCACTAAATTTTCATCAAAAGCAGAGGGAATGATGTAGTCAGAGTTCAGTTCGCTATAAGGAATCGAGTCTGCTATTGCATGTGCACAGGCCAATTTCATCCGCGAGGTAATTTTTGTCGCTTCAGCAGTGAATGCTCCTCGGAACAATCCTGGAAAAGCTAAAACATTATTAATTTGATTTGGAAAATCTGAACGACCCGTTCCCACTACTGAGGCGCCACCAGCGATCGCTTCGGCATAAGTAATCTCCGGTTCTGGATTGGCCATCGGAAAGACAATGTTTCCGTCATTCATCGATGCGATCATTTCTTTAGTAACTAGATTAGGCGCAGAAACACCGATGAAGACATCTGCCCCTACAAAGGCTTCCGCCATCGTACCAGAAAAATCTTTTAGCGCGATCAATTCTAGGATCTCTTTTTCTACAAATGTCGCATTCACCATCTGTTCATTCAAAGCCCCATCTTTATTAAACGCTAGGATGTTTTTCACCCCAAGATCAACCAACATGTGGATAATTGCACTGCCGGCCGCACCTGTTCCCGAGATCACGACCTTCAAATCTTTTGCTTCCTTCTTAACCAGCTTCAATGCATTAATTAAGGCTGCCGTCACAACAACAGCAGTTCCATGCTGATCATCGTGAAAAACTGGGATGTCCAATGCTTCGATCAAGGCACGTTCAATCTCAACACAACGTGGGGCACTAATATCTTCTAAGTTGATTCCGCCAAAAGTAGGCGCGATCGCTTTAACAATTTGGATAATTTCCTGCGGATCCTTTGTGTTTAAACAAATCGGTACAGCATCGATGTCTGCAAACTCTTTGAATAGCAGTGCTTTTCCTTCCATTACCGGCAAGGCAGCCTCTGGTCCGATATCCCCCAAGCCTAAAACAGCTGTGCCGTCCGTAACAACCGCAACACTATTACTTTTCCAAGTATAGTCATACGCTTTATTTTTATCTTCGGCAATTTTCCGACAAGGCTCAGCTACCCCTGGCGTATAGGCTAAAGATAAATCATCTTTGTTGTGGACTTTAGCTTTGCTAGTTACTTCAATCTTTCCATGCCATTTTTCATGTGCAGTTAAGGCTTCATCATAAATAGTCATCAACATTCTCTCCAATCATTTTTTCCGGACGAACCCAGTTCTCATATTCTTCCTCTGTCACATAACCTAACGATAAAGCAGAATCTTTCAAAGTCGTTCCCTCGTTGAAAGCTTTCTTAGCAATTTCAGCACCTTTATCGTAGCCAATATGCGTATTTAAAGCCGTCACCAGCATTAGAGACTGTTCCAAAAGGTCTGCCATCCGATCCTCGTTCACAACCAATCCCTTTAAGCATTTATCACTAAAGGAATGCAACGCATCTGTCAGCAATCGAATACTTTGCAGCAGGTCAAAAGCGATCAATGGTAAATAAACATTCAACTCAAAATTCCCCTGTGAAGCCGCAACTCCAATTGCCGTATCGTTCCCCATTACTTGTACTGCAACCATCGCTAACGCCTCGCACTGTGTCGGATTAACTTTACCCGGCATGATCGAGCTCCCAGGTTCGTTAGCTGGCAGAGTAATCTCTCCTAGACCACTACGAGGCCCACTTGCTAACCATCGGATATCATTTGCCATTTTCATACAATTCACTGCCAATGCCTTTAACGCGCCGCTAACATACACAACGGCATCACGATTCGCTAAAGCATGAAACTTATTGCTCTCTCCGACGAAATGGATTCCTGTTTCTTCATTTAAAGCCTCAATAAATGCTCGCTCATAAGCTTTCGATGCATTCAGACCGGTCCCAACAGCTGTACCGCCAATTGCTAACTGTCGCAATTCTGTTAAACTATTGGCCAACATCGTTGCATTATGCTCTAGGGATGAACGCCAACCGCTGACTTCCTGTGCAAAGGTCACTGGAGTCGCATCTTGTAAATGCGTCCGTCCAATTTTAATCACATGCTGATTCTTTTCTTCTAATTCTTTTAATACACTGACCATCTCATGGATTGCCGGTAGTAAAGTTCTCTCAATAGCAAATGTTCCAGCAATGTGTAGCGCAGTTGGAAAAACGTCATTCGAGCTTTGAGACATATTCACATCATCGTTCGGATGAACAGTCAAATCCTTTTGACTTGCCAAATGAGCAATGACTTCATTTGCATTCATATTACTCTGTGTGCCGCTGCCTGTCTGCCAAACCACCAATGGAAACTCATCCCAGTTTTCACCTTTTAACAGCAGATCAGCGGCATGCTGAATCGCCAATGCCTTTTCCGCAGCTAGTTTTCCCGTCCTCTGATTGGCCACAGCTGCCATTTTTTTTACCAATACAAGAGCACGCAATAATTCCGGTGGCATTTTTTCACCGCCAATCTTAAAATTTTGGCGACTTCGTTCGGTTTGCGCCCCCCACCAAGCCTCTTTTGGCACTTCAATTGGGCCCATTGAATCATATTCCGTTCGTGTTTTCATACATTCGACTCCTTGTTTATATTAGGAGGAACTGAAATACTTATTCTCCTATTTTGTACAATTATCTCTTATTTATACTGAAATGGATACAAAAAAAGTACAAAAGCGATCAAACTTTTGTACTTCGTTCGTTATTTATCTCTTGTGTCAAAAAGAATCGTGACAGGCCCATCATTGATTAATGCTACATCCATATCGCCACCGAATTCACCGGTTTCAACGACTAACCCTGCTTTGCGTAGGCCTTCGTTGAAATATTCATATAAGGGGATCGCTGTTTCAGGGCGGGCTGCCTTTACGAAACTTGGTCGATTTCCTTTTTTCGTATCCGCATATAGTGTGAATTGTGAAACACTCAGAACGCTGCCGACAACATCCTGCAATGACTGATTCATTTTTCCTTCTGCATCTTCAAAGACACGTAATAAAGGGATTTTGCGAATCAAATAATCCGCATCTTCCTGAGTATCCTCTTCATGAATGCCTAGAAGAATCATGAAGCCGCGACCGATCTTGCCGACAACTTGTTCATCAATTGTTACACTTGCCTCACTCACACGTTGAATAACTGCTCGCATAAGAAACCTCCTACCCTTTCGTCCGTTTCACACTGTAGACATCTGGAATGGTCTTGACCTTATCAACGATTGAATATAAATGATTCAAGTTTTGAATCTTAAAGGTCAAGTTGATGACAGCCAATCGATCTTTGGTTGGTTTTGCTTCGACGCTAACCAATTTTTTAGTCATACCGCTAACGATATTCAAAACATCGTTTAGCAAACCATCACGATTGAAGCCATAAATTTCCAAATCAGCATTATATTCTTGGACTGAATTTGTCGTATCTTCCCATTCCACTTCGATCAACCGCTGTTGAATATCTTTTTGCTTCGTAATATTCGGACAGTCGGATCGGTGAATCGAGATCCCGCGACCTTTAGTGATATAACCGACGATATTATCCCCTGGAACAGGATTACAACAATGACTGATCCGAATCAATAAATTGTCGATTCCTTGAATGACAATACCGCCTTCATGCCGTACCTTGATTTTTTCAGGCTCTTTGGGATTATTGACCATCTCATCAACAGCATCACGCTGTTTTTGCTTCATTTGTTCCCGGCGTTCTTTTTCGGTTAGACGATTAGCAAAGGTCAAGGCGCTCATTTCACCAAAGCCAATCGCTGCATATAAATCTTCTTCACTGTGGAAATTGAACTTGTCCAGCACATCCGAAAGCTTGTCCTTCGTCAGCATCTCCTTGGGTACAAAACCTAGATCATTGATGCATTTAACAACTGCATCATGACCTTTGGTAACATTTTCTTCCCGATCTTGAGTTTTAAAGAAGCGTTTGATTTTATTTTTTGCTTTACTGGTTTTTACTAAGTTTAGCCAATCACGACTTGGTCCAAAGGAGTTAGCCGAGGTCATAATTTCAATGATATCGCCATTTTTCAATTTATAATCCAACTGCACCATTTTGCCGTTAACCTTGGCTCCAGTTGTTTTATTACCAACATCGGTGTGAATACTGTAAGCAAAATCCAATGGTCCTGAACCTTTAGGCAACTCTGTCACATCACCTTTAGGGGTAAACACATAAACCTTATCGCTGAAAATATCGCCTTTAACGCTTTCCATAAATTCAGACGCATCGTAGCTTTCATCTTGTAGCTCGATGATCTCACGGAACCAATCCAACTGCTTGTTATCTTGTGTTGTTTCCTGCTTATCAGTCTTGCCTTCTTTGTAGGCCCAGTGAGCTGCAACCCCGAACTCAGCGATTTGATGCATTTCATGAGTACGAATTTGAACTTCTACTGGATTGCCGCTCGGTCCGATGATTGTTGTATGAAGCGACTGATACATGTTGGCCTTTGGCATCGCAATGTAATCCTTGAAACGCCCCGGCATTGGTTTCCATTTCGTATGAATCGCACCAAGTACAGCATAGCAATCCTTGATCGAATCCACGATTACACGAATTGCTAACAAATCATAGATTTCGTCGAATTGTTTCTTCTGATCTCGCATTTTGCGATAAATTGAGTAGATATGTTTGGGACGACCATAGATATCACCTTCGATCCCTAATTCTTTTGTTGCCTCTTTAATTTCTTCGACAGCTTCGGCAACAAAACCTTCTCGTTCATCACGTTTACTGCGCATCAAATGAACAATCCGGTAATACTGCTTTGGATTCAAATAGCGTAATGCGGTGTCTTCTAATTCCCATTTAATCCGGCTCATCCCTAAACGATCAGCTAGTGGGGCATAGATTTCCAGCGTTTCGCGGGCAATTCGACGTTGCTTGTCATCACGTAGATATTTCAGAGTCCGCATATTATGCAAACGGTCGGCTAACTTGACCATGATGACGCGCAAATCCTGCGCCATCGCTAACAGCATTTTTCGGTGATTTTCTGCTAATTGTTCTTCGTGAGACTTGTATTTGATTTTCCCTAATTTGGTGACACCGTCAACTAACGAAGCAACATCTTCACCAAATTCAACCTTCAAATCCTCTAATGTTACAGGCGTATCTTCTACAACATCATGTAAAAAACCTGTCGCAACCGTGTGAGGGTCCATATGTAAGTCCGCTAAAATCCCTGCAACTTGGATCGGATGAATAATGTAAGGCTCTCCTGATTTGCGAATCTGAGGCTTATGGGCTTCATATGCAAAGTCGTAGGCCTTTTGTACAAACGCCACGTGCTCTTTTCCCATGTACGTACTAACCATCCTGATGACGTCAGGACCGGTCAATTCAACTTCTTTTGCCATGTGACGTTCCCCCTTGTTTTCTGAAAATGATTGTTCTTATTATACAAACTCTCGTAAGCTTTTTCAATCAAATCAGTGTTGTAGTTCATAATAGAAACTTGCCGCGCTCAAAAGATAGAAGGGCGCTGTTTCTGTTCGTAAAATTCGTGGTCCTAAACCGCAAAGCTTTCCGCCAGCTTCCTGAAAATTTTCGATCTCTTTTGGAGTCAATCCACCCTCTGGACCAAATACGACTAATAATTTTTGTCCAGAAGTTAATTGTTGAAATGTTTGAACTAGCTGGGCTTGCTCTCCTTGCTTGGCCGATTCCTCGTAAGCGATCAAAACAGCGTCATAATCAGCAAAACCAGCGATCAATTCCTTTTCTGAAGCAAATTTCACCACTGGTAAGACTTGTCGATGGGATTGTTCCGCTGCTTCTTGCGCGATTTTATTCAACCGCTGCTGTTTTTTTTGCTGCTTCTTCGCATCCCACTTAGCTACCGAACTCTCACCAGGAAAGGCAATAAAATCATGGGCTCCGAGTTCTGTCCCTTTTTGGACGATCAGCTCCAGTTTTTCCCCTTTCGGAAAACCGCTGGCAATCGTGATATCAATCGGTAACTCTCGTTGCAGTCGCTCTTTTTCAACCTCTTTCAACGTCACCTTATCATTATCGATGGCGATGATCTTCGCCTTAATCGCAGTTTGATCATTGAATACGAGAAATACTTCCGTGTCGACCGTCATGCGCATCACACGCGACATATGATGATGCGGATCGCCGCTGACTTCTACAGTTGGTTCATATGCCTGATCTAAAAAATAGCGTTGCATTCTAGTCTTCCTCTGGTTTCTTCAAAATAATCGCGAACCAATCTTTTTGCTGGAAGATTCGATCAACTTCAAAACCTTGCGTATACATTTCTTCCAACACCATATCTTTTTTATCTTCAATGATGCCGGAAACGATAAATGTCCCATCTGGTTTTAATAAACGCCAAGCATCTTCAATCATTAAAACAATGATATCTGCTAAAATATTTGCCACGATCACATCGGCTTCTTGCTCCACACCGACTAATAAGTCATTAGCAGCAACATGGATATTTTCAGTGTTCGCATTTAGATCGACATTCTCTTGCGCCGAACGAACAGCAACTTCGTCTAAATCATAGGCATAGATATCTTTTGCCCCATAAAGCGAACTAGCAATACTTAACACGCCAGAACCTGTGCCGACATCCAAGACTGTTTCACCACCGCGCAAAACAGTTTCTAATGCTTGCAAAGTCAGATTCGTTGTCGGATGTGTCCCTGTTCCAAAAGCCATTCCAGGATCTAATGTAATGATTTTTTCATCTTCATGTTGGGCTTCGTACTTTTCCCAGCTAGGTACGATTGTTAAATAGCGGGTCACCCGAACAGGATGATAGTACTTTTTCCAAGCCGTCGCCCAATCGCTTTCTTCTACTTCACTAACTTCCACAATATTTTTACCTATGTTCAATCCAAACTCGGGTAATTTTTCGATCTTCGTTTTAATGAAGGGCAAAATTTCGGGCAAGAAAATCGTTTCTGGAAAATAGGCCATCACAACGGCACCCTCTGTTAGACTAGAAAATGTTTCCTTATCTAAAAGTTCTCCGTATTGATCTTCTTGGTAATTCTCAAAGTCCAACGCATCTTCAATCGCGACACCCGATGCGCCTGCCTCCATTAAAATATTCGAAACAGCCTCGACCGCTTCGCTTTCTGTTGTTACCTTGACTTCATTCCACTTCATTTTTTTACCTCCTTATTCATAGTAAATGGGCTAATTTCATGCCGTATGTCATTCCTCTATACTTCATTATATTTTGACTGATTGATTAAGAAACTGAAATCCTTAATAACTTGGATACGGCAAATAACTGCTGTCAGTTGGTTTGATTAATGCCTTAAACACAGCATCGTCCCATTTCATCTCAAAAATCGTATCCTCGCTATCATCAGCTAAGAAATCCAACAAATCGCTTTGGCCCTCTTCAATGACTTCTTTCAAATAATCGACAACTGCCGTCAATTCATTTTTCTTCATACCTTTTTTTCCTTCATACGGGATTACCGCTAAAAAATCCTCTGAATCGTAGGTAGATTTTTCAGGATCGACTAATAAGATCGCATCTTCAAATTCAATAATCTCTTCTTCTGAAGCCACTCCATCGACATCATCAAGCTCGATCTGCCCCTTGTTTTCACCATAAATTCGAAAAGCAATCTCGAAGCTATGATTGCGTGTATCCCAGTCCAGTGCTAATTCATAATCGGGAATTTTCTTGTTTAAGTAGTTATCTAAATAAGTAACCATGGTCTCTTTTGCCATTTTCAGTTCCTCCATCCATTATTTTCTTCTATTAAAAGCTTTCGTTGTTTGGTTATGTAAGGATTGCCATGAACGACAAATCGCAAAGGTCTTTCCGTCCAAATCCCTTTGTTAGGTATTCCAATACGCGGAAGTGCATCAATTTGTTTAGGAACACGTCTTTTTTCTGGTACTAAATGCAGTGAACTAGTAAAAATTGATTCGCCGTATAATTCTCGAGTAATCCCTAATGCTTCAACTAGTTTTCCTGGCCCATCTGAAATCATCGCGCCGGTTCTGCCATGACGATTCTGAACCATTTGCTCAATGCCTTCTACTGGCTCAAAGCCACGAATCATCACTCCTTGCGGCATTCCTTCCGGTTGTGTGATCATGTTCAAGATTAAATGGGTATGCATCGTATATAAATAGATTGTCCCCGGTTTTTCATACATTGCTCGCACACGCGGTGTATCTCGCATGCCATAACTATGTGCTGCTTCATCATCAGGACCTAAATAGGCTTCGCAATCTACAATATAACCACCTAATTTCCCTTCCGATGTCTCATGCTCTAAATACATACCTAGTAAGTATTTGGCGATATTCTCCGTTGATTCTGTATTAAAATAGTTGATTACTTGTTCCATTTTCCTCACCTTCTACATGATACACAATAATCCTGCCTCATGCTACGCCCAGCAATCAAAACTCAGCAAACACAAAGGAAAAATGCTATAATGGGAACGTATATTTGCCAGTTCTGCTTTAATAGATTAGTAAATTGGCATGGCTACGAGGATCCAACTATTTTTCTTTTTTTGAAAAGGTTATTCTTATTAAAAGCTACTGCCATTTTTGATCATACATATTAATAAAATGGAACTATTACTAAAAGGAGGTTCCCTATGCAACAGCCTTTAGCTTATCGCATGCGTCCCCGCAATTTAGATGAAGTTGTCGGTCAACAGCATTTAGTCGGTACCGGGAAAATCATTAGACGGATGGTGGATGCTAGAATGCTATCTTCTATGATTTTATATGGCCCACCCGGCACTGGAAAAACCAGCATTGCCAGTGCTATCGCTGGCTCAACGAATTACGCCTTTCGGATGCTAAATGCCGCCACTGATACAAAAAAAGATTTACAGATTGTTGCTGAAGAAGCCAAAATGAGCGGCACGGTCATTTTACTATTGGATGAAGTTCATCGTCTCGATAAAACGAAGCAGGATTTTTTGCTGCCTCATTTAGAAAGCGGACGAATTATCATGATCGGCGCTACAACAGAAAACCCCTATATTACAATCAATCCCGCTATTCGCAGCCGAACTCAGATTTTTGAGGTGAAGCCTCTAGATGAAGAGGATGTTATCACAGCAGTCAAATCGGCCCTGGACGATAAAGAGCGAGGATTAGGAGAATACCCAGTTGAATTGGATGAGGAGGCATTAAACCATTTAGCCCGTGCAACGAATGGCGACTTGAGAAGTGCATTGAATGGGTTAGAATTAGCTACGAAATCCACACCCAAAAATGATGAGGGAAAAATTCATTTAACCTTATCCATCATTGAGGAATGTGTTCAACGAAAAGCACTTACTCATGACAAAGACGGTGACGCTCATTATGATGTAATCTCCGCTTTTCAAAAATCAATCCGCGGCAGTGATGTCAATGCAGCATTACATTATTTAGGTCGGCTAGTCGAAGCGGGTGACCTTCCGATTATTTGTCGGCGCTTAATGGTGATTGGCTACGAGGATATCGGCCTAGCTAATCCTGCTGCCGCTGCCCGTACGGTTCAAGCCGTTCAAGCGGCAGAAAAATTAGGCTTTCCTGAAGCGCGGATTCCTTTAGCCGATGCCGTAGTTGATCTCTGTCTATCACCAAAATCAAATTCGGCTTACACAGCCTTAGATGCGGCGATCACAGATATTCGAATGGGAAATGCTGGTGAAGTGCCCGATCATCTGCGGGATAGTCATTACAAAGGTGCCAAAGCCCTGAACCGCGGCGTTGGTTATCAATACCCGCACAGCTTTGAGAATGCTTGGGTGGATCAGCAATATTTACCAGACAAAATCAAAGATGCCCACTATTACGAACCAAAAGCTACGGGGAAGTACGAGCAAGCCCTTGGTCAACAATATCAGCGTATCGAAGAATGGAAAAAGAAAAAATAAGACAAATACTACATTTCCCAAATTGAAAAGACTTTAATTAATCCGTCAAAAATCTTTTCTTCTATTCACCAAAAGATCAAAATAAAATAAGCATTTTGTTTTGACAAAATCGCTTATTTTTTTATACAATGTACCTATAGAAGACGTGAATGTTTTGGATGACTTCTCATTTACAGATATAAGCCACTTCGTTGCGTCTCAATAATGACTGTGCTATGATTGAGATGGAAATTCTGTGATGTGCGCGTTGCCTATTTCAGTGTTGACCGAACATTTTTATTGATATCTTGGGATCTGTCTTGTGTCAAAGTTGGTAACATGCCTTTACATTTGGTAGTTCAATGCTTAGACCATGGAACCCACCTGCTGTATCTTGCGGGATCAATACTATCGGGTGAATAACGGCATCGACGGAATTTTCCATTTTTTATGGAGTGAAAGCAATTTGCGTACGCAAATTGCTTTTTATTGTATAGGAGGAAAAAAGATGATCCGCATTTTATTATTTTTACTGGCATTTATCCTATTATTTTGCAGCTATTATTTGATCAAAAAACCTCAGGGATTGCTAGTTCTATTTAGCGAGGAAAAACAAAATGAGTCCCGTAGCTTTTTACGCCAATTTGGAATTATTTATGCTGTCTTAGGGATTATGGCGATTTTGGTCGGTTTGATTAATAACCGTTCTTATTCGATGATGTATTTGATCTTACTTTTGGTTGTCGCAGCGATCTTTGCTTTATTGATGGGTTCAAAAACAAAAAAAGGTTAACAGTACCATTTTCAAGACTTTTGTTTTAAAATAATAGGTGAGAAGATAGTATATGACTTGTATTTAAGTTCTATTTTTTCTAGAAAGAAAAATAAAGACTTTAAAACAAAAAAGGGAGTTGGGAACGATGGATCAAGAATATAGTAAAATCATGGTGGCAGTCGATGGCTCTAATGAAGCTGAATTGGCGTTTAAAAAAGCGGTAAATGTCGCAAAACGAAATCAGGCTGAACTATTACTAGCTCACGTCATTGATACACGAGCGTTTCAAACAGTTTCTTCTTTTGACAATGTTTTAGCAGAACAAGCAACAGATATGGCGAAGCAAACTCTAGACGATTATGAAGCTGAAGCACAAAAAGCCGGTGTTAAAAACATTAGCAAGGTGATTGAATATGGCGCACCAAAAGTAATGATTGCTAATCAAATCCCTGAAAATAATCAAATTGATTTGATTATGCTTGGCGCAACTGGTTTGAATGCTGTGGAACGTTTATTTATCGGTTCAGTCTCTGAATATGTCATTCGCAATGCCGATTGTGACGTTTTAATTGTTCGAACAGATTTAGACAACAAAGTTCCTGAAGAAGACGATTAATATTAAACTAAGCGGGTGTGCTGATTAGCATACCCGCTTTTGCATTATATTATTTTTTAAATTCAGATTATTTTAGCATAGACTTGTAAAGATCAATGATCTCTTCTAATGTAGCATCCCGGGGATTTCCTGGTGAACAAACATCACGGAAGGCATCTTCAGCGATTTTTTGCACATCCTCTTCCTTCATGCCAATCTCAGTCAAACTTTGCGGAATCCCCACGTCTATTCCTAATTGCTTCACGGCTTGGACTGCCGCATTACGAACTTCTGCTAATGACATATCTACCGCACCTTCGACGCCCATTGCAACAGCAATTTCACGATATTTTTCGCCAGTGTATTCTTT
The DNA here is from genome assembly GCF_002891025.1 of Enterococcus avium. NCBI lineage: Bacteria > Bacillati > Bacillota > Bacilli > Lactobacillales > Enterococcaceae > Enterococcus > Enterococcus avium. The sequence goes on along the minus strand of NZ_NBSL01000002.1, from coordinate 3,079,183 downwards.
ATTGAAATCCATAATCAATGGCAAGAGTGTCGCACAGGCGACACCGTGAGGAGTATCATACCAAGCAGATAATGGATGCGCCATTCCATGAACTAAACCTAACCCTACATTAGAAAATCCCATACCGGCAATATATTGACCCAACGCCATTTTTTCCCGTGCTTCTTGATCTCCCGCAACTGAATCTCGCAACGCATGTCCGATAATCCCAATTGCTTTGATGTGAAGCATGTCGCTCATTTCCCAAGCTCCCTTAGTAATAAATCCTTCGATCGCATGAGTCAAAGCATCCATACCTGTTGCCGCACATAATGCTGTTGGCATTCCCATCATCATATCACTATCAACAAATGCAACAATCGGGATATCGTGAGGATCAACACAAACAAATTTACGCTGATTGGCCTTATCAGTAATTACATAGTTAATTGTGACTTCTGCAGCTGTTCCAGAAGTTGTCGGCACTGCTAAAATTGGCAGAGAAGGCTTTTTCGTCTCAGCTACGCCTTCAAGACTGATTACATCTGAGAAATCAGGATTGGTCATAATGATTCCAATCGCTTTGGCTGTATCAATTGGAGAACCACCGCCGATTGCAACAATATAATCTGCTTCCGCCACTTGACAGGCTTTGACACCCGCTTGCACATCCTCAATTGAAGGATTAGGTACAATACCGTCAAAAATCTCGTAACTTAGCTCTGCTTCATCTAAAATCGCTGTAACCTTTGTTGCTACATCAAATTTCAATAAGTCTTTATCCGTAACAACTAGTGCTTTTTTAAATCCGCGCATCTTAGCCTCATTCGCTACCTCTTGAATTGCTCCTTTGCCAAAATAAGATGTTTCATTCAAAATCATTCGATTTACTGCCATTGTATTCTCTCCTTTATTGTGTTTTATTTCACAGCTGATTATCCCACAGCGAGAAAACGTTTTCCATGACTTCTCATTATAAATATTTGCTGTAAAATGTGACGTACTTAACTATTTCTTAAATAATATTTTTCATATTGATGGATAAAGTCATTCGCCTCGTTTTTTTTCTTGAAAAATATTTTTTCCGTTTTTACCTCTGTTCGTATGTTGATACAAAAATATTGATTGACCCTTTCTAGTTGCACTCCCATTATTTTTTTTATAGGAATTAATAAAAACTGACCATCCGTCAAATCAAACAATAGGAAATGCTGTGTTCCTACGATCTGACCATTATTCGCAACAAATTTCCGTTGTTGCTTAATCTCTTGAATCAATTTTTTATCTAAGTATTCAACATCAGAAAATTTCTGCACATCAAAATAGTTCTTTAAATCGTGCATGATCTGATTCTCACTCAAACTATTTTTTCTCTTTTTAAGAAAGAAAAAAACGACGAAAACTAGCACATACAGTCCTACCACCATTTGAACATCTTTGATTTGCAGATTTTTTTCGATCAGCCACCCATTGATGAGATACATCAATAAGATCATGAAAGCTCCTTTAAGAAAAAAATTCAGTTGATTGAGTGTCTTGTCTAACGTTACTTTGCGCAACAGAAATCCTTGATTTCCCATCCTCTACTCCTTATCATTTATGGTTTTCTAACTGGAAATAATTCCGTATGTCCTTCTCATAATTCGCATTTTTCATCGCTGAAATAAAACTAGGGATTTTAGCTAATTCATAAAGGTGAGTCACAGCCTTGATATGACTCTTCTTATCCTTTGGTGCAATCACGACGATTAAACTAATCGAAATATTTTCCGCAAAAGCAATTGGCTGATCCAGTTTTAAAAGAGACATTCCCACTCGATATACACCATCCTCTGGGCCAGCATGTGGAATCGCCAAGTCTGGTGAAATTACAGAATAGGGATATTCTGGATCGTAATGTTCAATCACAGTTTCAATATATGTTGGAGAAACATAGCCTTCATTGACCAAAGGTTTGCCTGCAATCCGAATCGCTTCCTCGACAGATCGAACACTAGGATAAATTTGAATATGAGAAAGAGGCAATAGATCCTTCAAATCAGGGTTCTGATTTTGAGCATTCACACCTTCATTGATTTCTGTTGCAAGTAAACAATCTTGTATTTCTCGCGTTAATTGCTCTTCATTAATAATTTGGGCATTCTTTTTGATAATTGACAGTAACTGTTGAACAACTTCACGATTTTTTGACAGCCCAAATGTCTCATCGAAATCGATACGTTTACGTACATCGCTGATCAAATTCATCTTGTCTTCATCCGTCAAAAAATGCGGAATTAAAAAAACTTCCTTTTTAGTATTCACCGGAACTGTTGAAAAGACGACGTCTCCAACGTTATGATCCTCTTCATAAAATTCTCGCAAAGACATATTACGTACAAATTCTATCGTCGTAAATAATTGCTTTAATTCTCCTAATAATAGTTTCGAAACGGATACTCCATGTTGACAAACCACCACCGCCCGAATTTTTCGCCTTTTTTGTTTTTCCAGCTCTTCATTGATAAAGCTCAAAAGAATAACTGATAGATAGATTAATTCCCCTTCTGGAAAAATAATCTTTAAATAGTCCTCAATAATCCCGATTGATTGATGAACTAACGGATGAATGAAGACATAATTTTCAACATTATCTAAAAAAAGCAGATCATTATCCGGCAAACCGAATTTTATTCGATAATAAGCCGGAATAATATGCTGATAGATTGCTTCCTCCAACTGACTTTTATTTTTGATATCGGTAATTCCTAAAATCTCAAAACTATTGATAAAAGATTGAATCCGCCGCATCAATTCCTGATCTTTATAATTCGAACGGATTTTGATCAGATTGGTGCTTAACAGCTGGATCGAAATAAAATGAATTTCAATTAAATAATTCGAACCCTTGAAAAAAGGTTTCAACGCTTGGCAAACTTTTGAATAAAAATCCTTTTCCACCATTTGAACATAGTTGCCTAAGACTCCCGCTGACAATTCATTCCCTTGTCCGAATCGAACGGAACACATGTAACTTGTCAGATAGAGATCAATTAGTTTGAATTCTGTAAATTCTAAGCCCAACTCATGCTCTAACAAATGGATTCGTTTTTTTATTTCTGCTAAAGTTTGACTTTTGATTCCAATCATTGCCAGATAATAATCAAGATTTTTTTTTGACTTTTCTACTTCGCGAATGAATTTGATTCCTAGTCGACGAATGTCCATCTCATTTCCTGAAAAATAAAAACCTCTTTTTCTGGAGAATTGTAAGTCAATATCCAACGGTTTCAAATGATTTTCAATTAGCTTCCGTTTGTCGCTTAAAATAGTATTTTTACTAACAAAAAGTTTTTCAGCCAATGTTTTCAGTGTCTCGCCCTGATGAAGTAAAACAATCAGATAGAGATAACATTCTCGTTCTCTATCTGATAAGTGGATTGACGGCGAAACTTTCGTTAAATAGCTTTTTATCGCTGCACTCTGACCATCTAAGAGAAAAAAAGATCCATTCTTCTTAATTTTTCCTAATTTTAAATCAACTAATTCTTGATTGACCTTTTTGATTCGGTAATCTAACTGCCCCTTAGTCAAATTAAACTTTTTTTCTAAAGAAAGTGAGGTATGACTGCCTTTTGAAAGAAATAAATCTAACAATTGAATCGCCGTAACATCCATTTTTAATCCTCCTCATTTTGAATCATTTTTTAAACACGAATGAGCATATCACTCCTACCTCTTTCAAAATAATCATTTAAGACATCTCGTAACAAGTAAGGTGAACGTGGAATAGCATTGATCGTATCTCCCGCAATATGAGAGGTAATAATTAGATTATCTAAATCTAGTAATGGATCATCTGCTCGGATCGGTTCTTCCCAAACAACATCTGTTGCAGCACCAGCAATCATATTCATCTGTAGCGCTTCCACAAAATCTGCTTTATTCACGATATCTGGTCTAGCAGTATTAACTAAATAGGCTGATGGTTTCATCATTGAAAGTAAATCAGCGTTAATCATATTCTTGGTATCTGGTGTCACCCGTACATGAAGTGATACGATATCCGCGGTTTTAAACAATTCTTCTAATCCGACAAAGGTTATTTTCAATCCTTCTTCTCGTATTTTTTCTTGGTTCACAAAAGGATCATAAGCGATGACCTCGACTCCTAAGCTATTCAATCGTTTTACTACTAATTTTCCAATATAACCCAATCCTACCAAACCAACCTTTAGATTAGCCAATGTCGTTTTATAGGGATCGTTAGGAAATTTCTTGGGCCATTTTGCCTCTTTGACCTGTTGATAAGAAAATGCAATATTTCTGGTCAACGCGTAAAACAATCCTAAAGTAAAATCAGCGACTGGTTCTGCATTGCGAATAACATGGATTAATGGAATCTGCCTTTTTTTTAATTCCTCTACGGCAACATGCTCAATGCCACCACGACAAGTACCTACTAATTTCAGTCGAGGTGCTGCTTCAATCATCGCTTTTGAAACGGGAGCGATGTGAACAAGTAAATAATCCGCCTCCTTCATATCATCCAGAATTCCAGCTGGTATCTCAACTGATTCAGGGCCTTTTTGCTCAATCAATTTGATTTTCTCTTGGAATTGCTCTTTATTTAAATCAGCGTACCAATGATACTTCGTTACTTCTACCGGTTCTTCAATGTTTAGCTCCAACGCAGCTTCGGCTAGGGTTTCAGCAGAAACTAAACCATCTCCAACAACAACAACTTTTGTCATTTAAACAGCCGCTCCTTCCTTAGACACAATGCCGGCTTCTTCCTCCAGCTTCGCCATATTTTCTAAATATGCGTGAATCGATTCTTTTTTTGCTCGAACAAATAGATAAAGCACAATGTAGACCACAACAGAAAGACCAATCCAAAGCGGATTTTGTGTCATAAATATCAAGAACAAGATTCCCATGATATGGTTCGTCATTACCGCAAAACTACAGATCATCATTGCTCCTTCAGGCAAATTAACACCCACATCAACAGCTACTTGTGTAAAGATAGGTGCTACTGCAGTAATAATATATAGCCCTCCAGCACACCAAATTGCTCCGCTGATTAGTGATTTGAAAATATTTCCGTTAGAAATACAGATTACCAGCTCGATCATGTAAGGGATTGCAATTAAATCCACCATCGGCAAAGTCTGATTTCCAGGTAAAAAGATCGCCAATAACAAAACAATCGGGATCAATAGCATTCCTGTTAATAAGGTCGCTGTTTCACCGTAACCGGCAGCATCATTGATTGCCAAATACCAAACACGGTCCTTGCCACCTGAAGTTTTCGCAGTACTTTTTGACGCATCTGTGATCGCCGTAAATGCTGACGCAAAAATCCCGGCGATTTTTGGAAAGATTGCCATGATCGCTGAAGTTGAGATACCGATAACCATGATTTCCCCCCAGCCAGTCAATGAACCTAAACGCATGAAGTTCCCAGCAAAACCTAATGCCAAACCTAAAATGAAACCTAATGACGTTGGCTCTCCTAAAAAACCTAATTTGTCTTGCAAAGTTTCTGGATTCCAACGTACCTTATTCGCCCCTAACTTGGTTAATACCCAGTCCATTGCCATGGCTAGTGGTACGGAACAAATGTGATGAGGTGCGCTCATTGTACAGCGTGGATATCCGTAATAAACCGACCAGCGTTTAGCAACGATTTCAGTAAAGACTAAACAATAAAGATTAGAAAGTACCATTAAACCAATCGACAACCAAAGATTTTTAGTAGAAATATAGAGCATTGATCCCCATAGCATGAAGGAGTAATTATTCCATAAATCTGATGGCATAAAAATATCTGTAAACTTGATAACAAATAAAATCGCCTGCAGTGCTAACCCTAAAGCTAAGAAAATCATCCCTACTTGGGTCGAATAGGCCACGACACTTGTAGCTTGCCAACCAGTATCAAGAATCCTTAGATTAACGCCAGTTTCTTCTACCATTCGATTGATGGCTGGGGTGACGATTGGTGTGTAAGCACCAATGATCATATTAAACCCAGTCAATCCGATTCCTGCGTTCAAGGCTGCATTAAAAGCTTTTTTGGGCTTTACTTTCATCAGCAAAGCAATAAAGAAAATAATTACTGGTACTACGATCGCCGCGCCAAAAGCATCCATAACCTTCGATAAAACATCTAACATGTCATTTCTCCTCTCTTTAGTTTACTAATTTCTCAGAAGTCTCAAGTAGTTCGTCAAAGAATTCCTCTTCTCCCATACCAGATAATAAACCAACTGCATTGATCGTCGGTAAGTCATATTTTCCTTTTAAAGGACTCGTGTGAACGATCAAATCCCAAGAACCGCTAGAAAGCTGATCTTCTACACCTCCAGGATTCACTTCAACTGTTTTTGCTTTAATTCCATGATCATCCAAAAAATCTCTTACCTTGCCAGCCACCATCGAGCTTGTTACTGTTCCTGAGCCACACACTGAAATTACATTCAATCGTTTAACCATTTAATCTATCCTCCTACTTTTTTATCGACTTCGTTCTTCTAAAATCCCTGCTTTGGGAGTAACCCCAAACTGATCAGCTAAATCCCATAATTGATCACTTGTAATTTTTTGCCTGAAGCCCCCTGGTACTTGTACTACTCTCATATAAATATCTGCTGCTTTTTCAACTGTTTCAACCAACCCAAATGCGTCATCCATTGATTGTCCTGCTCCCATGATCCCGTGATGCGGCCAAATCACTACTCGTGAATCATGCATTTTCTCAGCGGAAGCCAGCCCCAATTCAACCGTTCCTGCCACCATCCAGGGCAAAACAGAAACTCCATCGGGAAAGACGACTAGACATTCCGTTATCATTTCCCATAATGAACGTGTAAATTTCTTTTCATCTAGATCATGAATAAATGTCATCGCAGAAATTGCAATCGAATGACAATGTAAAATTACCCGATGATCAGGGTCGTGTGCTAATCGTACCGCATGACATTTTAAATGTGAGGCTAATTCGCTAGTTGGAACACCTCCATCTTCTAGTCCCCATAACACTTTAAACCTTTTTCCGTCATCAGAAATCTTTACGATCGCTAAGTTTTTCGCTGGATTTTTGCAAATATTTTTGAAATAGCTTCCTGAAGCGGACACTAGAAAAATTTTCCCTGCCAATTCTTTAACCTCAAAATCTAGATCTTTTTCTTGAATCACATGATCTAAATCAAGATACAGGCAAACTTCAGCTTCGTCTAACATATAGCTGATGTTGCCGCCGTTACGTTCATCCCATCCATTCCGCCATAAATTTTTGGTTACTTCGCACATTTCTTGAATAAAAGGTGCTTCATAAATATCATGAATTCTCATATCTCACTTCTCGCTTTCTGTTTTAAAAAATTGTGTAACTATTTTTAAAATTTCTGATTCACTGGACTCTTCTTCCAATTGCCTCATAATCTCTTGATCCATAAACATCGCCATCAAATTTTGTAACAGTTGCAATTGATCTTCGCCCTTATTAAATCCAAGAAAAAAAGCATATCTTGCATTTACAAACTCATCCGTCGTTCCCATTTGACCAAATGTTACTGCCTCACCTAATTTGAGAATGTAAATAAAAGGCTTTTTAATGTGGCTTGGATCAGTATGGGGAATTGCTACGGCAAATGATGGTGTCTGAAATCCAGTTGGATATTCCTTCTCTCTTTCTTTTAAAGCCTCTTGATAAGTCGTTTCGATAAATCCCAGTTCTGTTAATTTCTTTGCAGTATAATCGATTAATGCATCGAATGTACCTGTCCCCTCGTATACATCAACCAATTCTGGGAAGAACATCTTATCCGCAATGATCATCCGCTATCCTCCTTTCCTAATTACATCGTAAGTTTAGCATCCATAAAAAATAATAGTATGCGCTTTCATCACAAAAAAAACTTATTCTCTTAAAAAAACTGTGACGTTCTTAATAATTACTTTGAGGAAGACTTATAGAAGTTATGCTTATAGCGAATACTTTCCGAAAAAAAAAGAACCGCAGAAATTCCGCGACTCATTTTATAGCTTCGAACCAATGACAATACCAATAAAGCTTAATAGCATGCCTAGTCCGTAAGATCCAAACAGATAACGATAAAACATTGAGCGATCATTTTTCCATAAAACAAATAATTCAAAGTTGTAGGTAGAAAATGTTGTATAACCACCCATGATCCCTGTTCCTAAGAAGAGGTAGATTGGATCAGACAGGTGCATTCCGAAGAAAATCCCTAACAATAGACTACCTGTCAAATTAATAAAAAATGTCGATTTTGGCAGGCGCTTTGTTTGTGGTTCAAAATAATTGTTTAAAGTAAAGCGCAGCATCGCACCAATTGCTGCCCCGCTTCCGACAAGCAATGTCTCAATCATTAATCCGTCACCTTTCTATGATAGATCATTTCACCTAGTACAGTCATGGCTAGGCCACCGAAAAACGATAGCAATAAATAGATAAACGCCAAGCCAATTTGATCTGATTGCACTAATTTCATTGTATCTAAAGCAAAGGACGAAAAGGTCGTTAAGGCTCCGCAAAAACCAACGCCAACTCCTAATACTAAACGGGCAGAAACATCGATATCACTCAAAATATGCTTCACAAGCCAACTAAAAATGAAACATCCTAATAAATTAACGAGCAGCGTTCCCAAAGGAAATCCACTCACGGCAGGAATCCATACGCCTAACCAATAGCGTGCAGTACCACCAATAAAAGCAAAAAATGCAATGACTAAATAGTCTAACATGTTGTTCATCTCCATTTTTCATTCTTTCTCACTATAAAACGATTGATATGAAGTTGCAAATAATTTTTTTCATCTACTATTTACAAATCATGCTAAACTAGGACTATCTTTGAAAAAATGGGGGATATATATGAAGGGTATTATTTTTGATTTCAACGGAACCATGTTCATGGATTCTGATCTGCATGAAGCAGCCTGGCTGTATTTGATTCAAAAATATTCAGATAAAGAAATGACAGAAGAGGACATTTTAAAAAATATCCATGGCAAAACCAATGATGTGATCCTACGCAGGTTTATTTCAGAAGACCTAACAGATAAAAGGGTTCAGGAATTGTCTGATGAAAAAGAAGCCTACTATCGAAAATCTGTTTTAGAAAGTCCTGATCACAATGATTTTACTAAAGGATTAGTAAATGTATTAGATTATGCCGCAGCAGAAAAAATTCCTATGACGATCGCTTCAGCCTCACCTTTAGTCAATATGGATTTCTATTTTGACTATCTAAATTTAGGAAACTGGTTTGACTACGAAAAAATGGTTTGTCACACTGGGCGTTTCCCTGGTAAACCAGCCCCAGATATTTTCTTGATAGCAGCGAAAAAAATTGGGGTTAAGCCAGAAAATTGTTTAGTAATCGAGGATTCATACTCCGGACTACAGGCAGCTCACAATGCCAAGATCGGTACGATCATCGCCATTGATCCGAGTGGGAAAAACCGCGCTGTTTTTGAAGCAGAGAACTTAGCTCAAAACGGGGTTATTGAGGATTTTGCGACATTTATTTCAGATTATCTAAAATAGAAGAACCTAAAGAAAAACCACTCTCAAGAACCAGATGATAATTCTGCTCTTAAGAGTGGTTTAATTTAGATAATTTTTGCTCCTAAAGTATTTTTAAAATGATTCAACGCCCAGGTATGTCCAGTCGCATCAAAACTTGCCACAGCTTTTTCAGGAATCACTATTTGATAGCCCAAATTATAAGCATCTACCGCCGTGTGCAGCACGCAAATATCCGTACATACACCGGTCAGACAAAGCTCTGTAATCCCACGTTCCCGCAAACGTATGTCCAAATCAGTCCCGCTAAAAGCTGAATAATGACGTTTGTCGATCCAATAGACATTTTTCTTTGTTTTGTTTGCTTGATAAAAGTCCGCTAGTGATCCGTATAAGTCACGTCCATTCGTACCAATCACATTATGTGGTGGAAAAAGCTGATTTTCAGGATGGTATTGATCGCTTGGATCATGACCATCAATCGCAAAAACAATGAAGTCTCCCTGGTCAAAATAATCTTTTGTCACAGACACTAATTCTTGTTCGATAGCCTGGCCTGCTTCGCCAGTCGTTAATTTCCCATTAGTTGCAACAAAATCATTGGTATAATCAATCGAAAGTAATGCACGCATGAAAATTTCCCCCTCTAATTATGATAGACAGATTTATTGATCGTATTCTTGCAGTCTCATTTTCTAAACTAGGTGATTAACAAACTCAATCACTAATTGTGCTGACAATGTACCTGTTCGATTAACAAACTCTTCATGAGTTTCAGTAGCTTCACTATCAGCAATATCGCTGATCGCCCGCACGATCAAGAATGGTATTCCAAATTGAGCGGCCGTATGTCCAATTGCCGCCCCTTCCATCTCAACAGCTAACGCATCAGGAAAAGCTGCTTTTATTTCATAAATTTTTGATGGACTGCTAACAAAGGTATCGCCTGATACAATCAAGCCGACATGGGCAGTTTGGTTCATTTTCTTGCTCGCCTCTAGCATTTCACTTTTTAGATAAGTAGAGCTTTCAAAGTATAAAGGCATCCCAGGTACTTGGCCAATTTTATAGCCAAAGGTGGTTGCATCAACATCGAAATAGGCAACATTATCCGCGATAACCAAATCACCAATCGCTAAACCTGCACCGATTCCCCCAGCAGTTCCCGTATTAATCACCATATTAACTTTATACTGCTGAATTAAGACAGACGTTGTGATGGATGCCAAGACTTTCCCAATTCCTGATTGAACAACGATTACTTCGTGATTTCCCAGACTTCCTGAAATGAATAACGCACCTGATTGCTCCCAAGATAATGGATGCTCTAGACTTTCACGTAATGCCTTTACTTCTGGTTCCATTGCACCGATAATACCGATTTTCATAATCATTCCCCTATTTCTTACTAATAATTTTTTATCTTCTATTAAACAAAAAATACTAACAACATGACTATGATCAGAAGCAATAATACTATAATTATCGCTTTATTTAGAAAGCTGCTGCGTTCTTTTTGCTTTATTCGCTCACTGCTTCGAGATTTAGTGACGGGCTTATTCTTTTTCAATTCTTTCCGATAAACATTGCTAATTTCTTTTTCTCTCTTTTCATAGGCGCGTTCAGCAGCTCTACGTTGCTCTTCTGCCAAGCGCTCCTGTTCCTCTTTTCGCTTCCTTATTTCGCTGCGCGTCACCAAGGGTGATTGGCTCATGCGTAATCTTCCTTTCTAAATTTCATTAGTTCCCAATAATTGACAGCAAAAATTGTTTTAGCGTCACAGATTAATCCGTCTTGAATCGCCTGCTTCGCTTCCTCCATTGTTAATTCATAGAGTTCTAGAACCTCATCGTCATCTTGTGGTCGTGGATTTTCGACTTTAACCAGATTGGTCGCGGCGTAAATATATAATTTCTCATTTGAAAATCCAGGTGATAAATACATTTCGTTTATGTACGTTAAATTTTCAGTATGGTAACCCGTTTCTTCTTCTAATTCTCTCATGGCTGTTCTTTCTGGATACTGCCCTTCACCGGGATCAATTTTTCCAGCAGGAATCTCCAATACCACTTTTTCTAACGGTTTTCGAAATTGTTTGACCATAATGATTTTATTTTCCTTAGTAATAGGGATGATCCCTACACCACCGTGATGAAAAACCAATTCACGTTTTGCTGTTCCGCCCATTGGCAAGGCAACATCATCCAAATAAACTTCAATAATCTTTCCCTTAAACAATTCTTTACGTTCTATCGTCTTCTCTTCAAAATCTTTATATTCTAACATTGCGACACCTTTCCTCCAAGTAGCTTCAATCCAACGGTTCTGCCTTATTGTATCACAGAAAATTCTTATGTTTTTTCTAAATCTTAAAAATCCATCTTTAGTCCGATACTATTTCTATAGAAATTCATGCTATGATGAGCGTGTAAAGAAATCAAGTAATTTGAATAAATAATGTGAAGGGTTATTACTAGACTAGGAGGATTATTATGCGAAGGAAAATATTCCCGATCATCATCGCAGCAATCGGTATTCTCTCCTTTTTTGAAGGAGACTTCGGCGACTATATTGTCTTTTTAATGCTGGCCGTTGGTTTTTGGTTGATCTATCGAGGGATTAAAGGGCGAAAGGTCCAACCACAAAAAGAGGAATTACCATTTCTGACCAAAGAAAAAGAAGCTTATTATAAAAAAATGGATATGAGCGAACGTGAAATCGAATTGTTCCGCGAAACAATGAATCTTTCTAAACAACAAGTTTTACGTTTACAGCAAAATATTCAAAAGAATGCCAAGCTTAAAGCCATTGACTTGCGTCACGAAACCTTGAAAGCGGCGAAAGCATTGTTTAAGGAATTGGTAAAAGATCCAAAGCGTTTGCCTGAGGCGAGTCAGTTTCTTTATACACACTTGCCAAACATCGTGGATTTAACCGACAATTATGTCGAAATTAATGGACACGAGGTTAAGTCAAAAGAAGTTTATGGTAAACTAGAAGAAAGCGCACAGATCATTGATCAAATGGCTGATTTAATCGTGAAGGATTATCAACAATTCGTTGCCGAAGATTTAGAGGACATGGATGTTGAAATATCAATTGCCAAAAAAAATCTCGACCAAGATTCTGATCTGACCACAAAATTAAAAACAAAAAATAGCTAAAGAGAAAAGCTTCATGAATTCGCTTAGTCTTTGATCAATAAAGCTAGTTCATCAAGCTAAACATCAACAAAAAATCTAGCTTAAGCTAGATTTTTTTCGAACAGGAGGACACACAATGGAACCGGAAAATAACCCAGAGACCAAATCGGTCGACAGCACTTTAGACGATCTACTTAGCAACCCTTTTGGCACTGATGCTTTAACCCCCGTTCAACAACAAGAAATCTCTCACTTGCAGTCACAAGAACAAGCTGACCGCTTAGTGGATAAATTACCTGAAGAACGACAAGCGCAGGCTCGGGAACTTGCAAAAAAAATCGACGTAAATGATTCACAAGCCGTGATTAGTTATGGCTCAACTGCTCAAACTAAATTGAGTGAATTCTCGCAATCAATGCTCAACACCGTTTCTTCACAAGATATCGGCCCAATCGGTGATTCATTGAATCAATTAATGTATCGCTTAAACGAGGCTAATCCTGATGAACTACGTGTCGGCGAAGGAAATATTTTTCAAAAAATGTTTGGTAAAGTAAAACAATCGATTTATGAGATCACAACGAAATATCAAAAAATCGGTGCACAGATCGATAAAATCGCAACAAAATTGAATGTAGAAAAAGATGGTTTATTAAGAGACAACCAAATGCTTGAAACTCTCTACAACAAAAATAAAGATTACTTTGATGCTTTAAATATCTATATTGCCGCAGCTGAATTGAAGATTGAAGAAATGAAGCTTACAACAATACCTGCCGCAACAGAAAAAGCGCAAGCTTCTGGTGATCAAATGGACGTTCAAGTGGTGAACGATTATACGCAATTTTTAGATCGTTTAGACAAACGAACGCACGATTTAAAACTTGCCCGTCAAATCACGATTCAACAAGCCCCACAAATCCGCTTGATCCAAAATACCAATCAAGCCTTGGCTGAAAAAATTCAAGCTTCAATCAATACGGCGATTCCATTATGGAAAAACCAAGTAGCCATCGCTTTAACGCTATTACGTCAAAAAGATGCTGCTACAGCACAACGTCAAGTTTCAGAAACAACCAATGATCTGTTGAAGAAAAATTCTGAGATGTTGAAAATTTCAACCATCGAGACCGCCAAAGAAAATGAACGTGGTATCGTCGATTTAGAGACGTTGCAACAAACACAAAACGACTTGGTGGAAACACTGGAGGAAACCTTGCGTATCCAAAAAGAAGGTCGCGAACGCCGACAAGCAGCTGAGATCGAAATTGGTCATATGGAAAGCAACCTAAAACAAAAATTAATGGAGTTAAACTCCGGACAATAGAAAAGCGTGATCGGATACTTCATACGAGGTATCCGATTTTTATTTGTTTTAATAGAAAAAGCTTGCCAACAATATTATGGCAAGCTTTAATAAAATGTTGTATTAAGATTTCATATAGCCTAATAAGACGCCCCCGACGATAATCAGCAGACAGCCGATAATAACGTAGTACATTTCCTTTTTGGTTTTACGTTCCCCTAATAGGAAAATACCTCCGAGAGTCGAAATGATAATCCCCATTTGTGACAATGAAAACCCAATAGCTAGACCAATATTTTGAACAGTCAACAGCATACAAATATTTCCAATTCCCCACAAGAGACCTGAAGCCATATTGCGCCATACATAGCGATCAACCTTGATTTTACGAAAAGCAAAAAAGCTAGCACCAATTAGCATGCCGACACTCTGCGGTAGAATAATCGCTAACGGATCAAGTCCTGCCCAAGTAATAATGATCGTGTAAACCCCATAACCAAGGGTTGAAAAGATCAATGCACGAAAACCTTTGCCGAAGTTTAGCATGCTGTCGTCTGACTGCACACCGCTTTCGTCATCCTTTCGAGCCGTTAAATAGGCACCCAGGACAAGTAATGCCAACGCAATAAAGCCTAAAACAAAATCCTTCGTCTTCGTCCATTCATGAAAAAATACGGCACCGGCCAAAGTATTCAAAATCAACTGAAATCCAGTTGAAATCGGTAATCCAACCGAAACGCCCATGAACTTCATTCCATGAAACTGACCATTCTGACCAATTGACCAAAAAAGACCTGACAAGAATCCAATTAACATTATCCAACTATTCATTGCCGGTTGAACGATGAAAAAAGTCACTAATGCAAAAACAAAAGCACCCATCGTCATTCCTAAGGTTTGCTGATTGGCATCCCCGCCTAGTTTTCCGCTCACCAAAGCAATGCTTCCCCATGCTACCATTGGTATTAGGGCAATTAAAATACTCATAAACTTACTCCCTTCAATTCACAACTGAAACAGTTTAGCGAAAAAAAGGAAATTTGGCAATTAAAAACTAAAAAATTTAACGTTCTTCATGATAATAATCTAATCGTGGGAAAAACAAAGTCATAGTAGTTCCCTTATTAACTGTGGATTCTGCACTCAGCTCGACTCCCAGCTTGCTCGCCAAGGTTTTAGCTAGATACAATCCAAGTCCTGTAGAATGCTGCTGTGCTTTTCGCCCATTTTCACCTGTAAATCCCTTATCAAAGATTCTTCGTAAATCCTCTGAGGGGATCCCAATCCCGCTGTCTTGCAGTATCAAGGCGATACCGCCATTTCTGGCTTCAATCTCAATATTTATTTGACCATGATCAGGTGTATATTTGATGGCATTGCTTAAAAGCTGTCGGAAAATAAACTCGATCCATTTAGCATCTGTCAATACTTTTGCGTCCTGCTCCGCCAATATTAACTGCAGATTTTTTTGGATAAAGTAATTGGCTTGACTGCGTATAATCGGTTGAATAATCTTTTTCAATGAATATTCTTGAATTAAATAATCATTCACAAATTCATCTGAACGAGAATAATATAGAATTTGTTCGACATATTCATCAATCTGCTGAATCTCATTTTGTAATAAGATAAACTTATCATCGGGAATATCAAATTCAATCGAATTTAAGATCAGATCCACCGCTGCTAACGGAACCTTAATTTCATGAATCCAAGAATCCATATAATCCTTCTGATCTTTTTGACTGGCTAATAACTGCTCCAGCATCAGGTGGTGCTCCCGCACTTGCTGATTTACGTATTCCTGAATCAGCTGCTCTTCATTACTGGAGGCCGATTCTACAAAATGCTGAAGATGTGCATTTTCTTCCTTGGCAAATGTCTTATACCATTTTTTTCTCCGATAAAAATCAAGTGTGAAGAAGAGGAATACTAAAAATAATTGTAAGGTCAATAAGTAACCAAGATTGTCCCAAAAACCATGCAAGTCCGGTGTTAACCAAACCATAAAAACCAGCAATAAACTTAATACTCCCCATCCCGCCAAAACCAATAAGCGATCTTTTAAATACTTTGTAAATGTCATAGCTGATCCTCATTTACGGGACGATGTACCCTTGCCCGACTTTCGTTTGAATATAATCGTCAATGCCTGCTTGTTCAATTTTGCGACGTAAACGATTAATATTAACTGTTAATGTATTATCATCAACAAACCGTTCGTCATCCCAGAGTGCACGCAGTAATTTATCTCGGCTCAGAATTTTTCCGTGTTGTTTCATTAAAATAAATAGCAGACGGTATTCATTTTTACTAAGATCAACAACCTCATCATTGATTGTCATGCTGCTATTATCAATGTTCAGTGTAATCCCATTGTGCTCCAGCTCTTCGCCGCTTTCTGCGTAATTATAAGAGCGACGCAGCAGAGCATTGATTTTTGCCACTAAAATATCCACTTGGAAAGGTTTCGTAATATAATCATCCGCACCCATATTCATCGCCATGATTTGATCCATGTTCGTGTTGCGGGAAGAAATAAAAATGATTGGAACCTTGGAGACTTCACGAATTTTTTGGCACCAATAATAGCCGTCATAAACGGGCAAATTAATATCTAATAAAACAAGCTGCGGTGCGATCTGTTCAAATTCATCAAAGACTTGATTAAAATCTGTTGTCTGGTAAACGTCGAATCTCCATTTTGTTAATTCCTCACCAATCAATTGACGAATCACTACTTCGTCTTCTACGATCATGATTTTTGCCATTCTGTTCCCTCATTTCTCGAACTTATCTGATTTCCTGAACGCTTTTTTATCATCATATCAAAGAACCCAAAAAAAATGAAAGGCGATCCTTTTAAGATTAATTTTTGGTAAAATCCTTAAAGCCTAAATTGTCATCAATCATGCCGCCTTCGCCAGACAAGCTAAATGCGCTGAGTCTTGGATTAAATTTGATTCGCATTTCTTCCTGCAAATCTTCCCTTGAATACCCTTTGATCCAAAAATCTCCGATATTAGAAGGAATTTTTTCGTCATAATCCGCCTTCTCCATCTCAGGAGAAATAATATTGATCGAAAACTGTGTTTGCATGTGGATCATCGCATGCTGAGAATAAGGACCTACACCATCCTCGAAGGTTAACAGCAATTGTTTGTTTGAGTCTAAATGTGCTGAAAGTTTTTCTTTTGCCGCTTCATCAAGTGTGATTTTCATAATATCACCTTCCATCATTTTTTTGACTATCAAATAAAGCCCCTTTATCTGATTCTTATCATCAGACGAAGGGGCACATTTTGCAAGGATTCTTACTTATTTAATTCTTGATCAAGTTTCATTAAATTAATTTGCGGATCTTGTGCCAAGATTTCTCGGAAAATTGGCAATTGTTTTTGAATCCGATCCGCTTGATCATTTTCTACCTGCATGACTAGCAGAGGCTCATGTAAGCTTAATCGTAACAGCATCCAGCCCTTTCCATGAGGCTCATTCACTGAAAAACGCACACCCTCCTGATTCTCTGGGTTTACAGAAAAGCCAGCTTGTTTTGGTAGTTCAGTCCGGAAGGTGTCGATCATTTTCTGACCACACTCTTTATAATTCTCTCCGCCAATTGCATAGCGAATCTCAAGGGTTTCTATAGGCTGCTCTAACTCCGCCATCAAATCGGTCAACTCACGATTTTCTTTTTGTAATTTCGGCAACAGCATCAATACTTTTGCAATCACGTAGGCGCCATCATCTAAAAAATAATTCTCTTTGAACGCCGCGTGGGAGCTAGTCTCGATCGCTAATTGACAATCGATGCCTTCCTCATTCAGTTCGATTGCCTTGTTGATGACGTTGCGATAGCCAGAAATATAGCGATATTGCTTACCGCCTTTTTCCTCGATAAAGTTTTTTAAATGATCCGAGGTTGGAGAATTTGTCACAATCGTACTGCCGGGGTGCTCTTGCAAAACAATCGCAGATAAAACCGCGATCAAATTATTTCGGTTAATCATCTGCCCGTCCTTTGAAACAATCGCCGAACGATCCACATCTGTATCAAAAATCACGCCTAAATCCGCTTGATTGTCTAATACAGCCTTTTTGATACTCGCCATTGCCTCCTTATTGTCAGGATTCGGAATATGATTTGGAAAATGACCATCAGGCTCTAAAAATTGTGAGCCGCTAGTATCAGCACCTAGAACCGCTAAAACTTTATCCGCAAAGTAACCGCCGGCACCATTGCCAGCATCAACAACAATTTTCAGTCCTTTTAATGGCTGTTCATTTCCGCTGCCGCGTTGGATTTTTTCAACTAGATCAGCCGCGTAACGTGACAACAAATCTGCTTGCTTCACACTTCCATCTGCTGCTTTACTTACTTGAGTGTGCGTCAAAATATAAGCGATATCACTTTTCTCGGCACCGCCAGTTTGACTGAATATCTTGATCCCATTGAAATAAAAAGGCAAGTGGCTCGCTGTCAGCATGATCCCCGCATCACAGGCAAACTCTTCAAACTGTGTCGCCATAAACAAGGCCGGAGTCGTAGCCAACCCAAAATCCAACACTTCGCAACCTGCCGCCTCAAAAACGGCGATCATGGCATTCTTTAACTCTGGTCCAGTTAAGCGACTGTCATGTCCGATCCCAATTTTAAAGGGACGCGGGACCCCTTTATTCGACAACCAATTAAGAATGCCATTTGCAATCAAACGGGTTTCTTCAATACCTAAGTTTTTGACTTTATCCTCTGCCGTGATAGCGATTCCACGAATATCTGAGCCATTTTGCAATTTTGTTAACTCCATTGATAAATTCCTCCTTCTTACTCCTATTATTTTTTATGCGGACTTACCCTCCCACTGCGTAATTCCAGCTTTTTAATTGCTTTCAATACTAATTCAATCTTACTGACTAAACAACTTATAAAAAATTAAACGGACGTTCTTCATCCATACTTTTAGTTCATTATACCAAAAATCCCGAAAAAGAAAGCCTTTTCCGGGAAATTTTATTAATTTAAGTATTTTCTACTCTTCTAAATTAAATAACTCGTGATTTCGGATTCTTTTTTGCTTGCCGCTTCTCCTGCCAGCGAATGCGCCATCCGACTAAGACATCCATTACAAAGGTCAATCCTTTGAACAACCAATAAATACCAAAGGTTAAAGGAAGAACAAAGAATAAATTGCGATTCCAAAGCTTGTCGAAATCAAAAAATTCTCTGAAAAATAGGTAGCTGCTTAGATAAGCCAAGCTCAAAACAGTGATTAAAGCGATTTTTTTCTTATCCAACGGGAAGGAAACTTTATATAGCACCAGCAACCCTACACACCCCGTCAAAAAAACCGACATTGTGGAGGTTGCCTGATAGTCTAATTCAAATAGTACATTAGCTAATTGGATAATCATGACCGCACTAACAACAGTCAATGCTCCAGGTAAAGACACGCGTAAAATATTATTTAAGAAATCTCCCTTGATGCGTTCGTAGCTTGGCTTCAATGCCAAGAAGAAGGAAGGGATTCCTACAGTTAACGCGTTAATTGGTGTTAATTGCACCGGCTCAAAAGGATAAGGGTTTGTTAGAATCATGAAAATCACTGCCAAAATTAACGAATAGATTGTCTTCACCAAATACATCGAAGCTACCCGTTCAATATTATTGATGACGCGACGTCCTTCATTCAACACATTTTGCATTCTTGAAAAATCAGAGTCTAACAAAATGACATCGGAAGCGGCCCGAGCTGCACTGCTTCCATTTGCCATCGCTACCCCAATATCTGCTTCACGTAAAGCCAATACATCATTGACGCCATCTCCTGTCATACAGACCGTATGATTTCCCTTTAAAGCTTGGATCAAGAATTGTTTTTGTTTCGGTGTCACTCGTCCAAAAACCGTCGTTGTGTCAACTAAAGCCTTGTAATCAATCGGTTCATCTAAGCTCGACATATCAACAAAAGTTTCCGCATTTTTTATTCCTGCTTTTTGGGCAATTTTTGAAACAGTTAGCGGATGGTCTCCTGAAATTACCTTCAGCTGGACATCTTGTTTTTCAAAATACCCAAACGTTTCCCGTGCATTTTCCCTCAAATTATCAGAGATGATCAGCGTTGCCAACAGACGCGGTTCGTATACCATCTCTTCTTCTAATGTTCCAGGATATTCCACCAATACCAGCACACGTTGACCTTCTTCTAAATAAGGCTGAAGCTTATTCTGCATGTCAGCAGACATATTATTGAAAATAAACTCCGGAGCGCCAAAAGCAAAGCTACCTTGTTCCTTAAACGTTACTCCACTCCACTTTCTTGCCGAAGAAAATGGTACAATTTTTTCCGCTTGCCAATCAGCAACAGCTGGGAAAGCTTCTCGTAACGCTTTGGCAGTAGCATTTTGATCCTTCAATTGATTCATTAAGGCACCCATAATTGCGTTCAAGCGATTATCAGAAATTTCTTCTAATAACGCTTCTTCGAATTTCAATGTTCCATCAGTAATCGTGCCCGTCTTGTCTAAACAAATGACATCCACGCGTGCTAACGTTTCGATAGAAGGCAAGGCCTGTACTAATACCTTTTTCCGTGCTAGATTTGCTGCTCCTACAGTAAATGCCACACTCGTCAGCAGCATCAATCCTTCAGGAATCATGCTTACCAATGCCGCGACCGTTCCTAATACAGCCTGTTTGATTGAATCAGATGCCTGATACTGACTATAAAATAGTCCTAAACCTACTGGAATAATTACAATCGTCAAAACTGCGATCATGCGACTCAATACTTTGGTCAATTCGGAACTACCTGTTTTTTTCGTTTTCGCTTCACTAGTCAACTGTTCAGCAAAATTATCTTTTCCCACAGCTGTACTTTGATAAAAACATTCGCCAGCAGTCACAAAACTTCCGCTAAATAGTTTATCTCGCAGCGATTTCTGTACACGATCCGCTTCACCGGTCAATAAAGACTCATCCACCTCAACACCAGCACCAACCAATAAATTCCCATCTACTGGCACTTGATCACCATTACGTAAATAGAGCACATCGCCCAAAACAATCGCTTCTTGGTCAATCTGCTTTAATTTACCTTCTCTTAAAACGACCGCTTTGGTCTTCGCTAAAACCGATAATTTATCGATCGTGTGTTTTGCACGTAATTCTTGTACGATCCCAATCAACGTATTAATGACAACCACGCCAAAAAACAACGTATTTTTAGGTGAACCTACTAATAGCACCAACAATGCCAAAACGAAATTAAGAATATTGAAAATATTGATTGTATTTTCTTTGATAATCTCCTTATCCGATTTCAATAGATTCTCTTCCACTTGATTCGTCTGACCTTGTTCTATTTTTTCCTGAACTTCAGAAGCTGTTAAGCCTTTTAAATCTGCTGGAATCTCTACATTATCAAAAGTTTCTTCCACCGTTTGAACTATTCCCTTTTTCTTCATCCGGTTTCACCTCATCTCATTTGCAACCACGCAGTCTTTAGTCACAATAATTATTTCTCTATATTTATCTTACCACTACTTTCATTTTAATTCGGGATTGAGCATTGCACTTAAGTAAGTCATAAATTATCGTTAAACAAATAAAAAGCCGCAATAATCTGCGACTTACTTTCTGACTCTATACAAATAATGTGGCATGTCGACTCCGCGATAATGCTTGATAAATTCTCCACAACGAACCATCCCGTTTCGTTCAGCAACTTTTTGTGAAGCTGCATTTGTATCGCGAATGATAGAGTAAACTTCTTGTGCGTTTAGCTGTTCAAAGGCGTATTGCTTGCAAGCTTTTGCCGCTTCAGTGGCAAAACCATTGTGCCAGAATTCTCGTTGAAATAAATACCCAATCTCTAACACTGTTTGGTCAGAAAAATCTTGCCACGTCAATCCGCATTGTCCAATCATTTCATTCCTTTGTTTTAAAATGACTGCCCACAATCCAAAACCGTCACGTTTATAATTTTTCATCTGCTTTGTTAGCCAGTTTTGTACCTCAATGTCATCGAAGGCCCCTTCGTACGCATACATTGTTTGTTCATCTTGTAAGATTTTACTTAACGACTCAATATCTGTTTGCTCTAACTCACGCAAATACAATCTTTCGGTTTCAATAATCACCTTTGCTCACCTCACAGCTCATTTAATTTGCAGTTTTTTACGTAGTTCATCAGACTAAACCTATGCAATCCATTTTAAACTTAATTCACCTAGAAAGACTATAAAAAGCCGCGAACTGCCGCGGCTTTTCTCTAAATATCTTTCGGTACATAAAAGCTGCGATTATCCATTCCGAAAAGCCGTTCCGTATATGTTCCTGGCTCAGCATTTTTCACAGCGCTGGACATCATCTGCATCGATGCATCGATATTATCGATTTGATGCAAAATTTCAGCTTCCATGATTCTTGGACGGACTGGTGAACCGTACTCCAACAAACCATGATGAGACAACACCATATGACGTAAAACAACGATGTCCTCATCTGCATCATTAATTTTCAATTCCGTGCAGGCTTTGGTGATTTCTTCATCTACTAGAACCAAATGTCCTACTAAATTACCTACTACTGTATATTCAGTTGACGAAGGTCCCGTCAGCTCGATCACCTTTCCTAGATCATGAATAATGATTCCCGCATAAAGCAAAGAAGCATTTAATTGCGGATATTCTTTAACGATCGCCTTGCCGAGACGCAGCATCGTCAACGTATGAAAAGCCAACCCACCAGCAAAAGCATGATGATTTCGTTTGGCTGCTGGAAACTCAAAAAATTCCTTCTGATATTTATTTAGTAAAAAGCGAACGATTCGATTCCAATGAGCGTTTGTGATCTCGAACAACGTTTTATTGATCTCTTCTTCCATTTCTTCACGCTTGATTGGCGCACGCTCCATATATAACGCAGGATCATTAGGCTCTTCCGGTTTTGTTGTGCGCAGGTGCATGATTTTGACCTGCGGATTGCCTTGATACATTTCTCGCTTACCGTTTAGAAAAACAACTTGGCCAGCTCTATAACGTTTAATCTCTTCTTCAGATGCATCCCAAAATTTACCATCAACTGTCCCAGAAGTATCTTGGAAAGTAAAAGCGATAAATTTTTTCCCGTTTTTCGCTAAACGAACATCCGCATTTTTGATCAATACATACATCTCAAACTGCTCATCGACCGTTAATTCTTTGATTTTTTTCATCGTTGGACTCCCTTCAATTCCCAGACTGGCTGGTGAAGCTCTTGGTAATAGCTTACCATTTCTTGGTCAGATGACAAACAAATGACTTGATATTTTTCACTAAAATGTCGTAATAACTTGGCAAATTGATATTTTCGTCGATGATCATAATGCAACCAGCCGTCATCAATGATTACTGGACACAGCGGATGCTTTTGCTGCAAGGTTAGATACGCAAAACGAAAGGCCATCATGACCTGATCTTTGGTTCCAGTCGATAGATTGTATAGGCTCAATTGATCGACGGTTACTAATCCCTCCGAAAAATCCAAACGACTATGGGCATTGTTTGTCAGCTCTTGAAAATAACTGGTTGCTTGCTTTAATAGCTCAGGTAATTGCTGCTCCGATAATTCTGTCGCAATATCCTGTAATAATTGATTTTCTAATTTCGCTACTGCATAATCAGCCGTTAACTTTTCTATTACCGCTCGTTGCTGGCTCGCTTGCTGATAAAGACTATCCAATGTGCCATCAGCTTGCATCTGTTGAATCTGCAGTCGTGATCGCTGCTCTTGCTCCTGCAATTGATGGAGCTGCTGTTCCCCGATTTGAATCTCTTGTTGTAAGGTACGCAAAGATTCGTTAATTTCTGCAAGTGTCGTTTCCTGTTCAAATAATGGCAAGACACTTTCTGTTAATTCTTTTAAACGCGTTTGTTTGTGACGCAATTCTGTCTCACGTTGTAAAAACGCTGGAATCTCAGAAGGATACGTCAAATGAAACTTATCCAACACTGGCTGCTCTTGCGTTAAAAGCTGTTGCTGCTGCTTTTGAGTTTCGTGAATGCGCTGCTGTAAGAGAGTATTTTCTTGATAGGTTTGAGCAAAACGAATCTGCTCCATTTCCTTCGCAAATTGCTCCAGCACTAAAAGCTTTTCCGACAAATTCTTTTGATTTAACGGCAGCCATTCAGCTAAAAATTCAAAACGCTGTTCCTGTTGCATCAAATTTTGTCGTAGGCTTGATTGACGTTGCTGTAGTTCTTTACTTGTTTGAAGCTGTGCCAGGTAGTTTTGCGCTCGTTGATTTTCCTGCACGACTGCAAACTCATTTTCAGCATTAGACATATTTCTATGACGCAATTCCGTCTGAATCTGATCAGATAAGTGTTGCACTTTTTGCTGACTCCTTGTAACTTTTTCAGTCATCTCGACAACTTGACCTTCATAGACATCTAATTGGCCTAATTTTTCCTGCCAGGTATCTTTATTTACTGGTTTATTTTGCTTCAATGTACCGCCTACACCACAAATAATTGCCGCTGCTATCAAAATATAGCGTAACGGTATCGGTAAGAAAAAGGCCAAAATAAAACTCACGCCTGCAGCAATAAACAGCCACGGTGGATTTTTCTTCTTATTAAACAGTTCTGGATGCTTTTGTTCATAATCATTTAAACTAGCCTCTGCTTGATTCCGTTGTTCTTTAACTAAACCTAACCGAATTTTTTGCTCTTCCAACTCTTTCTGTTGGTTTTGCAAAGGAACAAACAGTTGTTGAATTGCTGCTTCATTTGCGAACGGTCGTGGCGGATGCTCTCGCCAATTTGTTGGAATCACAGTTGCTTGCGCTAATTTGACGGCAATCCGCTGTTCTTCATCCAACATTCGAGTAATTGTCACTTTTTCGTCTAGTAGCTGTTGAATGCGTGCCTCATTTTCTAAATAGAAGTAGTAGCGAGCCGATTCTTGATTGCCACTATGCTGCTGCAAAGCCGCATGCAGTTTTTCCTGTTCCTTTATTAATTGCTGATACTCTTGGTAAAAGTTCTGCAACTCTGTTTGTTCTATGTCAGTTGCTGCTGAACGCAAATCTAGCTTTTGCAATTCTAAAAACTCCGCATAGCCTGACCAGTTCAGGCGCTGTTGTTCTAAAATTAACTGCTGCTCCTGTAATTTACGATTCTTCGCTGCCTGTTGGGTGACGTGTCGCTTCTCATCATCGGCTTGCCTTACAAGTTGCTGAAAACCCGATTCCTGAGCTTCTTTTTCTTTGATCTTTTGCTGCAGCTTTTGATACGCTACTAGCGCTTGATTCAAGGGTTGCTTACGCCCACGTGGTCGATAAATACCTTCGTAATGATTTTTCAACTGGATTCTCTGATCAAATAATTCATTGCTACCGGACAAACCTAAAGAAATCAATGCCTCATGCAAGTTTTCTTCGCTTAGTGCATCCAACTGCTGCAGCTGTTCCTGCTGAAAAGTAAAAACCTGACGAAATAATTGTTGATTCAAGGGATAAAGAAGCTTTTCCAATAATTCTTCTCCCCCTTGCTGTCCGTCCTCTAATAAAACGTTCGCCTTCCCTTTATTCTTTGCCTTATAGCGCTCAATTGTCACTGCTCCATAAGTTGGATGAATAATCAACAAACGTCCGCCAAATCCGCTGCCGTCATTGGGTGTATAGTCCTGTCCTTTTTTTCGTTTTGTTGGAAAACCAAATAAAACCGCCTGAATAAACTGATACAAGGTTGATTTTCCGGCTTCATTCAAGCCATAAACTAGTTGATTTTTCGCTTCAAATAAAAATGTTTGCTGACGCCATTTGCCGAAGCTGGTGATCTCTGCTTTTTTAATCCACATCAGCGTTCCCCCTAAAACGATAGTTCTCCATCATTTTCTCTTTTAATCTGGCGATCGTATCCATCCTGAACTCTTGATTCATCAAAGTGTGGAGTTGAGGATTTTGCTCCAGCTCGCTTAACAATTCTGTATAGATTTCCGGTGTTTGATAGGTCATGATTAGCTGATCAACCAGTTTTTCATCAACCGCAAGATACGGTCGCTCTATTGGTGAATCAGCTATAGTCAATTGCCACAGACAGATATCCTGAGACACCTCTGACTGTAAAGCCTCTAGCAATTCCCCAGAAGCAACTTGATACGCCAGTTCCTCCCCTAATTTTTCAGTCTCACTAAATTCTAAATGCAGCAAAGTTGGTGCTGTTACAGTGAGTTTCCGAACCAGCGGAAATAGTTCTTTCGGCTGTCTTACATTTGCTAAAGAAAGTGTCTGTCTTCTCCAGCGAACAGCTTCAACAGAAACAGTCGTTGGAATTAATTGATTTCCTTGGCTTTCTACTAAGGTCACACCTGTTAGATTCATTTCCTTTTGAGTGTGTCCCTGCGGTGTTCCTGGATAAATCACATAAGGCTTCTCAGATAAAATTTGCGGCACATGAATATGCCCTAAAGCCCAATAATCATATCCTTTTGCTACTAGCTCAGATAATTGAAATGGCGCGTAAGGCATTTGACCGCCATGATACATTCCTATATGAAAATCGACATCTTCTTTACGTGGAAATTGTTCAATCATTAATGCTTCAATTGTAGGATGCAGATAACTAAAACTCGTAATGGCAATCTTCTCACCGCTATTTGTCACTAATTTTTTTGTCTCAACTCGTTCTTCGTCAAATAACTGAATATTCTCTGGAAAAGCAAACCAATAACGGTCGGCTTGATAAAAATCGTGATTACCAAAATTCATAAAAACGGGAATGGCTGCCTCAGCTAAACGATCCATCTCCTGGAAGAAGTAACGCTGAGTTTTTAATGTTGGACGATTTTGGTGGAAGGTATCACCAACGAGTAAAACAAAATCTACCGCTTGTGTGATCGCTGTATCCACGATATTTTTCAGCATTTTTTGATTTGCTGTTATTAATCGCTCTTGGAAATGCTCTGGCACACTTGTTAAGCCCTCAAAAGAACGATCCAGATGTAGATCGGCAGCATGCAAAAATTTCATTTACTCTCCTCCTAGTCAGTCTCTTAGAAATAATTTCCAGTCAAATCCTGCCTTCTAAAAAAACTGAATTAAAGAAGACAATACTGACTTTTAATCTTGTTTATTTTACCATAAAAAAACGAAAACTTGTTCGCATTTCGTTAAAGCTACTCAACATACGCAAAAAAGAACTATATCGCTATGCCGGACTTTAAAATAAGGATTAAGAATTACTTAACTGAAATCATTCATAGCACATTGGATAATTTGGAGCTTTGAGCGTTCCTCTCCTTCAAGTAGCTTTTCTCGTCAAAACAGCTTCAATCGTTTACACTATAGCTGTAAAAAGCTAGCTATGAATTAGTCAAGTGAAAAAGGAATTTCTTTTATCTTTAAGAAAACACACCAAATAGACCTCCAAAAATCGAATGAAAAATTTATTTTTCGGAGATATCTTCGGGAAAATGAACTTCGTAAGGTTTGTTTTGTGTCCAAACGGCAAAAATGATATTCACGAGTTTTCTGGCAACTGCACCAATGGCGGTTCCATGTGACTTTCCTCGTTTTCTCAATTTTTGATAATACAAGGAAAGGGCAGGATCTTTAAATGCGGCGACAAAAGCAGCTTGCCAAATGGCTCTTCTAAGATAAGGAGAACCACGCTTAGAAAGTCTGTTTTTGGTTCCTGTAAAATCTCCAGACTGATGAACAGAGGCATCCAGTCCAGCAAAAGCAAGGAGCTGATTGGGGCGTTCAAAACGTTTGATATCCCCGACTTCTGCCATGAGGACAGCGGCAGTAATGTCACCAATCCCTGTAATGGTCGTCAAATAGTTTTCTTGTTTTGAAACGATTTCTTGAATTTCTGCTTCAATGATCTTGATTTGAGAATCAAGCAACTGAATCTGTTCCAACATGATTTGAATCTCTAACTTGAAGACATCAGAAGCAATTGAAATGCCAAAAGAATGTGCCGCAGCTTCTTTCAATTTCATCACTTTTTCTTCTGAGCGAGCGATTCCTAACCGTTTCTCACTTGCGGTATTGATGGTTTCAATGAGACGTTCGGCATCAATCTCAAGAAGATCTTCTGGAATAGGAGAATTTAGTAAGACTTGCGTGGAAGAACAACCAAACACATCCGAAAAAATCTGATCGTATTCAGGAAAGACCTGATCTAAACAAGCAAGAATTTTTCTTTTTAAGTCAGAACACCGATCCACTAAACCATAGCGGAATCGTTCCAGCTGTTTCAATCGGAAAATATCTTCTGCGGGAAGTTCGGTTTTATCAGGCAAGTCCAATCGAATGACTTGGGCGATCAATAAAGCATCAATCGTATCAGTTTTTGTTTTCCGAATGTAAAAATCGCGTAATACATCGGACTGTATTGGATTGAAAACAGTGGTATGAAAGCCTAGCTTATGCACGAAAGTGTAGATGGACAGCCAGTAATGACCAGTGGCTTCCATTCCGACCATGGTGTTTTCTGGAAGTAACGCGTGTTTATTGAAGAAAGCAAGCAGTTGTTCACTGCCAAATTTGGTATTGGAGATACGGATGGTTTTTCCGATCGATTTTCCGTGTTGATCAATCACTCCAACTTCATGGTGTTGCTTACCAATATCAATACCGAGAAAAAACATTCAATCAGATCCTTTCAAGGATTTGTCAGATAGCGGTTATCCTCTCTGCTCTTGGACGATATAGCCTCGTTAGATATTCAGAAACCAGGTTCTATCTAGCTCATTCATATACTGTCGCAAGAGAAGAGGCGTCAGTCTTTTTGAGGAAGACAAGGCTTCAAGGAGGAAAACTACGACCTCTATCTGCTTACTACAAGTTTAAACCAAAAAGAAGGTTTAAAGGAATAACCAGTCAGAATGTATCTGACAATATTAATATACGAGGAGGCTACATACAAATGAATAAGGATGAGCTAATAAAAAAAGCGAAAGAGCTTTTAAATGAAGGAAATATCGAAAAGGCGAAAGTATTTATCGAAGAGCACAAAGTTGAACTGGGCGATTACTATGACAAAGCCAAGGTTTTATTGAAATCTGAAAAAATCGATGGTTTAATAGATCGCTTCAAAAAATTCTTTTAACAAAAAAAGCTGCGACGTAAATTTACGTCGCAGCTTTCTATTTCTGATTAACCTTCGTATAATTCACGAATTGGTGTCATGATGATGCGGTTCAAATCATTGATAATTACGCTGAAAGCTTGTTCTTTCACCATTAATTCGTTGATCAATTCTTCTTGTTGAACCTTCTCAGCTAATGCTTGTGCTTGTGATGCATCTTCATCGCTGAAGTCTTCACCGCGCATTTGTTTTTCCTGCAAGCTTTGTTGGAATGCTTGGAAATCCTTAAATGCTGCATATGCGGTTTCGTTTTTCTTCAATTCTGCAAAAGCTGCTTCTAAAGATTTAAATTCTGGTAGTTCGCGAATTTCGCGTTCTAGTTCGTTTGCTGAATCATAAATATTTGCCATTCGTATTCCCTCATTTTCTATAAAAGTTACTTTTCTATTGTAACATGAATGGAAACGGGTTCACACCCTAATTTCCCGGTTGATACTGCTGCCACAATTCTTGGGCCTTATCCTTCAATTTATTGGCACCTTCTTTGGCTTTTTCAAAGAAGTTAGCTGCTCCTTCACTGGCTTTTCCGCCAATATCTTTTAACTCTTCCCGCCATTTACTCGTATCGCCATTTGTTTCGCCTTGATTAACTTGATCAGCCGCAACGACTTGTCCGCCCGTCGCATATGCATCGGCAACTTCAAAGGAATACTGTCCAGCATAAGGCAAAATTGATTCGGCTTCCGCCTTGAAGACTTGTCCCACCTCTGAGCCGCTTGTTCCACTTAGATAATGTGTCTCGCTGACTTTTTCAAAACCTAGCCAAGTAGAAATCACGACATTCGGTGTATAACCTACGATCCATTGATCATTGACTTTATTTGCGTCAAAGTTCGTTTCAGTCGTTCCAGTTTTCCCAGCAACAGTGAAGCCTGCTGGAGCTGCTTGAGCCGCTGTTCCGTTAGAAAATGTTCCTAGTAACATACTAGTCATTTCATTAGCAACTTCTTTTGAGATGACTTGTTCATACTTCGGTGAGCTGTTATCCTCGATCACAGCACCTGTGGAGTCGATGATTTTTGTAATCAAATGAGGCTCATAAACTTTCCCTTCATTTGCAAACGCGCCATAAGCTGCGGCCATCTTCAGTGGTGAGGTGCCTTTTTCCAGACCGCCTAAAGCCAAACCATAATATTTATCCGACTTGCTCAATGGAATCCCGAATTCTTCGGCTTTATTATAGCCTTTACTTAATCCCATCTCATGCAATAACCAAACCGCCGGCAGATTTAAGCTCTGAGCCACAGCTTGATACATCGGTACGTCACCTTGGTAAGTGCCATCATAGTTTTTCGCTTTGTAATAAGATTGTGGTTCATCCTTTAAAATACTGTCTGGTTTATAGCCAGATTCTAATGCTGATGAGTAGACACTTAGTGGTTTCATCGTTGAACCTGGAGAACGCTGCATTTGTGTCGCGAAATTGTAGCTCCGGAAAATGTGTTCCCCCCGTCTTCCTACTAACGCTTGAACCCCGCCAGTTTTTGGATCTAGCGCAACAGACGCTGACTGAGGCATTGCCCCATCGGCAGCATTTGCTGGAAAGTTCGCGTTGTTTTCATAGACAGCTTCCATTTGTTTTTGATAATCCTGATCCAAGGAGGTGTAGATTTTGTAGCCTTTATTTAGTAAATCTTTTTCAGACATGCCATAACGTTCAACTGCTTCATCGATTACCGCATCAAAGTAAGAAGGATAACGATAACCTGCATCTGCCGAAGAATACGTATCATTCAACTGAGAGCCTAAATCAGTAGCTTTTTCCTGAGCTTCTTGTTCTTTAGATAATTTGCCGTTTTCTACCATCACAGAAAGGACGGTGTCTCGACGATTTACGGCATTTTCTAAGTTATCGATCGGATTGTAAATGCTTGGTCCCTTCAGCATTCCGACGATCGTTGCTGCTTCACCGATTGTTACTTGATTAGCATCCACACCAAAATATTTTCTCGCCGCATCTTGTACGCCCCATACACCATTACCAAAGTAAGCATTATTCAAGTACATCGTCAAAATCTGATCTTTATCATATTTCTTTTCGATCTCGATGGCCATAAAGATTTCTTTGGCTTTTCGCTCTAGCGTCTGATCGAGAGTTAAATATGCATTTTTGGCTAACTGTTGTGTTAAGGTACTACCTCCACCAGTAATGTGGCCAGCAGTTATTCGGCCCACAACCGCCCGGGCAATCCCTTTGATATCGAAGCCGTGGTGTTTGTAAAAATTACGATCCTCCGTTGAAACGACCGCATCTTTTAAGTAAGGCGAAATTTGATCGCTTTCTACATAAGTCCCTTTTTGTCCATAGAGGGACCCTGCTTGTTCATTTTTCTCGTCATAAATCACTGTCGACTGCTTCAAACTGGATTGCAGCGTCTCCACATTGACCGATTTTGCCAAGAAAAATAGATAGACGCTCATTACTAAAACACCTACAAGTGTTAGTAAGAGCAAAATTTTATTGATATGATATTTTTTCCAAATACGTTTGCGCCAGTGGTGAAAACGAATCAAATAGGGTTTGATCCATTGCCAAAAGGTTTTTGTACCGCTACGAAACTTTTGCCAAAAAACTTTTGTACCACTTTTAAATTTGCGCCAAATTTCCTGAAAATCCATTTTTTGATCTCCATTCTATACAAATTCAGACACAGTGTATCACAAATCTCCTATCTAATGCTTGGGTCTTTAGACGGATACACACTTGGGAGTATTCTAGCATGGGATCTCAAGGAAAAGCTGATTTTTTTCTTAAATATCCGTTAAAAGTGATACAATTAAGCGGATAATCCCTTTCTAAAGCTAACATATCGCAAAAAAGTGCTCGATTCTGTATTTTGCGCTTTATTCACTGAACGCTTGAAATTAAATACATTGAAATAAAAGGAGCAGTAAAATGATTTTCACTATGACCTTGCCCGATCAAACATCTGTAATGACGGTCAAAGATTTATTGGAACAGGAGTGGCTGGTACCACGAAAGGTCCGCCATTTTATTCGAACACGAAAGGGACTCTTGATCAATGGTGAACCCTGCCATTTTCAATCGATGGTCCAGCCTGGAGATGTTATTACACTTACAATCGAAGCAAGCGATTATCCTGAACGAACGATTCTACTTGGTGACCCTAAAAGAATTTCGGTTCTTTTCGAAGATGAGCATTTGATCATTGTAAATAAACCTCATGGCATGAAGACTCATCCGAATCAACCAGAGGAACAGGATACTTTGCTGAATCATTTAGCTGCCTACTTGGCGCCTAATTATCAGCCTCATGTCGTGCATCGCTTAGACAAAGAAACCAGCGGCGCGATTTTGTTTGCAAAGAACCCCTTCGTTTTGCCAATTTTAGGTCGTTTATTAGAACAGAAGAAAATCTATCGCCGATATCAAGCAATCGTCCATGGAACGATAAAAAAGGATCTGACAATCAATCAAAAAATTGGGCGTGATCGACACGATCGTCGCAAACGACGAATTGATTCTAAAGGCGGAAAATCTGCAGTAACTCATGTGACCGTCGCAAAGCAACATAAGAATCAGACAGCTGTTTTTTGTCAATTAGATACAGGTAGAACACATCAAATTCGTGTCCACTTAGCCAGCATTGGTCATCCGCTGGTGGGTGATCCTTTGTATAGTAAACATTCTAGTGGCCGTTTGATGCTGCATGCTTATGAACTTCATTTGCTGCACCCCTTTACCAATCAAGAAATAGCTGTTCAGGCATTGCCTGGATTATGGGAGTAAAAATGAAACCAGCCAAGACAGAATATAGACTGTTTTGACTGGTTTTCTTTTAAGCTTTGAAAATTATTTCCATAAAAAAGAGAGGACCATTGTTTCGATCCTCTCGGTTACTATCTTTAGTTTTTAGTACCAGCCGTTGGCTTGCCAGAATGATTGTGCGCCTTCCCATGAACCATAACGAGAAGTCACATATTGATCCGCAACACGTTCTTGGTTTTCTGCAGAATAGTCACCGTTTAAATATGAAGCTGATAATTGGTAACGTCCGATATATTGACCGTTTGTAGCTGAATATGAACCGCCTGATTCACGTTGGGCTATCCATTCTTTCGCTGAAGAAGTTGTTGCTGCAGGAGCTGTTTCTTGTACAGGTGCTGCTTGTTGTTGAACTGGAGCCGCTTCTTGTACAGGTGCTGCCTGTGTTTGTTGTACTGGAGCTGCTTGTGTTTGTTGAGCTGAAGCTTCAGCTTGAACTGGAGCTGTTTCTTGTGCTTTTTCAGCTTTTGCTTCGCCATCAATTGTTAATTTTTGACCTGCAAAAATCATGTTTACGTTAGAAATTTTGTTCGCTTTTGCAATTGAATCCACTAAACTATCGTTACCAGCAAACTTGTGAGAAATTTTTGATAAAGTATCTCCTGATTCTACAGTATAGGTTTCTGAAGCGTGCGCATCTGTAGCTCCCATCGCTAAACCTGCACCTGCTGCTAATACTGTACTAAAAAGAAACGTTTTCCCTAATTTCATTCTGTAACTTCCTCCGATTTTTCTTATGTCTTTTTTCTTCTGTCTTCTTGACTACGAGAGATACTTTACCATCCTTTTGTGTTTCATGGGTAATATTAATGTAACAGTTCATTACAATAACATAAAACTATGTAACAAAACGACTGTCAGTGTGTCATTTTGAAATATATCACTTTTATTATTATGAGTAAAAACCCGTGATACAAGGCTGTTTCGCGAAATGTAACTGTTTTATTCTTGTATTACAAAAATTATCTTTAGAAACATTGACATCTTTTTGTAAAGTAATCGGAAGGAAAAATTCTATTCTTTTTGAATTATTTTGCAAATATTTTTTACAGATTTTGAATTTAAAATTTAATTTATAACAAAAAAATACTTCTGTACTTTTCAAGTACAGAAGTATTTTTCATTTGATTCTCAATCGTCTACGCCATTTTCTTGCTTGGGATCCCACCAGTTTATCGACTAAGCGAATTTTCAAACTAAGATAGAAATAAACCAATCCACCCACTCCAGCTGTTAGCAAACAGATGGCTAAAGCAGATAATCGTGACGCTGGATCAAACACGAGATAACTCATCTGCCGCACAATAACAGCGACTATCAGCATCACTAACGTTAAAATCAAAATCAGAACACAACGACGAAAGGCCAGCTGATAGTTCGCATGGACAACTCTGCGTAGTTTCCAGAGACATAAGCCACAGGTTAGGCTTAAACCGATAAACGTAGCAGCGAGAGGTCCATAAACCTCTAATAGTTCAATCAGCGGTACTTGAATAATCGCTTTAAGTAATAAGCCTGCCAGCCAATATTTCACCGCGACTCGGCTATGGGAAATTCCTTGCAACGTCGTCGACAGCATCATAAACAATGCTGAGACTAGCCCCGCCCAACAGGCGGCAACAAGCACACGGCTACCTAAAACATCGGCCGAATAAAAGATCGTATTCAAAGGATAAGCCAGTAAAATCATTCCAAAAACAGCTGGCAACATGATGAAAGCAAACAGCTGGATATTCGTATTTACTAATTTAGCCAGTTCAGGTCGGCGTCTTTGAGTAAAAAGTTCTGTCAGCATTGGCAGACTAGTTAATGCAAGCGATGTTCCTAAAGCAACGACGACCATCGTCAACTTATCTGGATTGGCACTAAATAAAGCGTATAGATCCACCAACTGATCATGACTGTAATTCGTATTAGCATTCATCGTGTGAATGAAGGTCACCTGGTCAATCAATTTATAAAAGGTGATTCCGCCACCAAGTAAAATAAATGGAATCGCCTGTCTAACCGTTTCAAACAATAATTTTTTCGTATCAATCGTTACTTTGTCTAGACTGCGTCCTAGCTGCAAATCACTCTTTTTTCGATCCTTAAACCAATAAAAAAGCAAGACGCCATAAGAGCCGATCATTCCGACAGATGCAGCGAAGGTCGATTGGATCACCGCATTTAAATAATCCCCTTTCCTGACCTTCATAATAATAAAGACACTCAAGAGCATATACAAAACACGCAGCGCCTGTTCAACCAATTGTGAGACGGCAGAAGGACGCATATCCTGTTGACCTTGAAAATAGCCCCGTAAGACACTCATACAGGGAAAGGCAATAACAGCGATGCTCAATGCTTGTATTACTGGAATCAAAGCACGACCCCCACCGGACAAACCAGCCAGCAATGGTGCTGTGAAAAACATCAAGCCACCAAAGAAAATTCCTAAAATTGCCGTAGCCTGCAAGGCCTTGATAAATAAACGCCGACTCGTTCGATACTCTCCCATCGAATTGTACCGAGCAATCTGCTTGGCTATCGCGCCTGGCAATCCGGCTGTAGAGATCATCATGAACAATGCATAAAACGTATAACCCATATTAAATAATCCATTGGCCGCACGGGCATTTTCACCCATCCAGGCATACCATGGAATAATGTAGATCGCTCCTAACAGCCGTGAAAAAATATTTCCCACAGATAGCCAAGCTGATCCTTGGATCATTTTTTCCTGATAAGTCAGATCACTCGGTCGTGTCTCTTTCATGGTCTCCTCCTTCAAAAAATCGCTACCCTTATAGTAAAGCTAAATCGCGCTCCTGACAATCACTCTTTACTTTTTCTCTTACTAAGCTATGCTATAATAGCCTAGACTATATATTGGAGGTCTCAACATGCTGACACTTACCCAAATTCAACAAATACTTGAACAAGAAAATCTTTTAAGAGAGTTCATTACGCCCACACGTTGGACGCTGACTGCTCCTTTTGACAAAAGCTTTAAAAAAATTTCATATGATTCACGTGATGTCGATGCAGAAACCCTTTTTTTCTGTAAAGGGAACAATTTCCAACAACACTTTTTAGAACAAGCTCTAGCAGATGGTCTAACTTGCTACATCGCCGAGCAGCCCTATGAAGTTTCCGCAGAGCTGGCAATCATTGTAACCGATATTCGTAAAGCATTGGCCGTTTTGAGTATGGCCTTCTATGATTACCCGCAAGAAAAATTACATCTGGTAGGAATCACCGGAACAAAGGGTAAAACAACCGTTGCCTACTTCACAAAAAAAATCCTAGACATTACGACGAATAAAAAGACTGCTCTTCTATCTACTTTAAATACTACACTAGATGGTGTAACCTTTTTCAAATCAAAACTTACAACACCTGAATCGTTAGATTTATATCGGATGATGGCTGAAGCTGTGGCCAATGGTATGACGCATCTTGTCATGGAGGTATCTTCCCAAGCGTATAAAGTAGCACGTGTTTATGGTTTAACCTTTGATGTCGGGATTTTTCTAAATATTTCTCCCGATCATATTGGTCCGATCGAGCATCCGACATTTGAAGATTACTTCTATTGTAAGCGGCAATTAGTTGCCAACTCTCGTCAAGTCATCTTGCAGCATGAAATTGATCACTTTGATCTTTTATTGGAATTGGCTGAAAAACAAAATATTTCCGTCATAACATACGGGAATAAGCAAGCAGATTATCACGTACAACCATCCGAACATCCGCTGTCCTTTGAATTAACAGGGCGGGAGGACACCTTTGGATTAAATGGTAACTACTCTATTTTGTTAGCAGGCGATTTTAATAAGGAAAATGCTGCTGCAGCTCTATTAGCCAGTGCTCTCGTCGGTGCAGATCAAGCTGCGGGACATCAAGGATTGGCTGAAGCACTGGTTCCAGGCCGCATGAATCTTTTAATAAAACCAAACGGTGCTCACATTTATGTGGACTACGCTCATAATTATTTAAGTATGAAATCATTGCTCGCTTTTGCTAAAGAACAGCATCCAGATGGTGAACTCCTTGTCATTACCGGTTCAACTGGAAACAAAGCAGAATCGCGCCGCGAAGGCTTGGGCCAAGCAATTGGTGAATATGCCGATGTGGCGATTTTGACCAGTGACGATCCCAACTTTGAAGATCCTAAAAAGATTGCAGACGAAATCAAACAAAGCATTAAAAATGATCATGTACGCGTACAATTTGAAAGTGATCGTAAAAAAGCCATCAAAGAGGCGATTCAGCAGGCTGGGCCAAAGGACGCCATCATTTTAGCAGGAAAAGGGACCGACAAATATATGACGGTTAACGGCGAAGACCTGCCCTATGAAGGTGATTATCATTTAGCAGAGGAATTTATTAAGGACTAACGGCATTGCCCGTTAGTCTATTTTTATGTTCTGACAGATCGCTGTTGCCTCCGCATATACCTCTTCAATCAAAGCTTTAGCTGGCTTCACTTCTGAAAACAGCCCCGCAATTTGTCCAGCCATCACAGCGCCGTTTTCTGTATCGCCGATGTCTGTGGCGCGTTTCAATACTTCTAGAGAAAAAGCTTCATTTGGTTTTTCCTTATCAGTCAAATTATTTTTTAACCCACGGATCGCTCCACCCTTGGTTTCATGAAGCACTACGGTTGCCGTATCATCTGCTTGTAGAATCGCTTGCTGATAATTTTCATGAACTGGACACTCCGCAACTGTCAAAAAGGCCGTCCCCATTTGGACACCCTGTGCTCCTAATGCAAAGACGGCTGCCATTCCACGACCATCTCCGATCCCGCCAGCGGCAATCACAGGGATAGCTACCGCTTGAACGACTTGTGGAATCAATGCCATGGAAGTCGTTTCACCAATATGTCCGCCTGCCTCCATCCCTTCTGCGATGATACCGTCTACACCCAGCTGCTCCATTTTTTGTGCCAGTTTCACTGAGGGTATCACAGGAAACACTTTGATATCGGCCTGCTTCAAACGCTCCATATAATGCTTAGGTGTTCCTGCTCCAGTGGTCACGATCTTAACCCCTTCTTCAATCAACACCTCAACTTGCTCTGGAATATTGTTCATCTGCAACATCAAATTTACGGCGAACGGTTTCTTTGTTCGTTCTTGGGTCCTACGAATTTGTTCTCGCAATTCTTCGCTGCTTAACCCGCCAGCAGCGATAATCCCAAGTCCTCCAGCTTCTGAGACCGCACTAGCTAATGGGTAGCGAGCAATATGGGCCATTGCTCCCTGAAAAATCGGATACTGAATATCTAATAGTTTAGCGATTGAGTTCATAAATGCACCTCATTCCTTTTTTTCTTATCCTAGCATACTTCAAGTATTCGCTCGTTATTTTGTCCGCACCTAAAAATGCTCCGCATTAACATGCGGAGCATCAAAATTAATTTGCTACAATATTGACTAATTTGTTCGGTACGACAATCACTTTACGAACCGTTTTTCCTTCGATATTGCGTTGGATATGTTCATCTTCCATCGCCATTTTTTCTAATTCATCTTTAGCCATATCAACAGCTACCATTACTTTAGAACGAACCTTGCCGTTAACCTGTAGAATGACTTCGATCTCATTTTCAACCAAGGCTTCTTCATCATAGGTTGGCCAAGCTACGTGAGAAATACCGCCTTCATGTCCTAAGATCGCCCACAGCTCTTCAGCAATATGCGGTGCAATCGGAGCTAGTAATTGTACAAAGCCTTCGACATATTCATATGTTAATGCTTTTGCTTTATAGGCATCATTTACGAAGACCATCAATTGAGAAATTGCGGTGTTTAAATGCAAGTTCTCCATGTCTTCTGTCACTTTTTTAACAGTTTGATTGTAAACCTTTGTCAATGAGCCATCGTTGAAGGTGGTGATATGATCACGCATCTTGCCTTCTTCATCCACAATCAAACGCCACACGCGATCCAAGAATTTACGTGAACCTTCAAGACCGTTTTCACTCCAAGGAATCTGAGCATCCAATGGTCCCATGAACATTTCATACATACGTAATGTATCAGCACCATATTTATCTACGACATCATCTGGATTGACAACATTTTTCAATGATTTACTCATTTTCGCAGGGGCTTCTTCTAATTCTTCGCCTGTTTCAATACTGAACCATTTTCCATCACGTTTTTCAACCATGTTCGTTGGTACTAGAGCACCGCGGCTGTCACGGAAGCTTTGACCTAAGATCATGCCTTGATTGTATAATTTTTGGAATGGTTCATTCGTTGGCACAACGCCGATATCGTATAAGAATTTATGCCAAAAACGAACATACAACAAATGCAATACGGCATGCTCAGCGCCACCAATATAAAGATCGACAGGCATCCAACGTTTTAGTTTGTCATAGTCTGCCAAAGCTTCTTTATTATGCGGATCAATAAAGCGCAAGTAATACCAAGAGCTTCCTGCCCACTGTGGCATCGTATTGGTTTCACGACGGCCTTTTTTACCAGTGATGGGATCAACGACATTGACCCACTCTTCAATATTTGCTAGCGGTGATTCGCCTGTTCCACTTGGTTTGATATCTGTTGTTTTCGGCAATTCCAACGGCAATTCGTAATCAGGAACTAAACCAGTTGTACCGTCTTCCCAATGGATAACAGGAATAGGTTCACCCCAATAGCGTTGACGTGAGAACAACCAGTCACGCAAGCGGTAGCTAATTTCTTTTTTCCCGCATTCATGTTCTTCAAGCCAAGCTAGCATTTTATCGATGGCGTCTTGTTTATTTAGTCCATCCAAGAATTCTGAATTGATATGCGGACCATCTCCAGTGAAGGCTTCTTTATCTACATCTCCGCCTTCAAGTACAGGAATGATCGGCAAACCAAATGTTTTCGCAAATTCATAATCTCGTTCGTCATGAGCCGGAACTGCCATAATCGCACCCGTTCCGTAAGAAGCTAATACATAATCCCCAATCCAGATTGGCATTTTTTCACCGTTTACTGGATTAATAGCGTAGGCACCAGTGAAGACGCCCGTTTTTTCTTTTGCTAAGTCTGTTCGTTTTAGATCTGACTTTTTGGAAGCTTCTTCAATATAAGCATCCACTGCTGTTTTTTGTTCAGATGTCGTAATTTTTTGAACCAATTCTAATTCTGGTGCCAACACTGCATAGGTTGCTCCGAATAACGTGTCAGGGCGTGTAGTAAAGACGGTAAATGTTTCCTCACTATTTTCAATTTTAAAACGTACATTTGCACCAATTGAACGACCGATCCAGTTACGCTGCATCTCTTTGATACTTTCTGGCCAATCAAGATCTTCCAAATCATCCAGCAAGCGATCCGCATAGGCGGTGATTTTCAGCATCCATTGACGCATTGGTTTACGGATGACATCATAGCCGCCACGTTCACTTTTCCCATCAATAACTTCTTCATTGGAAATAACTGTACCTAGTTCAGGTACCCAGTTGACAGGAACTTCCGCTTCATAAGCCAAACCTTTTTCATACATCTGTTCAAAAATCCATTGTGTCCATTTATAGTAATCAGGATCTGTAGTATTTAATTCTCGATTCCAGTCATAACTGAACCCCAATGCATTGATTTGACGTTTAAAGGTTTCAATATTTTTCTTGGTAAATTCCGCAGGATCATTACCAGTATCTAACGCGTATTGTTCAGCCGGCAGACCAAAGGCATCCCAGCCCATCGGATGCAGTACATTATAACCTTGCGCCCGTTTCATCCGTGAAATGACATCCGTCGCTGTATAGCCCTCTGGGTGTCCTACATGTAGTCCTTGTCCAGATGGGTAAGGAAACATATCCAACGCGTAAAATTTTGGTTTTTCAGGATCATCTGTGGTATTAAAGACATTATGCTTTGCCCAATATTTTTGCCATTTTTTTTCAATCGCTTTGTGATCGTAACTCATGTTGTTCCTCCTAAATTGATTTCATCATTTTTAACTACAAAAAAATCCCATGAAAGTTCTCAAAACTCTCATAGGACGTTATCAACGTGGTACCACCTATTTTTATCTGTCAAACGACAGACCTCAAAAGAAATAACGGTCTTTAACCGGATCATTCGATCATGCTCCAAGGTAAGTTCGAATGTCTCGCATACACACTCTCAGCACCGTGCGCTCTCTGAAATGCGTTCGTTTCTACTACTCCTCTTCCAAGCAACAATATTCAAAGTAGTTTCATCTTAGCAGATTCCAAAACAATATTCAATTGAATTCCCTTTAAGAAATCGTTGAATAAATTGTCCCTTAGTCAAAACATGATATAATACTTCTGTTTAGAAAGGATGAATCAGAGAAAACAATGAAAAATAAATCAATCTATCAATTAATCGGCAGTTTTACCCTGCTGTTTTTTGCGGCACTGTGTTACATCGTCCGTTTTTATCCAGAAACATTAAATGGTTTTGATCGGAGTATCATCCATGCGGTCCATCAGCTGTATCCGCAGATGAACGGCTATTTTTTATGGGTGACAAAATTTGCTAATCCAATTACCGTTGTCATCTTAACATTGGTATTTGTTGGTTTATTCTATTTCAATAAACAAAAGATTACGGCCCTTTGGTTAGCCATTACTATGGCATTGATTAGTGGTATCGGCAATCATCTGCTGAAACTTTTCTTTCATCGAGCGCGCCCAACGATCTTGCCCCACATGGTGACAGAGCACAGCTTTAGTTTTCCTAGTGGTCACGCAACAGCTAGTACCTTATTATATGGTACATTGATTTTTGTTATGGCTCTATTCTTCAAAGAAAAAACACCACGTTTGACTGCTCAGATCGTCGTTGGTTTATTGATTCTAAGTATTATAATCAGCCGTATCTATCTTGGTGTTCATTATCCAAGCGACGTCCTCGCTGGAATGCTTTTTGGTAGCAGTTGGCTACTATTCACGTATCCTTATTACAAACAGAAAAAATTAATCTATGATCTAAAAACGATTAGGAGAAATTAAATGACTTTTCAATATACTGACGATCCAACCAAACGTTACCATTCTTGGAATTACGCCTTACGCCAGCAATTTGGCGGAAAAATCTTTAAAGTCCCCGTTGATGGCGGTTTTGATTGTCCCAACCGTGATGGTACGGTTGCACATGGCGGCTGTACATTTTGCAGCGTTTCTGGTTCTGGTGATATGATTGTTGCACCAAGCGATCCGCTGCCTCAACAGTTTTATAAAGAAATCGACATGATGCATCAAAAATGGCCCCATGTCGATCAATACATCGTTTACTTTCAAAATTTTACAAATACCCACGCCCCTGTAGAAGTAATCCGCGAACGCTTTGAGCAGGTTGTCAATCTTCCTGGTGTCGTTGGGTTATCTGTTGGTACTCGTCCCGACTGTTTGCCGCCAGACGTGGTGGACTATTTAGCTGAATTGAATCAACGTTTATATCTTTGGGTTGAATTGGGCCTGCAAACAACCTATGAAAGTACTAGTGATAAGATTAATCGGGCTCACGACTATCCAACTTATGTGGATGCAGTCGCGCGTCTACGTAAACATAATATCAATGTTTGCACTCACTTAATCAATGGTCTGCCCGATGAGTCATTAGAGATGATGCGGGAAAATGTTCGCCGAACGATTTTAGATTCCGATATTCAAGGAATCAAACTACATCTTCTGCATTTGATGCGTAATACCAAAATGCTGCGGGATTACGCAGAAGGTCATTTACAACTGATGAGCAAAGACGATTATGTTTCTGTCATTTGCGATCAATTAGAGCTGATTCCTCAAGAAATTATTATTCATCGTTTGACCGGTGATGCTCCGTGGGATTCATTAATTGGTCCCATGTGGAGTTTAAAAAAATGGGAAGTCTTAAACGCGATCGATCAAGAATTGATTCGTCGTGATTCCTATCAAGGAAAATTTGCTTTGAGAGACTAACTATATAGAGTCAAGTAAAAATTAGCCAAATCAAAAAATATTTTATAACAGATAATTCCGAAAAAAGGGTACAACAAATAAGCTTCTTACCATTAGTTTTTTTGAATGTTCAATAGCTAATCAGAAACAATTATATAAGGCTCGTTTTTAGTCAAAATAGCATGAATCACGTAACAAAGCTTACGAGAAACCGCACCTAAGGCAGTTAGATGATGTTTTCCTTCGGAAACTTTTTTCTGGTAAAACGCACTAAAAACAGGATCACATTGAGAAGCTACTAAAGCCGCCGAAAACAAGGCTTTTCGCAAATATGGAGACCCTCGTTTACTCATAACATTATGCGTTGCCTCATATTGCCCTGATTGTGTCACGGAAGCGTCTATCCCAGCGTAAGCAACGAGTTTTTTCGGGTTAGAAAATTTTTGAATATCTCCGATCTCACCAAGAATAGTCGCACCGTTTATAGGACCAATTCCAGGAATTGTGAGAATAACAGAATTTAAAGTGTCCATTATGTGCTTGATTTCTCTTTCCGTTTCCTTTATTTGGCTTTCAATGAATTTTAATTGTTCAATCATTGAACGTAGTTGGAAGGTGAACGCTTCTTGAGCAAATTTTACTCCAAAGGAGTTAGAAGCTGCTTGCTTCAATTGGTCCGCTTTTTCTGCCTTGATTCGGTTCCTGCTTAACTCAGCTAAGTATTGGGCCAAAGTTTCTGAGGAAATGTTTTCTAAGTCGATCGGGGCACTAAACGCCAGCAATAACTCTTTAGAAGCTTTTCCGAAAACGCCCTGCTTGGTAAAAATCGTCGCGTATTCTGGAAAGACTTGATCCAATACGGCTATAATTTTTCTTTTGAAGTCGCTCGCTGTACCTACTAAATAAGTTCGGTAACGAGAAAGTTGTTTCAAAGAAAAAACATTTTCATCGGATAAGACCGTTTCGACAAATGAGCCATAGCGCATTAAGTCAGCAATCAAAACAGAATCAATAATATCGTTTTTTCGTTTC
Source organism: Enterococcus avium (assembly GCF_002891025.1). Taxonomy (NCBI): domain Bacteria; kingdom Bacillati; phylum Bacillota; class Bacilli; order Lactobacillales; family Enterococcaceae; genus Enterococcus; species Enterococcus avium. The sequence continues at coordinate 3,035,360 of NZ_NBSL01000002.1, read as the reverse complement.
CGTATTTCTGTACCTTTACGCCATCCGTCTGTTTGAAGGGGATTCACAACGTGAATCAAATAATCTGATTCGTGAAGGTATGAAAAGATGGACAGCCAATAGTGCCCCGTGGCTTCCATCCCTATAACAAAGTCACTGGGTGCTCCGGAATAGTCGACCATTCGCTCAATTAATGACTCTGCTCCTTCAGTGGTGTTAGGAAATGAAAAACCTTTTAGTAATACCTTTCCTTCCTCGTTCATGATAGAAGCAACGTGAGTGCGTTTACCGATATCAATGCCTAAAAAGTACATGTATATCTGACCTTTCAAAAAAAGAATTTTGGATTGAAATCCACTCAACTGAAAAGCGTCACTACCTTGTACGAGATACGGAGTAAAGTAAGGACTTTCAACATCTAACTCATACGCAATCCACTTATCAGAGAGAGGAGCCAGTCTCTCGAGTGCGGGTTCAATGACCCAAGGGGGGAACGGCTTAGCCTCTCAATCCAATAAATATATTATCTCAAAAGAAATGAGTTAATACCAAATTAAAATAACGATGGTTCATAGGGTTATCCAATCAAAACCGGAAGGTTAAAACCCTAACTCTAATATACAAGGGGCGTTTACTCATGCTGCTAACAGCTCTGCGGTATAGTCATCAATTGCTGAAGGAAATAGTAAACGAAGGTGATCACGTCATTGACGCTACGATGGGCAATGGCAATGACACGTTATTTCTAGCAGAACTCGTCGGTACAACCGGTCAAGTTTACGCCTTCGATATCCAAGAGCAAGCGTTACAAAATACTCGTGACAAAATTTCTGACTATAGCGAGCGCACAACGCTATATCTTGCTGGACATGAAACGATTGAAGAAAAAATCTCAGCTGACCAACCAATTAAAGCCGCAATTTTTAACCTCGGCTACCTACCAAAAAGCGATAAACAGATCGTCACCTTGCCCGAAACGACCAAACAAGCCATGTCAGCCATTCTAAAACGGTTAACCATTGGTGGTCGCATGATCATCGTCATTTATTATGGACACGAAGGTGGAGAAGCTGAAAAAAACGAAGTCCTGCATTATTGCCGAGCATTACCGCAGGAAAAATTCAGCGTATTAAATTATCAATTTATCAATCAAAAGAATAATCCACCGATTTTATTGTGCGTAGAAGCTATTTCATATTGAACACTATCATCTGCTACAACATATATACCTAAAAAGAGTGACTGATCAAAAACGATCAGTCACTCTTTTCATTCAACCATTCTAGAACACGCTTGATCCAAGTATCCCAAAATACCCAATCATGTTTCCCAGTTCCTTCTTCAAAGGTTACATTGAGGTTCTTTTGTTTCATTTTATGAGCCATGTATTGACTAGCCGGGTACAAATCATCTTCTGTTCCACAGGCCAAGAAAAAGCGTGGTGCTGTCTTTCCGCTATCAACCAGTTCATCCAATAATCGCAAAGGATCATTTTTTGAACCTTTGATTTGATCCAAGGGCCCGAAGATTCCTTTCCAATAAGCTTCATTTCGTACCAGCAATAAACTTTCTACATCGGATAAAACCACTGCCCCCGATAAAGAAGCCACCGCGGCAAAATTCTCTGGTTTTGCCAAGCCTAGTTTCAATGCACCATAGCCACCCATGGATAACCCAGCTGCAAAAGTTTTTTCTCGTTTATGAGTCAATTGTGGAAAGAGCTCATGGACAATCGTTGGCAATTCCTCCGAAACAAACGTCCAATAGTTCATATCATACGTTGTATCAGTATAAAACCCAAGATCCGTCGAAGGCATCACCACTGCCATCTGATATTCAGCCACATATCGCTCGATCGAAGTCCGGCGTTCCCAGACACTATGATTGCCGCCCATACCGTGTAATAAATATAAGACCGGAACATCTTCATTTACACCAATAGTTTCCGTTCCAATCTTCTTATGCGTCGTTTGTGGCAAAATCACGTTCATTGCTACTTCCATTTGTAAAACATTCGAGTAGACATTCACCTGTAAAAAAGCCATTCAGCTAGATCCCCCAGTTCTTTATTCTTCATTCAGTTTAACACTTCTCGTTTGTTTGCCAACCATAAAGCTAAAAATCAATGCAAAAATAATCAGCAATAACCCAACAAAATATATCCAATGAAGGCTGGTAAAAAGAATATTACGTAGTTCCATTCGCAAGTTCGACTCAATCTGTAAAGCCGTATGAGGATTAATCAAACGATTCATGATATCCAGATCCGTGATCCCAGCTTTTGTTAGCTGCTGCACGTTCGCAACGTTCAAAATAATTCCAAAAAGTGAAACCATGACTGTTTGACCGATTGTACGAGAAAGCGTATTGAAAGAGGTTGCCACCCCGATTTCTTCCTTCGGTACACTGGCCTGCGCTTCCACCGTTGTCGTTGTAACGGATAATCCGTAACCAACACCTAAGACACCCATAATGATGAAAAATAGCCAAAAAGGACTTTGTTGCGGCAATACCACTAATGTTCCTCCACCGATCAAGATAATAATCAATCCGCTAACGATAATCCATTTTGCTGAATACTTACGTAATAATTGACCTGATAAAAAGGACCCGTACATCCATACAATCGACATCGGCGCTAAGACCAAACCACCAATTCCGGCTGGCTTTCCTAAGACTCCCTGCATCCACATAGGAATATACACATCCAATCCCATTAAAAATCCGCTAATTAGAGCCGCGACAACATTCACACTAGCAAATGTCTTGTTATTGAACAGCTTCAAATTTATTACAGGATCTTCTGCTCGTTTTTCTGTTCGAATAAAGAGTATCAATGAGAAAATACTCACTGCAAATAAAGCAATAACTGATAACGAAAGACCTTCATCACCTAGCAGTTGAAAACCTAATAATAAGCTTAAAAGTGTCAGCATCAAGAACAAGCTTCCGAACATATCCATCTTTTTTGCTTGATGCTCTTTTTTCTCTTCAATAAAGAAATATTGCAGCAAACCGATCAAAGCCAATCCAATTGGTACGTTAATAAAGAAAATCCAATGCCACCCAATCGTATCTACGATCAAGCCACCAGCTAAAGGACCAAAAACACTAGCAACGCCCCAAGCCGCACTCGTCAGCCCCAAAACCTTGGCCCGTTTTTCAATATCATAGAGATCGGCAATAATTGTCAAAGACACGGGCATAATCGCTCCAGCACCGATTCCTTGAATCCCACGAGCAATAATCAACGTCAACATTTCATTAGACATCCCGCATAATGCCGAGCCTAAAACAAATAATAAAATACCAACAATAAAAATTGGTTTTCTACCAATCTTATCTGCCAATTTTCCATAGATCGGTGTAATCATTGCATTTGTTAATAAATAGATGGAAAATACCCAGTTCATAATTTCAATTCCATGTAAACTACCCACGATCGTCGGCATGGCCGTCGTCACGATTGTACCTTCAATTGCAGACATAAATGTCGCGATAAATATTCCAGCAGTCACAACCTTCACATTTGTTTTTCTATTCATTTTTTCCTCCAAATCTATTTTTCAATCTCTAGTTACTTTAACATAGAAGTATAACTTATTTCTCATAAGGCAGAACAAAAATGCCTAAAAAAAGAGACAGTCCTATCAATCAATGATCAATAGAAACCGCCTCGTGAACTCCATAAACATTTTATGTCTGTACGATTTATTCTAGATTCAAGCTTTTCTTCAACGCATCGACTTTATCAATATGCTCCCAAGGAAGATCCACATCTGTTCGACCAAAATGTCCATAAGCGGCTGTGTCGCTATAGATTGGACGTAACAAATCAAGCATTTCGATAATTCCTGCCGGACGCAAATCGAAGTTTTCACGAATAGCACCAATCAATGCTTCTTCAGTAACCTTTGCTGTTCCGAAGGTATTGACTGAAATAGAAACAGGCTGTGCCACGCCAATCGCATAAGCAAGCTGCACCTCTACTTTTTCTGCTAAACCAGCAGCCACAATATTTTTCGCAATATAACGAGCCGCATAAGATGCAGAACGGTCTACTTTAGTTGCATCTTTCCCAGAAAAAGCACCGCCTCCGTGACGTGAATAACCACCATAAGTATCAACGATTATTTTACGTCCAGTCAATCCCGCATCCCCTTGAGGCCCACCAATCACAAAACGACCTGTGGGATTAATAAAATATTTCGTTTTATCATCCAATAATTCAGCAGAAATTTCATGTTTGATTACTTTTTCCATGACATCTTTTTGAATCGTCTCGTTATCAACAGCATCATTGTGTTGAGTACTGATAACAACTGTATCAACACGCAATGGTTTCCCGTTTTCATCATATTCAACAGTCACTTGAGACTTTGCATCTGGACCAAAATAAGCTACCTCGCCAGATTTGCGCAAATCAGCTAAACGTTTCACTAAATGATGACTCAATGAAATAGGCAGTGGCATTAGTTCAGGCGTCTCATTCACCGCAAAACCAAACATTAGTCCCTGATCTCCAGCACCGATATCATCCAATAGTTCTTCTTTACCACGAGTTTCTAAAGCATCATCAACACCTTGTGCAATATCCGGTGATTGTTCATCGATTGCCACTAAAACAGCAACATTATCACCATCAAACCCAAATCTTGACTCTGTATAACCAATGCGTTTAATCGTTTCGCGCACCACTTTTTGGATATCTACATACGCCGAAGTAGAGATTTCTCCAAAAACTAAAACAAGCCCAGTCGTTACAGACGTTTCACATGCAACTCTGGCTTTTGGATCCTTTTCTAAAATTGCATCCAAAATAGCATCACTGATTTGATCAGCAACCTTATCCGGATGTCCTTCTGAAACTGATTCAGATGTAAATAAACGACGTTCTTCCATTATAAATATTCCCCCTAATTTTTATTCGGTTACAAGGAATCTCTGAATACTTCAGAGCCTATCGGGAACTTGCAACGTCTCGATTATAACAGAAAAATAGCATCTGTCACTAATAAACCGGCATTAAACCTGAAAATTTATGGAAATTCGTTTTCAAACAAAAAAGGTTCTATAATATTTTGTGTTGGTGAAAAATCGACTTCGATTTTCTACCAACACTTTTTCTTCGTTTCAACTCAAAAAGAGACTCACTTTTGGTAAAATTTAGTCGACCAAAACATCACCCTACCAAAGGAGTCTCTCAATGGATAATCATACTAGAAAATTACTCGAATTAACAGATAAACATTTATTTTTTTCGGACTAAGTTTTATTCAAATTTGTCTCCACCAACACGATTTGACGAAGAGCCACAAAAAAAAGAGACGTTTAAAACGTCTCAAAATGACCCGTACGGGACTCGAACCCGTGTTACCGCCGTGAAAGGGCGGTGTCTTAACCGCTTGACCAACGGGCCATATATCAAAAAACGGAGAAGGAGGGATTTGAACCCTCGCGCCGGTTTCCCGACCTACACCCTTAGCAGGGGCGCCTCTTCAGCCACTTGAGTACTTCCCCAAAAACCAAAAAGATTTTTAATGGGCCTAAATGGACTCGAACCATCGACCTCACGCTTATCAGGCGTGCGCTCTAACCAGCTGAGCTATAGGCCCTTCTTAAAAACTAAAGCGGGTGACGAGAATCGAACTCGCGACAACAGCTTGGAAGGCTGTGGTTTTACCACTAAACTACACCCGCAATTCTGATGGCGCGGGACAGAATCGAACTGCCGACACATGGAGCTTCAATCCATTGCTCTACCAACTGAGCTACCGAGCCAGAAGCGGTCCCGACGGGATTTGAACCCGCGATCTCCTGCGTGACAGGCAGGCATGTTAACCCCTACACCACGGAACCGTATTTTTTTAGTTTTTAATTGCGGGAGCAGGATTTGAACCTACGACCTTCGGGTTATGAGCCCGACGAGCTACCAGACTGCTCCATCCCGCGATAATAGTATTAAAAGGAGGATAAGGGATTCGAACCCTTGCACGGTTTTACCCGCCTGACGGTTTTCAAGACCGTTCCCTTCAGCCGGACTTGGGTAATCCTCCAAATAAAAATAATGACCCGTACGGGACTCGAACCCGTGTTACCGCCGTGAAAGGGCGGTGTCTTAACCGCTTGACCAACGGGCCATAAATTTTAATGGGCCTAAATGGACTCGAACCATCGACCTCACGCTTATCAGGCGTGCGCTCTAACCAGCTGAGCTATAGGCCCTTCTTAAAAACTAAAGCGGGTGACGAGAATCGAACTCGCGACAACAGCTTGGAAGGCTGTGGTTTTACCACTAAACTACACCCGCATGGCGGTCCCGACGGGATTTGAACCCGCGATCTCCTGCGTGACAGGCAGGCATGTTAACCCCTACACCACGGAACCGTAATTTTTAGTTTTTAATTGCGGGAGCAGGATTTGAACCTACGACCTTCGGGTTATGAGCCCGACGAGCTACCAGACTGCTCCATCCCGCGATAATAGTATTAAAAGGAGGATAAGGGATTCGAACCCTTGCACGGTTTTACCCGCCTGACGGTTTTCAAGACCGTTCCCTTCAGCCGGACTTGGGTAATCCTCCATAAAAGAGTCACTATGGACCTTGTAGGACTCGAACCTACGACCGGACGGTTATGAGCCGTCTGCTCTAACCAACTGAGCTAAAGGTCCTGGCTCGAATAAAATCGCGGCGGAGGGGATCGAACCCCCGACCTCCCGGGTATGAACCGGACGCTCTAGCCAGCTGAGCTACACCGCGTTATTAATAAAAAATGGAGCCTAGCGGGATCGAACCGCTGACCTCCTGCGTGCAAAGCAGGCGCTCTCCCAGCTGAGCTAAGGCCCCAAAATTTTATTTCTATCGGGAAGACAGGATTCGAACCTGCGACCCCTTGGTCCCAAACCAAGTGCTCTACCAAGCTGAGCTACTTCCCGAAATGCACCCGAGAGGACTCGAACCTCTAACCCCTTGATTCGTAGTCAAGTACTCTATCCAATTGAGCTACGGGTGCGTTATTTAGTTAATGCCGAGGACCGGAATCGAACCGGTACGGTGATCACTCACCGCAGGATTTTAAGTCCTGTGCGTCTGCCAGTTCCGCCACCCCGGCGTTCTTCCCTGGTCTTCAGGAAAGCGGAAAACGGGGTTCGAACCCGCGACCCCCACCTTGGCAAGGTGGTGCTCTACCACTGAGCTATTTCCGCGTGATGCCGGCTAAAGGACTTGAACCCTCGACCCTCTGATTACAAATCAGATGCTCTACCAACTGAGCTAAGCCGGCAACTACAAAAAAATAAAATGCGGGTGAAGGGACTTGAACCCCCACGCCGTAAGGCGCTAGATCCTAAATCTAGTGCGTCTGCCAATTCCGCCACACCCGCATATACTTATGAGCCGTACTGGGCTCGAACCAGTGACCCTCTGATTAAAAGTCAGATGCTCTACCAACTGAGCTAACGGCTCAAATGGAGGTTAACGGGATCGAACCGCTGACCCTCTGCTTGTAAGGCAGATGCTCTCCCAGCTGAGCTAAACCTCCATGAGTTCGCGTGGCGACGTCCTAATCTCACAAGGGGCAACCCCTCACTACAATCGGCGCTAAGAAGCTTAACTTCTGTGTTCGACATGGGAACAGGTGTATCCTTCTCGCTATCGCCACCACACTACTATTTAATTGAGTAAACGTCGTTCACTCAAAACTGGATCAGAAACATTCTAACAACCGTGAATCAATTTTTGGTTAAGTCCTCGATCGATTAGTATCAGTCCGCTCCGTACATCACTGCACTTCCACTCCTGACCTATCTACCTGATCTTCTCTCAGGGATCTTACTTTCTTAAAGAAATGGGAAATCTCATCTTGAGGTGGGCTTCACACT
>NZ_NBSL01000002.1:2662500-3025000 GCF_002891025.1 Enterococcus avium | reverse complement strand
GCTTTTCCCGTTTCGCTCGCCGCTACTCAGGGAATCGATTTTTCTTTCTCTTCCTGCAGGTACTTAGATGTTTCAGTTCTCTGCGTCTACCTCTAATCAGCTATGTATTCACTGAAAAGTAACATCCTATAAAAGATGTTGGGTTTCCCCATTCGGAAATCTCCGGATCAAAGCTTACTTACAGCTCCCCGAAGCATATCGGTGTTAGTCCCGTCCTTCATCGGCTCCTAGTGCCAAGGCATCCACCGTGCGCCCTTATTCACTTAACCTTATCTTGACTTTCGTCAAGGGTCTTACTAATTCCCATGAGCGATCATGTTCTTTAGTAATAAATAAGCAATTGAACTTATTAAAAAACTCATTCAACGCGGTGTTCTCGGTTTGTTTAAAATTGTTTCTGTATCCAGTTTTCAATGAACGATTTGAGAGTAGACCTCTCAAAACTGAACGAATAAAACATTCCTGTGTAGTTTCCGTAACGTTCATCTTCGATGAACTATTTCCTTAGAAAGGAGGTGATCCAGCCGCACCTTCCGATACGGCTACCTTGTTACGACTTCACCCCAATCATCTATCCCACCTTAGGCGGCTGGCTCCAAAAGGTTACCTCACCGACTTCGGGTGTTACAAACTCTCGTGGTGTGACGGGCGGTGTGTACAAGGCCCGGGAACGTATTCACCGCGGCGTGCTGATCCGCGATTACTAGCGATTCCGGCTTCATGTAGGCGAGTTGCAGCCTACAATCCGAACTGAGAGAAGCTTTAAGAGATTAGCTTAGCCTCGCGACTTCGCGACTCGTTGTACTTCCCATTGTAGCACGTGTGTAGCCCAGGTCATAAGGGGCATGATGATTTGACGTCATCCCCACCTTCCTCCGGTTTGTCACCGGCAGTCTCGCTAGAGTGCCCAACTAAATGATGGCAACTAACAATAAGGGTTGCGCTCGTTGCGGGACTTAACCCAACATCTCACGACACGAGCTGACGACAACCATGCACCACCTGTCACTTTGCCCCCGAAGGGGAAGCTCTATCTCTAGAGTGGTCAAAGGATGTCAAGACCTGGTAAGGTTCTTCGCGTTGCTTCGAATTAAACCACATGCTCCACCGCTTGTGCGGGCCCCCGTCAATTCCTTTGAGTTTCAACCTTGCGGTCGTACTCCCCAGGCGGAGTGCTTAATGCGTTAGCTGCAGCACTGAAGGGCGGAAACCCTCCAACACTTAGCACTCATCGTTTACGGCGTGGACTACCAGGGTATCTAATCCTGTTTGCTCCCCACGCTTTCGAGCCTCAGCGTCAGTTACAGACCAGAGAGCCGCCTTCGCCACTGGTGTTCCTCCATATATCTACGCATTTCACCGCTACACATGGAATTCCACTCTCCTCTTCTGCACTCAAGTTTCCCAGTTTCCAATGACCCTCCCCGGTTGAGCCGGGGGCTTTCACATCAGACTTAAGAAACCGCCTGCGCTCGCTTTACGCCCAATAAATCCGGACAACGCTTGCCACCTACGTATTACCGCGGCTGCTGGCACGTAGTTAGCCGTGGCTTTCTGGTTAGATACCGTCAAGGGATGAACATTCTACTCTCATCCTTGTTCTTCTCTAACAACAGAGTTTTACGATCCGAAAACCTTCTTCACTCACGCGGCGTTGCTCGGTCAGACTTCCGTCCATTGCCGAAGATTCCCTACTGCTGCCTCCCGTAGGAGTTTGGGCCGTGTCTCAGTCCCAATGTGGCCGATCACCCTCTCAGGTCGGCTATGCATCGTTGCCTTGGTGAGCCGTTACCTCACCAACTAGCTAATGCACCGCGGGTCCATCCATCAGTGACGCAAAAGCGCCTTTCAAACCGAAACCATGCGGTTTCGATTGTTATACGGTATTAGCACCTGTTTCCAAGTGTTATCCCCTTCTGATGGGCAGGTTACCCACGTGTTACTCACCCGTTCGCCACTCCTTTTCTTTCGATGGAGCAAGCTCCGGTGAAAGAAAAAGCGTTCGACTTGCATGTATTAGGCACGCCGCCAGCGTTCGTCCTGAGCCAGGATCAAACTCTCATAAAAAGTGTTTGAAACAGTCTTGCGACTGTTAAGCTCAATTGTAATAATTGACTTGCTAGCATATTGCTTGCTATGTTGTTTGCTTCTATATAATAGAAGCGCCCTACACATTTGGTTTGTTTTATTCGTTCAGTTTTCAAAGGTCTACATTGTTCGTCGCTTTGTTTCAGCAACTTTTAAATCATAACAGATTGCCGTTTTGATGTCAATAACTTTTTTGAAGTTTTTTTCGAAGAAGTTGTTGCCATCGCTTTATGCGACTTTGATAGAATAACTGAAAGTCAGTCATCTGTCAATAACAATTTTCAAGTTTTTTTGAGCGGTATACGCTCGCTTTGGAACATAAAATAATATACCAACATAATCCTCTTCGGTCAATCAAAAATACTGATTTTTTTCAACTTTTTTTCATTCCTGACCATTGTTACTCATTGCTAGTGTAAATGTTCGCAAATAACATGAAAACTAATTGAAAATTCCCTTTTCACAAAAAGATAGGCCGCATTTTAGAATTGAAGAGTTACATCATTTTCTAATAATTCTTTTTAAGATTATAAAAAGACGCTCAGCATAACTGAACGTCTTTGAAAATTTATTTTTAGGCTCTATAATATCTAGTGTTGGTGACGCCTTCTGTTGCCAATACTTTTTCTTTTTTCTAATAAACGCAAACAGACACCTTGAAATCCTTTAGAATAAAGTCGACGAAAACCATTCAAAGGAGTGTTTCAAGATGTCCTATTCAGAGTTTACCAAAGAGTTACTAGATATTCTAGACCTAAATCTTACCTTCCATGAAGATGCCTTTCGCAAAGAGCGAATCAATGACGAAACATGTTTTGTTTTTGATGGCACATTGACCTATCAACCAGAGGAATGCTTTCATTGCCACTATGAAAATGAGCAAACGATCATTAAATGGGGCTGGAAAAAAGTATCCATCTTATTGAATGATGTCAGTAACTACAAGACCATTCTGCGGATTAACAAACAGCGCTTCAAATGTAAACACTGTGGAAAGACTTTTTTAGCAGAAGATTCCGTTAGTGATCGTCACTGCTCCATTGCTCGCAGAGTCAAACAAGCCATTCTTGAGCTATTAAGCGAACCTCTTTCTATGTCTTTGATCGCACGTATGAAGCACATTTCTCCGACCACTGTCATTCGAATACTTCGCAGCCTTCGGCCTAAAACCGTTTCTTTGAACCAGCCGTTACCAGAAGTGGTGTGTTTCGATGAATTCAAATCGGTGAAAAACGTCTCGGGAGCCATGAGCTTTGTCATGATGGACGGCAAGACCCATCAACTGATTGATATTGTGGAAAATCGGCAACTCAATCCTTTACGCGACTATTTCTTGCGCTACCCTAGAAAAGTCCGTGAACAAGTACGTCTAGTGGTTTCAGATTTCTATACACCCTATCGCACATTGGTGAAAGAGTGTTTTCCGAATGCCCGAATTGTCGCCGATCGCTTTCATATTAGCCAACACATCGGTCGGGCCTTTACCAACCACCGAATTCAAGTAATGAAGACCTTTAAAAAAGGGGATCGTCGGTCGAAGCACTTAAAGAAATACTGGAGACTACTTCAAAAGAATGCGTGGGAATTGAAGGGTCAGCATCGCTACTGGCGTCCGTCATTTCGAGATCATCTGACAGAAGCAGAGATAGTCGATCGGCTATTATCTTATGATGATTCCTTAAAGCGAGGCTACGAAGTCTACCAGGATTTTCTTTCCACTATCAGAAGACAAGATGTTCCTGAATTCGTCGCGCTCCTAAAAGAAGACTACAAGAAGTTGCCAGAGCACTACCAACCAGTGTTCACGACCTTCAAAAAATATCGAACAGAAATCAAACGAGCGTTGCGCGTTCCCTATTCCAACGGCCCTATAGAATGTTTGAATAACCATATCAAAGTACTAAAACGAATTGCCTATGGCTTTAGAAACTTTCAAAACTACCGAGAACGAATCTTTTTACATCGAGGAAAATATTTTAAGAAAACTAAGAACACTACCCAACTGACTAAAGCCAGAACAACAACACGGATAGACAAGATAGCTGTCTAGCCGTGTGAGTATCTCGATTATTCTATTGAATTTCTTCACCAACACTTATTGACGAAGAGCCTATTTTTAACGCATAGTCGGGAACAATAAAACATCACGAATTGACTGAACATCTGTCAACAACATGACCAGTCGATCAATCCCGATTCCCAACCCACCAGTAGGCGGCATACCATATTCTAACGCTTCTAAGAAATCTTCATCCACACCATGTGCTTCATCGTTTCCTTGCTCACGTTCTTTCTCTTGTGATTCAAAACGTTCTCGTTGATCAATTGGATCATTTAATTCGGTAAAGGCGTTAGCGAACTCACGCCCTACTATAAATAGTTCGAAACGATCAGTAAAACGTCCATCTTCCGTATTTTTCTTGGCAAGTGGAGATACTTCTACTGGATGACCATAAACAAAAGTTGGTTGTTGTAGTGTTTCTTCAACAAATGTTTCAAAAAACTCATTGATAATATGTCCAACTTCCATATTATCATTGATTTCAACATTGTGCTCTTTTGCTAATGAACGAGCTTCTTCAACTGTCATTTCAGGCCAGAAATCGACCCCAGTTTGTTCTTTGATAGCATCAACCATATGAATACGTTTAAAGTCAGAGCCTAGATCAATACTTTGCTCATCATAAGAAAGTGTTGTTGTCCCCAGAACATTTTTTGCAACATCACGGATAATTCCTTCTGTTAGATTCATCACGTCTAAATAATCATGATACGCAGTATAAACTTCCATCATCGTAAATTCTGGATTATGGGTAGTATCAATTCCTTCATTACGGAAGACACGGCCGATTTCATAGACTTTTTCCATTCCACCAACAATTAGACGTTTTAAATGCAACTCAAGGGCAATACGCAGGTATAAATCCATATCTAAAGCATTGTGATGTGTGATAAATGGACGAGCAGTCGCTCCGCCAGCTTCATTATGCAAAACTGGTGTTTCTACTTCAATATACCCTAAACCATCTAGATAACGACGGATTTGACTAATGATTTGACTGCGTTTAGTGAAACGATCAAAGCTTTCACGATTACTGATCAAGTCTAAGTAACGTTGACGATAACGTTGTTCAACGTTTGTTAACCCATGATATTTTTCTGGTAACGGACGCAATGCTTTTGATAGTAAAGTAATTTCTTTCGCTTTGATTGATACTTCTCCTGTATCAGTCTTCATGATTTCACCGGTTACACCAAAGAAATCACCTAAATCACCCTTTTTAAAGATCGCATAAGGCTCTTCTCCAACTTCGTCTTTACGAACATAAATTTGAATTTGACCTTCGCGGTCTTGCAAATGAGCAAATCCAACTTTACCTTTCCCCCGTTTGGTCATCATTCGACCAGCAACGCTTGCCGTTAATTGCTTTTCTAATAGCTCTTCTTTAGTATTTTCATCGTAAGTTTCATGCAACTCTTTTGAATTTGTCGTGCGTTCGAAGCGTGCGCCAAATGGGTCAATACCTTCTTCACGAAGATTTTCCATTTTTTCGCGGCGAACACGCATCTGATCGTTCATTTCTGTCAAATTTGTTTGTTCCTCAGTCACGAATGTTCCTCCTCAGTATGTAATTACTCTTACTTATAATGCCAATGAATAGGCAAAAAATCAAGCCGAATTCCTCATTCGGCTTGAAGTTTAGCTAATTTTTGCTTTTGTTTCAGTCTTTTCAACAAGTCGATCAAGTAAATCGAAGATGACTTGTTTGTCTTCTGTTTGATTAATCGCTACTTTTGTTTTGGTTGATCGTGAAATCCCTTTCAGATAGTAACTAGCATGTTGGCGAAATTCGCGACAAGCGATTTTTTCACCTTTTAAATTTATCAATCGTTCTAAATGAAGCTTGGCTGTTTCAATTTTTTCTCGAGCACTTGGTTCGGTGATCAATTCTCCCGTTTCTAAATAATGCTGCGTTTGATGAATCCTCCAGGGGTTTCCTAATGCCGCACGGCCAATCATCACTGCATCAACACCGACTTCCTCAATCATTCGTTTTGCATCCTCTGGGGTACGAACATCGCCATTTCCCATAAAGGGGATGGTTAGTTGATCAGCGACTTGCTTCAATACCTCCCAATCCGCTTGGCCTTCGTACATTTGAACCCGTGTTCTACCATGCATTGCAAGCGCTGACGCTCCGGCACTTTGTGCGGCCAATGCATTTTCAACGGCAAATATATGCTGTTTGTCCCAACCAATGCGCATTTTGACTGTTACAGGGATATCCACAGCGGAGGAAACAGCCTCTACCATTTCATAGACCTTATTAGGATCCAACAGCCATTTAGCTCCCGCTTCTGCTTTGATGACTTTATTCACTGGACAGCCCATATTAATATCGATGATGTCTGCTTCCGTATTCTCTTGGACAAATCGTGCAGCCTCTACTAGTGTCTCCTTACTGCCTCCGAAGATCTGTACACTTAGTGGATGCTCACCCTCATCAACATAAAGCATCTCTAAGGTTTTTTTATTTCTAAAATGAATTCCTTGATCACTGATCATTTCACAAACAACTAATCCAGCACCAAATTCCTTCACCGTTACCCGAAAAGCCGCATTTGTTATTCCAGCCATAGGAGCCACAACAACCCGATTTGGAATTTCCACATTGCCGATTTTCCATGTACCGTTCAATGGTTTCACTGCTATTCCCCCAAAATTTCGTGTTTCAATTCATAAAGGTCTGCTTCGCTATATTCATATTTGTTGTTACAAAAAGCACAGACCGCTTCTGCACCATGATCTTGATCAATCAATTCTTGAATTTGCTCCGCTCCTAGTGTAATAATCGCTGATGCAAATTTTTCTTTTGAACAATCACATTTAAATTGAACAGACATGGTTTCTAAAAATTCTACATCATCTGTTGCTAATAACTTCTGCAGAATTTCTTCTGGCGTCTGACCTTCATCTAACAAGGTCGAAATACGGGCTGTTTCTTTAAGTCGCGCCTCAATTTGATCAATAATCTCATCACTGGCTCCCGGCATAATTTGGATCATGAAACCGCCAGCCGTTTTGATAGAATCATCCGTATCAACTAGAACAGAAACACCAACCGCTGATGGAATTTGTTCTGATACAGCTAAATAATAGGTAAAATCTTCCCCAATCTCGCCAGAAACAATCGGTGTCTGACCAGAAAATGGTTCTTTCAATCCCAAATCTTTAATGACCGTAAACATACCTTCTGTTCCAACTGCTCCACGCACATCGATCTTACCGACTTCATTCAAAGGTAAGCTGATATGTGGATTTTTGATATAGCCTTTTACCTCGCCTTTTCCATTACTATCTACAACGATAGCTCCTGCCGGTCCATTGCCTTCTATTTTTACAGTCATTTTATCTTCGCCTTTTAACGTTGCGCCTAGCATTAAAGCCCCAATCATCGTACGTCCTAGGGCTGCAGAAGACGTATTCCATGTATCATGACGACGCTGCGCCTCAGCGATGGTTTCTGTCGCATTAACAGCGTACGCTCTTACAAATCCTTCATAGGCTAATGCTTTCACTAAATAGTCACTCAATCTATTTGCTCCTTAATATTTTATATTATTCCTTGTTTTTACTCGTGATTGCATCATACTAGGTGTTCAAGCTTTTTTCAACTTCTTCGTACGACGTCATATGGAAAGTTTAACAATATTTTTCAATCAAAGCGTTAGCTAAATGTAGTTTTGAGCAACAGATATTTTTACACAGATCCTCTAATAATTTGCAAGTCTATAACTAGCCTCTCATTTTCGTAGCCTTGTGTTCTATATTCAAACCTATTCAATAGGTCGCACCTTTAACAACTCACATCATTCTTAATCGTTCTACCAAGTTCTTTCACCATAATTAAATCCGTTTGCTTATCTATTTCAATATAAAAATTATGTGTCCCGTTTTTTCTAAAACCAAACATTTGATAAAAAAGCAACGCATTCTCATTCTCTTCCCATACACCTAGCCAGATAAGTTTACGTCTCTCCTTAGTAGCAAGTTCAATAGCAAACTCTAATAATTGTCGGCCTAAACCCTGACGCTTGTATTCTTTACGGATATAAATCCGTTCGATCTCTAGTCCATTCCGATCTATCTTCTCAGTTTGCGCTGAATCGATATTCAATTTTAAATATCCAGCAAGTAGATTATCTAAATAGATAAAAAAGAAACGTGAATTTGAATTCATCATTTCCTTTTTTTAATTTTTCTAAATGATACGCTTCAATCAAATACTCCTCAAGATTATCTGAATCATTTTGCTCAGCAAAAGTGTCACTGAACGTTTCTATACTGATTTTTTGCAATTCGAGCAAATCTTTAATTTTGCATATACGAATAGATCCTTCCATCTTTATCATCCGCCTATATTAACAATCTGCTTTATTCGATATTTCTCTTTAAATTTCCTATACGATTCTGACAAATAGAAAACAAACGGCATATCCTAAGGACATGCCGTTTCGCTTTATTTTACTCTTGATTATCGTTTGTATCTTCTGGTTCGATTTTATCATCTGAATCTTTACGTTCATTTGCTTTATCTTCAGCCTGTTTTTCAGCATCTTTTTCTTCCAAAGCACGTTTTGCTTCTTCAAATGTTTGAGCTTGAGTTTTTTCACTTGGATAAAGACTATCAGAACCTGCAGGCATTTCGCCTGTTTCAAACAATGATTTGATTGCTTTGGCATCCAGTGTTTCGAATTCCAATAATTTTTCCGCAATCAATTTATGCTGTTCACGATGTGTCTCAATGATTTCGCGAGCTTTATCATGTGCCGCCATCAAGATATTTCGAACTTCTTCATCAATCTCAAAAGCAACTTGTTCAGAATAAGCTTTTGTTTGACCATAGTCACGACCAACAAAGACTTGATGATTTCCTTCGTATTGAACCGGTCCAAGCTTCTCGCTCATTCCGTATTCAGTTACCATGCTTCGAGCTAATCCAGTAGCTTGTTCGAAGTCATTTGATGCTCCAGTTGTTTGAGCATTAAAGACGATTTCTTCTGCTGTACGACCACCTAGTAACCCAACGATTTGCTCAAACATATCGTCTTTCGACATCAACATTTGATCTTCTTTTGGTAAGGCAATCATATATCCGCCAGCACGTCCACGAGGAATAATCGTTACTTTATGCACCACACGAGCACGGTTTAAGACCATACCAATAATCGTATGACCGGCTTCATGGTAGGCAACCATCTCGCGTTCACGTTTACTGATGACGCGGTCTTTCTTAGCAGGTCCTGCGATAACGCGATCTTCTGCTTCATCCACGTCTGAAGCGTCAATTTTTTTCTTATTACGACGAGCAGCAACTAAAGCAGCTTCATTCAAGACATTTTCTAAATCCGCACCGGCAAAGCCTGGCGTTTGTTGCGCAACAACTTTCAAATCAACATCGTCTGCCAAAGGTTTGTTACGAGCGTGCACTCTAAGAATCGCTTCACGACCTTTAACATCTGGGCGACCAACTAAGATTTGACGGTCAAAACGGCCTGGACGTAATAACGCTGGGTCCAACACATCAGAACGGTTGGTTGCAGCAATGACGATCACACCTTCATTTCCATCGAATCCATCCATTTCAACAAGTAACTGGTTCAGCGTTTGTTCACGTTCATCGTGACCGCCGCCCATACCTGCACCACGTTGACGACCAACAGCATCAATTTCATCGATGAAGATAATCGCTGGCGCATTTTTCTTAGCTGTTTCGAATAGGTCACGAACACGAGAAGCTCCGACCCCAACAAACATTTCCACGAAATCTGACCCTGAAATTGAATAGAACGGCACACCTGCTTCACCAGCTACGGCTTTAGCAAGCAATGTTTTACCAGTCCCGGGAGGTCCTTCAAGTAGTACACCAGCCGGAATACGGGCACCTAATTCGACGAAACGACGTGGATCTTTTAAGAATTCCACAACTTCGACTAATTCTTGTTTTTCTTCTTCAGCGCCGGCTACGTCAGAGAAACGTACACGATTAGCTTTTTTATCAGCTTCTTTAGCTTTTGATTTACCAAAGTTCATGACACGGCCATTGCCGCCGCCACCGCCGCCTTGTTGTCCTAGCATCATGTAGAAGAAGAATATCATAATCAAGATAGGCAAGAAGCTTACTAATAAAGTAACCCACATACCGCTGCTTGATTCTTCCTCAATCGTTATTTTAACTTTATTTTCTTTTGCTAGGTCATTGACCTGGCTCAGAGTTGAATCATTTGGCAAAACAATGGTTGAGAAATGTGTCGTTTTTGACTCTGTTCCTCCCCCAATAATGCTCAAGCCGCCGGAATTAGCAACTTCCTGTTTTGCCTTATACTCACCAGTGATTTTATAGACACCACCAGCAGGCTGGATCTTGATGTTCTTGATTTTGCCATCTTGAATCTGTTCCGTAAAGGTTGAATACTCGATATCTGGCGAAGCTGATTTGTTATCTCCAAAAAGGAAATAAACAACCATGACCATAGCCAAGATGACGAGAATATAATAGAGAGCATTTTTTACTCCCTTATTGTTTTTGTTCATCTGCGTCCTCCTCGCACTTGTTAGCTTATTAGCTTGTTAAAAAAGTTTTATCAATTTTGACCTTTTAAGTATATCATACTGTGATTTTTTCGGTCACTAATTTGATTGATAAATTTCCGGCTTCAATACACCTACATATGGCAGGTTCCGATATGCTTCAGCATAGTCTAAACCATAGCCAACGACGAATTCATTAGGCACATCAAAACCAACATAATCAGCATGGATATCCACCACGCGTCCTTCTGGTTTATCCAACAATGTGACGATTTTCACTGATTTAGCTTTCCGATATTTAAATAGATCAACTAAATAGCCAAGTGTTCGACCACTATCAATAATATCTTCTACAATTAATAAATCGCGACCTTCCACATTGGTATCTAAGTCCTTGATGATTTTTACCTCGCCCGAAGAAACTGTCTGATTCCCGTAACTTGAAACATCCATAAAATCCAATTCTAAATGAGCATCAATTTCACGAACGATGTCAGCCATAAAAGGTATGGCTCCTTTTAAAATACCAACTACCAATGGATTTTTATCGGTATAATCTGCTGTTAATTGTACGCCTAATTCGACACAGCGTTTTTGAATATCTTCTCTAGTAATCAATACTTTTTCAATATCTTTTGCTAGCATGTAGAAACTCCTTTCATTTCGCTACTTGAAGCGTATAGTCAAGTATGTAGTGTATTCTATCAGTTTCAGTTGCAATACTCAAATAGGAATTGACAAAAGGCAAAAGCGCTACAATTTCTCCAGCAGAATCTTCCACCACCCATGCTTGATCACGGATATCCATCGGAGTTTTTTTATCAATAAAATAACGGCTAATGCGTTTTGTTAATGTTTCAGTCAAACGGATTCGATCACCATCTTGGCGACGACGGATCGTTAGAGGGAGTTTAACTGTGAGTGGTAACGGAACTTGGTATACACCTTTATCCGCGACTGTATCACTTCTTCTTAATGCAATCGTTTCATTGTCGGATAAGAAAAAGCGTTCGTTTTCTCCCAAAAAATATTTTTCCTGATGGACAATTATCTTCTTTTCCAAATAGAAATGTTGGTATCTACGTGAAAATTGCCAGCCCTCCCCTAAATCTAAGACCCATTGACTGACAGGACGCTGGATTTGGTCTAGCAGTAAAAACAATTGTCGCTGTGAGACGACTAGATTCGTTTGTAGAGCCTTCTGCTGAAAAAATATCGACAGAAAATAATAACGAGCACCCGTATCCGTGGGAAGCGTATCAGCTGAAAAAAACCACCGCTGTCCATCGTATTCGATATTTCTTAAATTTTCTTTTAGCGCCTCTGTAATTAACTGATCTGCCCAGAGCAATTGCTGATGAAACTGTTGAGCATTCGCTAATATTTGCGGATTTTCTTTTTTTAACTCTGGTACGATATTTTGACGGATTCGATTTCGAAAGTAGTCTTGTGAAATATTCGTAGCATCTTCAAAATAAGTCAAATTCTTCTCTTCAGCATATTCATAAAGCGTCTCTTTCGAGAAGGACAACAGTGGACGCAGCAATATTCCATTACCGAATGTTTGCTGGCGCACGATTCCGCTATGACCTGTAAACGAGCCGCCACGCGTCAAACGCATTAAAAGTGTCTCTAGCTGATCGTCTCCATGATGAGCAGTAAGAACTAGATCATAGTTTTCCTGCTCCATAATTTCCTTAAAAAAAGCATAACGGAGATTACGGGCAGCAGCCTCAACATTTTTCTTAGCAGGTTTTTTCCAAATTTTTAAATAAAAAGGTATGTCTTGTTTTCGGCAATAATCATGTAAAAAATCCGCTTCAACCTTCGATTCAGTGCGCAATTGATGATCCACGTGAGCTACACCGATAGTCAGTCCTTGCCGCTCCAATAGATGCAAAAGAACCATTGAGTCAACGCCTGTAGAAACTGCTAGTAGTATCTTTTTATCAGCAGTTAATTCAGGATTTTTACGAAAAAAGTCTTGTTTCATGTCAAACTCCTTGATTTATAAGAATACTCAATCTCTATCATATATTCTCTAATCATACTTTCCAATTATTAATTCATTATGAACTTCACTTGTATTGATTTTATCGCCAAGTAATCAATAGAATCTCTTTTCCTTTAAAAAAAGGAGCTGTGACAAAAGTCTTGTCACAGCTCCTTTTTCCGAACACACGTTGTTCCAGAAGTAGCTTCTTAGGAAATATACCGAAATTTCTTAGAGCTGAGCACTTCTGTCACAACCTTCCTTTATTTTAACTACGGCGGCCTCCGCGACCACCGCGTTTTCCTTCAGTATTACGTTTGATCGATGACAAGCGATCATCGCTATCCTTTAAAAAGGAACTCATCAATGAATCGAAGTCCTGTTTGCCGCTATTTTGTGGTTTGCCTTTAGGCGCAGGTTTTGAGCGATTATTATCACGAAACTCACGTTTAAAAGGTTTCTTTTCTGGCTGTGGCTGATCTTGGGCTTTGCGAATCGAAAGACCAACTTTACCGTCGTCTCCGACTGAAGTCACTTTCACTGTTACTTCATCGCCGACAGTTAATACATCATGAATGTCTTTTACGAAACCATTAGATATTTCACTGATATGGACTAAGCCCGTTTTGCCCTCTCCCAAGTCAATAAAGGCACCAAAATTGGTGATCCCTGATACTTTTCCTTGCAGCTTAGCTCCTACTTCGATTGACATAAAAAAATTGTTCCTCCTAATTTTTTTCCAATTTATTTAAAACTGCAACGAAATTTATTTAGCAGTTTCGGATTTAACAACTTCATCAGCAGTTTGTTTATCTTTATTAGATGTATTTGCTGAATCTGGTAAAACAAAAATTAATTCACCATCTTTTGAATAATAGAAACGACTACGGGCTAGCTTAGCCACATAGTTATCATCTTTCAAGAGCTTTACGTCTTGCCGCAAGTCAGCGACTCGGTCATCCACTTTGGCAGACTCAGCAACAGTTTTGACTTTAATCTCATTTAGTTCACTTAAATGACGTTGCTCATTAAAGATTTGAACTCCCATGACAATAGCGACAAAGGCAGCAATAGCTATTAAAGCTGCTAAACGACGACGTTTAAAAATCAATTGACGATGTTGCTTTTGAAATTTAAGATATTGCTCTTTTGCATATGGCGTATCTAACGAAGCAATTTTTTGCGTCTCGTTTTCATTCATTACTGCTCGCTCCTTACATGAAATTCTTTACTATTATATCAACTCAAGTTATAATTGTCTATTTGAATTACCCCTAATTTCCGTTATTTTCTACACGTGTCTCACTAATGATACGGTACATTTTAGCTGCGTCATCTTTTTTTGTTGATTCATGCAGTTCTTCTACAGCGACCTCTAGAATTTTATTCCCAAATTGTATACGCAGTTCATCACCAACTTTTACATCTGTTGAAGATTTTGCTAATTTTCCATTTACTTGGATTCGTCCTTTATCAGCAACTTCTTTCGCCACTGTACGGCGTTTGATGATTCTTGAAATTTTTAAAAATTTATCTAATCGCATAAATTATCTCCTTTTCCAATTTATTCTCAATAATTTACTTCCAAATGGCAACATCAGCCATTCTCGAATGGTTAATAAACGTAAGTGGATAGCAAGGATTAGAAAAGCGCTCCCTCCTATCAGTACACCACAAACAGCAGCCACTAATGCCAAACTCCTTTTATAGACCATTCCAAAAATAATGTTGATACCGCCATAATAACATAAGAGCACTACTACCATGCCAGTTAAACAAATAAAAAGTTTTCGCATAAAATGACGCTGAGTACCATAATTCCGTATTTCATGATCACAGGCTAAATGCAAGATAAGTAAAGCTACCGCTAATCCTAATAATGTCGACAGGCTGGCTCCAACTGTACCAAATTGTTTTGTCAGCCCTCCCGTGGTTACCATTTTTATTAACAGTCCAGCTCCTGCCGCCTGTAGTGAACTACGATATTCGTTTTGACTTTGTGCAATACTTTGATAAGCCTGTACCATTGCCATCAAAAAAATCGCAAAAACAAACAGGACTAGAGGACTATTCCCTTGATAATCTTTGAATAGCGCATAATTCACATAGGGAAGCAGCATAGCTAACCCGATCGAGGCTGCTGCACCAATCGCACAAGTCAAACGCAAAAAAATCTGACTCGTTTTCACAAACATTCCACGATCCCGACTGATCAAATACCGTGTAAGTAACGGCAAAAAACTAGAACTCAAGGCTAAGGCTATCACTAAACCTAATTGAACCAACGGCTGACCCCGATCATAAATTCCTTTTCCTAACTTTGCACCATGTTCGCTTAGTCCAAAATCAACTAAGGCTTTTTTTACGGTAAAGGAGTCGATCAATTGAAATAAAATCAATAGACCGCTGTAGATCGTCATCAAGCCTCCCTCAAGTACTAATCGTTTTCCTAGCGCTATCATCTTTGTGCCAAAAACCGGTACTCTTCGTAAAAGACTCGTTCCTAAAACCTTTCTTCGGTAATACCACAAAACTAGAACTGCCGCAATTCCGCCAACCAAAGCACCAGACATCGCTACTTTTCCCGTGTAGTAAACATCCCAGCCAAATTGCTTAAATGACCAAGCAGCAACTACGATCACACAAACACGGATCAATTGCTCCAACACTTGTGATACAGCTGTCGGCACCATTAATAATTTTCCCTGAAATTCTCCTCGAGTAATCGAGAGGAAAGGCATAATAATAAAAGTAAAGGACACCACTTGAATCAAGGGCGCTAAATTTCTGTCTCCCATCCAATTTGCTAATGGTTGAGACGAGAAAAAAAACAACGCCCACAAGATCAAACCAAAAGCACTGATCAAAGGAAACAGCTCTTCCAGTGCTCGACGCTGTTCTCTAGGTTCTTTTTGCTCCGCTACATATTTTGAAATAAACTGTGGCAAACCTGACAACGCCAAAGTCATGGCAATACCATAAATTGGATAAACCTGCTGATACACATAAAAGCCTTCATCACCCGCAAAGTTTTGATAGGGTACACGATAAATAGCGCTCAATAATTTTGCTACAAAAGATGCGGCAGTTAAGACAAAGGCCCCCTGCATCATCACTCGCATTTCTTTATTCGCCAGTGCCTCCACCACCTATTCTTTGTATTTTTGTTCTCGTAATGCACGAACAAATTTGCTGATCTCTCTTAGCCAAATCGCTTCGTCCATCGTTTTTTCAACTACTAGTTTTATGACCATATGATCCTTTTCAACGCCTAAAGTTGCTTTCATCTTCGTAGCGCTCAACGCTTCGAATAGCTGTTCAACTTTATATGCTTTCGTCCCAACCTTGCTTAAAGTAAAGATAATCTGCTGCTGACGTTTTTGGATACTTTCAACTAGCGCACGATCACCGTCCATCTTGATTTGTCCGATGTTTAACAAGTTCGCTACTTCATCTGGATAATCTCCGAAACGGTCCACTAAATCAGCTTCTACCTCGTCTAGCATCTCTATACTTTCTAACTCACGAATCCGTTTATAAATTTCAATTTTTTGTCGTTCATCTTCGATATAAGTTCCCGGAATATAGGCATCAACCCCTAAGTTGATTTCGACGGAAGTACGTTCAACCTGGGTATTTTTCCCTTGCTTACGGTCGACTGCTTCAGACAACATTTGTGAATACATATCAAATCCGACCGCGTCAATGAAGCCATGCTGCTGCGCTCCTAAAAGATTTCCGGCGCCACGAATTGATAAATCGCGCATCGCGATTTTAAAACCCGAACCTAATTCAGTGAAGTCTTTAATTGCTTGGAGCCGTTTTTCACTGACTTCATTCAAGATTTTTTGTGGCTCATACATAAAGTAGGCATAGGCAATACGGTTGCTTCGGCCAACCCTTCCACGTAATTGATATAATGTTGACAGCCCCATATAATCGGCATTCTCAACAAACAATGTGTTAACATTTGGAATGTCGACACCTGTCTCGATAATTGTTGTAGTAACTAATATGTCGTATTGTCCATCAATGAAATCCATCAATGTATTCTCCAATTGAACTTCTGTCATTTGCCCATGAGCAAATCCTATTTTTGCGTCAGGAACTAACATTTGCAGTTCTTCCACTTTCCGTTCAATTGTCTCTACTCGATTATAGAGATAAAACGCTTGTCCACCACGTGCCATTTCACGTTCGATTGCTTCGCGGATTGCGCCAGGATTCGTCTCCATTACATATGTTTGGATCGGATAACGATTTTCTGGCGGCGTTTCGATTACGGACAGATCACGCACACCCAACATCGACATATGCAATGTTCGAGGAATCGGTGTCGCCGTCAACGTTAACACATCAACTTGTGATCGCAGCTGTTTCAACCGTTCTTTGTGTTTTACCCCAAAACGCTGTTCTTCGTCAATAATTAACAAGCCTAAATCAGCAAACTGCAAATCCTGTGATAAAAGCCGATGAGTTCCCACCACGATATCGATTTGTCCTGTACGGATTTGTTCGATTGTTTCATTCTGTTGTTTTTTTGTACGGAAGCGACTCAGCATCGCTACATTAACGGGAAAATTCTCGAACCGTTCCGTCATTGTATCAAAATGCTGCTGAGCCAGAATCGTCGTTGGTACAAGAAACGCAACTTGTTTGTTTTCCTTGATTGCTTTAAAGGCTGCGCGTAATGCTACTTCGGTCTTACCGAAACCGACATCCCCAACTAATAAGCGATCCATTGGGCGAGCTTTTTCCATGTCGTGTTTGATCTCAGCAGTGCTACGCAGCTGGTCATCTGTTTCACTATATGGAAAGGCGTCTTCAAACTCTTTTTGATATTCATCATCAGGACCAAAGGCATAGCCACGTTCTGCTTCACGTTTGGCGTAAAGCTCAATCAAATCATCTGCGATATCTTCGATTTTTTTCGATACTTTACTCTTAGTTTTCGACCATTCACTGCCACCTAATTTATTAATCTTCGGCGGTTTCGCCTCAGAAGAGACATATTTTTGAATTAGGTTCAATTGGGTCACTGGAATGAATAGTTTATCATCTTTTTGGTATACAATTGACATGTAGTCTTGATGGACCCCATCGATCTCAATCGTTTCCATCCCAATGTATTTACCGATACCGTGATTGGCATGTACAACATAGTCTCCGGCTTTTAATTCATTATAACTCTTTAGGCGTTCTGCATTGGAGATTGTCTGTCTTCGAGCCCGCTTTTTTGTGACTTTTTGAAAGATTTCACGTTCTGTTACTACAACTAATTTGTCCTGTGGTAATTCAAATCCATTCGTCAAGCTACCTGTAACAATCTGGGTCTGACTAATCAATAATTGATCAGGAGTGGTTTGAACTGCTTTGATTTCCACATCATGAAACTCCTGAGTCAGCTTTTCTTGCCGTTCTTGGTCAGATACAAGGAATAATACCGTCTGTTCTTGCTTTTGCCAACGGTCAACTTCTGTTTTTAATAAAGGCATTTGTCCAAAAAATTGCTGCATTGATCGGTATTGGAAATTATGGATCGCTTCAAAGCGTAAATTCCCCATCCCTTTTTGAAATAACGAAAAGAAGCTAGTCACTAACTTACTCTTTTTGATTAGGTCATGAGCATTCATACCAAAAGTTTGATCAGAAAAAACACGCAATTCTTCAATTTTTTGCGTATGCCATTCGGCCTCTTCCCGCTCCATTTCGCGTTGTGCTTCCATCATACGTGGATAATCGTCGACAAACAACTGTGCATCTTTGGCAAAATGATCCAGTAGTGAAATTTTTTCCTCGTATAATAAATCTGTGTAATACTTAGCTTGCTCTGTCGGAATACCGTCTTCCCAAGAAGCAATTAATTGTCCAAAATAGTCATTTAAGAAATTGTAGTCTTCTTTATCTTTAGTGACGGCCAAACGATTTTGCAAGAGCTGGTTTACTTTTAAAGCCCCTTGTGCCAAATCGTGTGCAGAAAAAACTAGATCAGTCGTTGGTGTAATCCATACCTCATTTAGATTCTCTACCGAACGTTGAGTCTCTGGTTCAAAATAACGTAATGAATCAATTTCAACATCGAATAGCTCTACCCGAACAGGATATTCTGTCGTTAAGGGATAAATATCAATAATACTTCCTCGCATGCTGAATTCACCAGGTTTACCAACCATTGTTTGACGTTCATATCCCATCAATACTAAACGCTGCGCTAAGTTCTCTAAATCAACCTCACTGCCAATTTCCCAGTGTAATTGGTTTTCTCTCCATGTCTCGATTGAAGGTAGATATTTACGTAGAGCAGCAGCAGGCACAACGTATATTCCATTTTCTCCTTGTGATAGAGCCTGTAAAGTAGAAACACGTTCAGCGCGTGCTTCTGGTGACGCAAAAGCCATCTCAGCTGAAAGCACCTCATCCACTGGGAATAAATGAACATCCTCGACAATCTGCCGTAGCTCATCAGCAAGTTGATTACTGTAATAGAGATTCGGAACTACTACTACTGTTTGTTTTTCTTCCGCCTGATGTGTAGCAGCCATTACCAAAGCTTTCGCCGAACCTGAAAGTCCAATCAGCAATTGCCGCTTTGCTTTTTTTTCTAAATTAGACTGCCATTCTTTTACTAGTGGCAACTGATTAATAATTTCAATCAAATTCATTTTCTTACTCCTTATCTACTTCTAATCTTCAAAATTCTGAATAACGTTGAAAAAGAATCAGCTTTAATTAAACCGATTCATCGTTTTTAAAAAATCATTACCTATAACAAAATCATCCGCTGCATCAGCCGCACGAGCAACACTATCCGCGATTGTCATTTCATCTTCTTTTCCAAATGTGCTCAATACATGATTTACCACTGTTTTTCCATTTGGACGACCGATACCAATCTTGATTCGATTGAACTCTTGCGTCCCAATATGTGAGATGATACTTTTTAATCCGTTATGCCCACCCGCACTGCCTTTTTGTCTCAAGCGCAGTTTGCCAAGATCCATATCCAAGTCATCTGCTATAACAACTAATTCCTCTAGATAGACGCCGAAATAGGTCATTAACGGACCAACTGCTCGACCTGATTCATTCATAAAGGTCATTGGTTTTACCAACAATACTTTCTCACCATCTACGAAATAATCAGCCACTTCAGCTTCAAAAGCATTCTTTTTGAAAACTGCACCATGCTCCGTCGCCAATCGATTCACAACCATAAAGCCAACGTTGTGTTTTGTATTTTCATATTTTTTTCCTGGATTTCCCAAACCTACGATCATTTTCATATTGTTTCGCCTCGTTCTTTTAGATATGTAATTCCTTCTTGTAGCAAAGGAATGTCACTTTTCATCTGCATGACAAAATGCTGGGTAGTCAAATGACTACCCAGTCCAAATTTTTCTTTATACAGTATAACACAAACTAACCTGTAGTGACCGTTTTCAGCGCTTTAAGTCTCTTATAAGTTTCTGTTATTTTTGAAAAAAGTTAATAGTACCAGCTTCTTGAGCTATTAACACATGAAGCGTTTTCTTCTGAAACAGCTAAAATAACTGTATTATTAATGAGTAAAATACGTGACAAGTTTCATTAATTAGTGTTATCATTCCTCTGGAAAAACAAATATTAGAAGGGATTGGTACACATGACTGCAACAGCAGCTAGTAAAACCCATCAAAAAGTAATGTTAATCGGAGACGGCGCAGTAGGTTCAAGTTATGCCTTCGCTCTTGTCAATCAAAATATCGCTCAAGAAATCGGTATTATCGATATCGATACCAACCGTACACAAGGAGACGCTATCGACTTATCACACGCATTAGCCTTTACATCACCTAAGAAAATTTATTCTGCTTCTTATGAAGATTGTCACGATGCTGACCTAGTTGTCATTACCGCTGGTGCACCACAAAAACCAGGCGAAACTCGTTTGGATTTAGTTGGTAAAAACCTACGCATCAATAAAAGCATTGTAGAACAAGTTGTTGCTTCTGGTTTTGACGGAATTTTCTTAGTAGCAGCAAACCCTGTAGATATCCTAACTTACTCTACTTGGAAATTCTCAGGTTTCCCTAAAGAACGCGTTATCGGATCTGGTACATCTTTAGATACAGCTCGCTTCCGTCAAGCAATTGCTGAACTAGTAGACGTTGATGCACGTAACGTCCATGCATATATCTTAGGTGAACACGGTGATTCAGAATTCCCAGTTTGGTCACACGCTAACGTTGCTGGCTTGCAAATTTACGAATGGGTCAAAGACAACCCAGAAGTTGATGAAGAAGAATTAGTTAACTTGTTCTTCGGTGTACGTGACGCTGCTTATGAAATTATTGAGAAAAAAGGCGCAACATTCTACGGAATCGCTGTTGCTTTGGCTCGTATCACTCGTGCAATCTTAAATGACGAAAGTGCTGTATTCCCACTATCTGTTTATTTAGAAGGACAATACGGACAAAATGATATTTATATCGGTGCTCCAGCAGTTATCAATGCTAAAGGAATCCAAAATATTATCGAGATTCCATTAAGTGATGCTGAAAAAGATCGTATGGATGCTTCTGCTTCCCAACTTAAAGAAGTTATGGACAAAGCTTTCGCTGATCTTGAAGCTGAAGGAAAATAGACTTTTCACTACCGCAAAGAATCCTCATATTCTTTGCGGTTTTTTTAATATTTGCTAACGTTTCAAGACAAATCACTCGTATTTCGGCTATTCTGTGGTATATTTATACTCGGTATATCATTTAAAATTAGTAGCTATTATATAGATAAAATTGCTTTGATGATTAATGAAGACCAAATACAAAAAAGCCATGAGGAGTTATTTCGATGACAAGAAATGAAAAAAGAAATTCTCGTAGCCGAACACGGATCGGTGTAATTGTTGTTTTAGGTTTATTGGTAGTTTTGGTTGGCGGATACACTATTCGCAGTACATATTATGCTCAAAGGTTTCTCCCAAATACAGTAGTTAATGGAGTAAAAATCAATAATCTTACGGTAAGTGAAGCCAATCGAAAGATTACCCGTGAGCTATCGGACTCACCTTTCCTAATTAAGATTGACAACGAAAATTGGAAAGAAATCAATCGAAAAGATTTAGGCTGGCAAAATGATTATCTGCCCGGTTTAAAAACGTTGCAGAAAAAACAAAATCCTTTTAGCTGGGGCATGCAATTAGTCTCCGCAGCTGAGAAAAAGGATGTTGACGGCAATACCTTGGACGAAACAAAATTGAATGCTGTCGGTGAAGCAGTCCGAGCAGAACTAACTCAAACAAACACAACTCGAACAGCTACAGAAAATGCAAAGGTTACTCGGACAAATGAAGGTTTTGAGATAACCCCAGAAAAACAAGGAAATACAATCGATATTGACGCTGCCGTTGACGCTTTCAAAGAGGCAGCAAAAAACGGGAAACATGATATTGATTTCGATAATTATCTAACTAAACCTACTATCACTAAAGATGATCCTGAGTTGAAAAAGACGATGGACAAAATGAATGCTGTAGCAAAAATCAAAGCAAACTACAACATCAATGGAGAAAATTTCCAAATCCCTACAGCAGATATCAACAGCTGGTTAATTGATGACAATGGTACAATGTCACTAGACCAAGAAAAAGTTACCGCCTATGTTACTAGTTTAGGTGAAAAATATAATACCAGTTCAAAACCAACTGAATTCAATAGTACTCGCCGCGGAAAGGTTTCTGTTCCGGCAGGTACTTACAGCTGGACTATCAACACTTCAGCAGAAGTTGAAGCTTTAACGAAACAAATCTTAGAAGGTAAAGATTTTACTCGCTCACCAATCGTTACTGGTGCAACAACAGCTGACAAACCTCTAATAGATAAAACGTATATTGAAGTAGATTTGCAAAATCAACATATGTGGTATTACAAAGATGGCAAAGTTGCTTTAGAGACAGATATTGTCAGCGGAAAACCAAGTTCTCCAACGCCTCCGGGTGTCAATTATGTTTGGTCAAAAGAGACCAACAAAACCTTAAAGGGAAAAAATGATGACGGAACAGATTATGCAAGTCCAGTAAAATACTGGATGCCGATTGATTGGACCGGGGTCGGCCTTCACGATTCAGATTGGCAGCCTGAATATGGCGGGGAACTTTGGAAAACTCGCGGCTCCCATGGTTGCGTGAACACCCCACCTGATGTAATGTCTAGACTCTTCGACATGGTGGAAGTCGGTACACCAGTATTAGTATTTTAGAAACGAAAAACCAGCGAGAATTTCGCTGGTTTTTTTATTCGGCTCAATTGTAATATTAGCTCTAATAATCAAAGCTAGATGATTCGCTGAGTTTATAATTATCCTGCTGAAGTGAACACTTCTGAAACATCGTCATCATCTTCCAACTTCTCAACTAAACGATCTAACTTTTCTTGTTGCTCTTCATTTAATGCAACTGTGGTTTGAGGGATCATCGTCAATTCTGCCTGTGCCAGAGTAAATCCATCCTCTTCTAAGTGATCCCGCACACTGGCAAAATCTTCCGCTGCAGTATATATTTCAAAGACTTCTGGTGAAGTCTCTAGTTCTTCTGCTCCAGCTTCTAATACATCTTCAAGCATTGTGTCCTCATCCACAGATAAGCCCTCACGCTCAATAGCAATATATCCCTTTCGATCAAACATATAGTTCACTGAACCAGTTTCTCCCAAATTCCCACCATTTCGAGTAAACGCAACACGTACATTCGTTGCTGTTCGATTACGATTATCGGTTAAAGCATGAACTAATATTGCGACACCACCGGGCCCATAACCTTCATACGTAATCTCATCATAATGTTCACCTTCGCCTGCTGATGTCGCTTTTTTGATCGCACGGTCAACATTGTCATTAGGCATGTTAGCAGATTTCGCCTTGTCTATCACCAAGCGAAGTGCGGGATTTGTACTTGGGTCAGGTCCTCCAGCTTTAGCAGCCATATAGATTTCCCGCGACATTTTTTGAAAGATTTTTCCTCTTTTCGCATCTTGAGCATTTTTACGCCCTTGAATATTATGCCATTTACTATGTCCTGACATGGTACATTCCTCCCATATTTTTGGTCTCTATTATTGTCTACCTGAAACTACTTTCCGTCAAGAATAAACACTATTAGCGCTTTTTACGAATCGTCTGATAAACAATAATAATTAGACAAGCAGTCAGTGCCCCAAAAGAATCTAACATAACATCCTGAAATAATGGTGTTCGTCCACCATTCAGCATTTGATGAAATTCATCTGTTGCGGCATAACCAGTTGCAGCCATCCATGCGAAATACAGACCTAAGACTGATGATTTTTGCTTTAATTTCGGGGATAATCCTAAATATAAGCTGCCACCTAAAATAAAATAAGTCATAAAGTGTGCACCTTTACGAATAAAAAATTCAACAAACTTAACATAACCCTTTGCTGAAATACTTACCTCACTACCTGCATAGTCAAAAGAAATCTTGCTAAAAAAGCCTTTTAGCGGTTCGTTCACTAATACTCTTTGAATTAGACCAACTTGGCTTTGCTGTTGATAGGTCATTGAAGAACTAATAAATAGAACCAGCATCATCAAAACAGCAATACCTAAATAAAAATTTCCATTTTTCAATTGTTTTTGCATTGCATTTCCTCCATTAAAAAAACCGGTACGAAATTCGTACCGGTCACGATTAATTAAATTAGCTTACATACGAACCGCAAAGCTTGGCGCATAGTAACTTACAGAACTTACTGTAACTGTTTCACCTGGTTGTGGTGCGTGGATGTATTGTCCACCGCCCATTGCAATGGCAACATGATACGTTCCACCAGGGCTACCCCAGAAGTATAAATCTCCCGCTTGTGCTTCGCCAACTGAGATACGAGTTCCAGCTGATTCTTGAGGTACTGTCCAGCCACCGATTTCGCGTCCAGTAGCTTGACGGAACACGTATGAAGTAAAGCCAGAGCAGTCGAATCCTGCAGGTGTTTTTCCACCCCATACATATGGCGTACCAATATATTTCATAGCTTCCGCAACTACGCCTGAACCATTTCCAGATGGTGCTGGAGTTGGTGTAGGCGTCGGTGCAGGTGTTGATGGCGTTTGGTTATTTGTTGTTGATGAAGTCGAGCCTTGATTATTTGAATTTGTATTTCCTGTACCAGACTCAGAAGGCGTTGTTGGTGTTGCTCCACCGCCTTGGAAATTATCTTCATTTGAAGATTCTGTCGCTGAAGAATCCACTGTGCTTGATTGAGTTTGCTCAGTTGAAGAAGATTCTACAGTAGAACTAGAACTTTCAGTTGTAGTCGTGCTAGCCGCAGCTTCTTCTTGTGCTTTACGATCAGCTTCCGCTTTAGCATCTGCATCTGCTTTTTCTTTAGCTTCTGCATCTGCCTTCTTAGCAGCTTCTTGCGCTTCCGCAGCTTTACGTGCTTCTTCTTGAACACGTTGTTGTTCTTTGATAGCCGCTTCTTGTTTTTCTTTCAAACTTGCTTTGTCGCTCTCAGCTGTTGCTTGTTCAGCAGCTAATGTTGTTGTTTGAACATTTAAATCAGCTTGCTTAGCGATCAAATCACCTTTTTGACTTTCTAAAGTCGCTTGGTTAGCAGCAATTTGCTCTTGTTGCTTTTTATTTTCAGCTTGTTTTTGTTCAACTTCTGCTTTGTCCGCTTTTTGTTGTTCAACTAAATCGTTATTTGCTTTAACGATCGTTGTCATTGCTTGAACACGGCTAACAGCATCAGTGAATGATTCAGCATTCAATACTACATCAATAACATTTGTACCTGAAGATTGTTTAACTTGTGTATCACGCGCTTGCTCTTTGATTGCCTCGGAGCGTTTTTCAATACGTTTATCTAACGTTTCGATTTGCTTTTGTAATTCTTGAGATTTTTGTCTTAGAGATTCTTGTTCGTTTAATAGGCCTTGAGCCTTATCGTTAATTGAAGCAACTTCACCTTCTAATGCACTAATTTGTGACTGCGCATCGGTTTGTTGGTTTTGTAAACTTGAAATTTTCGCATCCTGATCTGCAATTTTACTATCAAATTCATCGGCAGAAGCTGCGGCTGGAGCTGCTAATGCGCTTAATGTTACTGAACATACCATTAATGCTGATAACAAACTTTTTTTCACTCTTATGTCCTCCGACTATTTTTTAAGTTTAATTTTAAAGTTTTGATTTTTATTAGACTTTTTTCTAACACATTCATGAGTTTACCACAGCTGTATGTCATGCAGATAATAGCTTTGTTACAAAAACATTTCAATTCACTATTTTTTAGTTACAAATTTTGTCTACAAAAAAACAGAAGAAAATTCCTTCTGTTTTTTTTGTTTATTAAAATAATCGGATTATCCCTTATATACCAAGCTCTTCTTCGGGTGGCCCAATCAATATTTTTTCTAATGGAAAGATTAAAATTACAAATGTTAGAATATTAAAAAGCAACGTTGGGCCTAAATATCGCGGAACAAAAAAATCGCTGCTGACCCCTGTTAGTCCGAAAACAGATTGCAATAATAAACTGATTAATTCAAAGAGCGTTACACTGATTACAACAGTAAAAAAGAGCGTTAAAATATTTTGCTGAATGGTTTTTTTAAAAAAATAAAATACCATGACTAGTAACGGGAAAATCACAGCATAGATTCCAATAACGCCAATATAATACAGATCATACAATGTCCCCAAGACTAAAGAAGTTCCTAATAAAAAACGCTCGTTAACAACACGAGAGACAATCAAAAGGACCAACAGCGCTAAATGTGCGTTTGCAACATAGATATTGTCTGTCCAAGCTGCGATAATTCGTGTGACATGGGCATCTATTAAAAATAAGAAAAATAATAAGAACGGGGTAATATATTTTAGAGTTGTTCTACTAATCATTCTGTCGCTCCCGCCATTCTTTGAATAATCGTTACGACTGAAATATCATACATTTGTGCATAGGGTTTGATGTAAACTTCACGATTTAACCCATAGCTGTCTGGCTTCACTTTTACGACCGTACCGATGGCTAAATCAGCTGGTGAGTTCCCACCTAACCCAGAAGTCTGAACGACGTCTCCTTCTTTAATATCTTGATCACCTGTAATTTCTGACGCAATTAATTGTTGCGCCTTTACATCATACTTACTTAAAACACCAAATGAATTTCCTTTATCTGAACTTATTCTTACCGGAAAATGATTACTGCTTTTATTATCAGAGGTTAATAGTTGAATTTTGGAGGAATGAGCATTCACTTCCATTACTCGACCAATCAGACCTTTCTTAGACATGACCGCCATATTCCCTTCAACTCCGTCACTGCTACCCTTATCAACGATCAGCATATCTTGCCATGTATCGGGAGAACGGGTGATAACATTAGCTGTAACTTTTTCATAGCTGGTTAACGTTTGATTCAATTCAAGTTCATTTTTCAAACGTTCGATTTCTTGAGCTTGATTCTTTGTCTGCTGTTTCACCTCATCATATTGATCAATTTCATTCTTTAGTTTTTGATTTTCTTCATACGTATTAATTAAATTGGAAACAGCTGCTACACCGCTGCCAAGCCAACGTCCTGGTGCAGTAATAACTTTATCAACCACGCTGATAGTATCATTAATGGTCGATTGAACAACATTTGTATCACTATCCTTCGCACGATTTGCTGCAGTAATCGATACAGTTGCTACAATAATAATAACAACAATTAGTATGATAATAATATTCTTATTCGGATTAAACTTTCTCACGTAGGCACCTCTGAACGCTATAATATAGAACAAATTTTAACACTAAATGAAGGGATTAAAAAGCTTGGGCGATTGATTTTAGAGAATTTTAGTATCTCTACATAAACAAAAAAGAAGCAGTGAACTCGTTCCCAAAAAACGATTCAATACTCCTCGATTAAATATCTTTACTTTGTATCACAGCAATCAGACCAGTTGAAAAACTTACCTCAGCATTTCCTGTTAAAAACTCATTGCTAGCTAAGCTAGTTGGCTGTAGAAAATCAACGACGTCAAGTTCATATTTTACATTCTTTAAAGTCAATTTACTTACAGGAGTCAAGCAACAGAAAGCTAGATATTTCATAGACGGAATTTTCTCAATAACGTGGTTTCCTGAAGATATGTAATTTACCGTATTTCCTTTATCTGCTATGGTGATCTGAGACAAAAAAGGTTCAAACCGTGGTTCTAATCCTAACCACAAATTCGCTAATAAGTGATCCAAACGTCCGCCTGTCGCACCAATTAAAGTTACATCCGCTTTAGGATATCGTTCAAAGGTACGAACTAACGCCAATTGTGTATCTGTATCATCCTTTTCAGCAGGTGAGGTTTGCACTTCAGCAACTTGGCTAAACACTTCCTTTTTTTCAGCATCATTTAACGAATCGAAATCGCCAATCGCTAAATCAGGAATAATTCCTCGACGCAAAAGGTATAGATTCCCTCGATCAATTCCGATGATTTTATCAAAATCATTTGAAATAGCAGGCCAGTGATTAGGATCACCGCCTGCCACAAGTAAAGTTTTCATTATTCGATAGCCGTTCGCAGTGCATTGATTTTTTCTTCTGGATTTTCCGCGTCATAGATGTATGAACCTGCCACAAAAACATCTGCTCCAGCTTCTGCACATTTTCTTGCTGATTCTGGCTGAATTCCACCATCAACCTCTATTTCATAACGGTAACCATGCTCTTTGCGCAGCCGGTCTAATTCTGCAATTTTTTCAACTTGACTCTCAATGAATGATTGTCCACCAAAACCAGGATTGACCGTCATCACTAGAATTTGATCTACATCATTTAAAATGTACTTGATTGATTCTACCGGTGTTCCTGGATTCAATACAACACCTGGTTTTACACCTGCAGCCTTGATCATTTGAACCACGCGATGAATATGCGGTGTAGCTTCTACATGAGCCATAATAATATCCGCTCCGGCTTTTGCAAAATCATTGATATAATTTTCTGGATTAGCGATCATCAAATGGACGTCTAACGGTAATTTGGTAACTGGACGCAATGCGTTCACCACAACTTGACCAAAAGAAATATTTGGGACAAAGTTTCCATCCATCACATCGATGTGGATGTAGTCAACACCTGCATCTTCTACCATTTTCACTTCTTCACCTAAGCGTGCAAAATCCGCACTTAAAATCGATGGGGCAATTTTCATAGTCGTTTACTCCTTTTTCTTTTTTAATGTATTTATTTTCCCTTTCAGAAAAAATAAGTCTGATTTTCAAGCCGTATTTCATCCAACTAGCGCCCTACAACATTGAAACGTACTAATATTTTTAAGGTCGCCTTTATACAAAACGTACTGCGAAAAGTTGGACTGACATCCTTTTTCTTTTTAATGAATTTATTTTCCCTTAAAAACTACTTATTTTTTTTGTAGATAGGTCGACGTTTTTCGATTTCTTGTAGAAACTGCAAATAATTATCGTAACGACTCTGTGCAATCGTTCCTTCTTCTAAACGATGCTTTACTTCACAGCCAGGTTCCTTCACGTGTCGACACTCACGGAAACGGCAATTCGGCGCAGCTTCACGAAATTCTGGAAATTGTTTTGGAAGTTCATCAGCTGTAATTTCTAAAAAATCAATCGAACTGAATCCGGGAGTATCGGCTACCAAACCACCAAATAACTCTAACAGCTCGACGTGGCGAGTAGTATGACGTCCGCGACCTAATGAATCAGATATTTCCCCTGTCTCTAAATTCAAGTCCGGCGAAACAATATTCAACAATGTTGACTTTCCAGCTCCTGATTGTCCCATAAAAACGGTTAATTTATCTGCAAATAAATTTGTTAATTTTTGCTTATCTTGTTCACCATCAATTACAGGATAACCGAGCGGCTCATAAACTGAACGGATTTCATCAACCAACATTTCATCAGCGACTAAATCCGTCTTAGACAAATAGATGATCGGATGAATATACTTATTTTCCAAAGTTACTAGGAAACGATCCAATAGATTGTAAGAAAAATTGGGCTCCACTAGGCTAGTCACAATCACACCTTGATCAACGTTAGCGACTGGTGGACGAACCAAATCATTTTTTCTTGGTAGCAATTCAAGAATATAGCCTTCACTATTTTCTTCGCTACTAAAAACAACATCATCCCCAACTAAGGGTGTCAATTTTCTTTTACGAAAGTTTCCCCGTGCGCGAGTTTGATAAATTTCTCCTTCACTAGCAACATAATAAAAACCACTCAGGGCTTTACGAATCTGTCCTTCGATCCGTCTCATCTCCTTTTTCTTTTGAAAAATTAATTCAATCTACAAGCCGTGTACTATCTTTACAAACATTTCTACAATCATCTTACAATTCAGCTTTATTGTAGCATACTTCAAATCTAATTTCAGTACAAATAACCTAAAAACCTTTCCTAAAGAATTTAGGAAAGGTTTTTTCTACGGTACTGAGATTGTTTCAGCCTTTTGAACATTTTTCGTGACTGCTGAATTACCATTACGTTGGACTTCAATGGTGGCAGATTCTCCTTTGATAATCGTTACTGAGACAGACTGTTCCATTGAGGAGGTATTTTTGTCTAATTTAAAGTCTAAAGCTCGTGTTGAAGTTGCGTTTTTTGCATCTTTCAGCATCACTGTAATCGTATCTTGTTGATCACCTGAACCAGTAAATTTAGCAGATATCGTCACATCAAAGCTTGTCTCTTCATTTTCTGGTCCCTTTGAAACATAGACTGTTACATTACTGCCAAGCTTTATAGAACCTGCTCCGGGATCTGTTCGAATAACTTTTCCCTTTTCAACATCATCTGAAAATTCTTGTTGCTCAGAATATTTTAAGCCTAAATTGGAAATTGTACTTTCCGCCGTAGCTTTATCTTGACCAGATAAGTCATTTAGTGCAGCATATTCTGATCCTGAACTGACTTTTAAAGTAATTGTGTCTTTTGAAGTCAATCCTGTTCCACTGACAGGGTCTTGACTGATGACCTCGCCAGCTTCAATTGTCTCGCTATATTCATCTATCCGTTTGATTTGATCTATTGTAATCCCTAATTGCAACAGGCTTTGTTCAGCCTCATCATAGGTCATTTGAGAATAATCACCGATTTTTATTTTTTCAGGACCGTCTGAAACCTTAAAAGTAATCTCATCTTCTTTTGGATCAAGCTTGGTCCCGCTTTGAGGGGTTTGACTCAGAATTTGTCCTGCTGGAACTGTGTCGTCGTTGACTTTTTCAGAAACAATATTTTTTTCTAAAAAACCAATTTCCACTAGCTCTTGTGTTGCAGCATCAATCGTCTGACCTTTATAGCTTTTTATCGTAACCTTCTTAGTACCTGAGCTGATAAATAACCGTACAGAACGACTCTTTTTAATCATAGTACCCGCTTCAGGACTTGTCTTAACAACGTGACCCTTTTTTATCGTATCGCTCGGTACTTCGGATGTTTTACTATCAACGGTCAAATTTGCATTCTTTAACGCGGTTCGCGCTTCTGCTTCAGTCATATTCTCAACTTGAGGAATCGATATTTCAGCGGAACTGGTTAGCAGATACCCAACAACCCCGCCGATTCCCAACATCAGCAATAAGAAAATGATAATAAAGCGCTTCTTACCTTTTTTCTTTTTCGGCTTTTCTTCGGGTGCAGGCTGTTCTTCTTTAGGTTTTTCAGTCTGCATATCTTCTGGCTGAATTGGCGTCAATACTTTTGTCTCATCCAGCATCACCGTTGGTTGCCACGGCAATTCATTTGCCCGACCGGATGTTAACGCAGTTGAAAGATCCGCTGCCATTTCTTCGGCCGTCTTATAACGATCTGCCGGCTCCTTCGCAGTTGCGTGCATCACAATGTTCTCTAATGCTTGCGGCACTTCAGGATCAAAGCCTTTTACCGATGGCATTTCGTCTTGAAAATGCTTCAGTGCAATAGTTACCGCCGATTCACCGTCAAAAGGAACACTACCGGTGATCATCTCATACAAAATGATCCCCAAAGCATAAATATCCGATTGCTTTGTTGCCATACTGCCGCGGGCTTGCTCTGGTGATAGATAATGGACAGAACCTAACATAGAATTGGTTTGGGTCAGAGAGGTTTCAGATAAGGCGATCGCAATACCAAAATCCGCGATTTTTACCACGCCTGCCTGATCCATCAAAATATTTTGGGGCTTCAAGTCACGATGGATAATTCCATGTGCGTGAGCTAGGCTCACTGCAGATAGAATTTGTTCCATGATATCTACAATCTTGCCGTAAGGAATGTGCTGATGCATTTGGATATAGCGTTTCAAATCCATTCCCTTCACGTATTCCATAACCAAATACTGCATACCGCTTTCTTCGTCCACATCGTAAACACCGACGATATTGGGATGAACCATTTCAGTTGCTGCTAAAGCTTCCCGTTGAAAACGACGAATCGCAGTTTGATCATTTTGAAAATCGAAGCGTAATATTTTGATGGCAACATCACGATCCAAAATCAAATCGTGGGCCAAGAAGACGTTAGCCATACCGCCGCTGCCGATATTGGCGATGACTTTATAACGTCCATTGACCAATTTGCCTATTTCGATCATGGACGAGCCTCCCCTTCAAAATGGATCAGCAAGACAGTGATGTTATCTGCACCACCAGCATCATTGGCCGCATTAATCAATTGTTTCGTCTTAGCTTCCAATGTTTGATCACTTTCCACGATTGCTAAAATATTTTCTTCACTAACCATATTAGTCAAGCCATCTGAGCACAGCAACAAATAATCGTTCTGATGACACTGATGCTTTGAAATATCTGTTTGGATCGTGCCAGCAATTCCTACCGAACGTGTCAGTACATTCTTTTGCGGATGGATTGCCGCCATTTCTGCAGTAATTTCTCCCGATTTCAGCAGCTCATTAACCAAGGAATGATCATCTGTCAATTGCTGCAACCGATTATTTTGAATCAAATAGGCTCGGCTGTCACCGACATGAGCCAACACAAATTTTTCATCCAACAAGGCTGTACTGACGATTGTTGTTCCCATTCCTTGCATTTCAGGATGAGCAATCCCTTCTTGATAGATCGCTTCATTGACATTTTGAATTTCAGCTGAAAACCATTTAGCGGCTTCTTCAGGCTGCT
Source organism: Enterococcus avium (assembly GCF_002891025.1). NCBI lineage: Bacteria > Bacillati > Bacillota > Bacilli > Lactobacillales > Enterococcaceae > Enterococcus > Enterococcus avium. The sequence continues at coordinate 2,992,178 of NZ_NBSL01000002.1, read as the reverse complement.
CAATAGTTGAGGTCGACCAAGCAGCACCTAATCCGTCAACCGCCATTTTACTAGCAACATCGCCAGCCAAATGACCGCCCATGCCATCGGCTAATATCGCTAAATACATACCTGCTTGATTGGTAAAAACATTTGCATAGTCTTGATTCATATTGCGCCGCTTGCCGATGTCTGATTGAAATTGAATCTCCATCTTTTTGTCCACCTCGTTTGGCTATTTTTTTCGCATTGCACAAATAAAGAAGCCGTCTGTCATAAACATTTCTGGGTATAAAACCAACATTTGTTCATGAATCGCTGGCTGTAATTTCATCTCTAAATCTAGTTCAATTTTTTCAAATTCTGGGTGAGCTGTTAAAAATTCAGCAACTACCATTTGGTTTTCTTCTTTTGCAATCGTACATGTACTGTATACCATAATTCCACCAGATTTCAATGTGGGAGCGCAATTCTTTAAAATTTCTAGTTGAATTTTAGGCAATTGAACAAAATCTTGTGGTTGTTTTTGGTATTTGATATCTGGCTTCCGCCGCATCAAGCCTAAACCTGAACAAGGCGCGTCCACTAAGATACGATCAAAAGTTTCTGGTTCGAAGGTTTCTGCCGCTTCACGAGCGTCCATTTTTTTCGTCACGACGGTATCAGCTACACGTAATCGCTCCGCATTTTCACGAACCAGCTTTAATTTGTGTTCATGAATATCCAGCGCTGTCACTGACCCCTCATCTTGTAATAATGCGGCAATATGAGTGGTCTTTCCTCCTGGAGCTGCGCAAGCATCCAACACTTTTTGTCCTGGTTTGATCTGCATTGCTTGAGCGACAAGCATTGAGCTTTCATCTTGAATCGTCAGCCAGCCATTTTGAAACAATTCACTACCAGCTAAAAAGCCTTTATCCGCTACAATGCCATAAGGCGATAATTCGCTGATACGTGCTTCAATACCATCTTCTTCCAAAGCCTCGATCGCCTCTGCACGTGTTAAAAAGCGTAAATCAATCCGAGCGCTGACACGGCTAGGTTCTAATAAAGACAGGCCTAATTTACGCGTCTCTTTCTCTCCGATTTCTGCAACAAATTTTTCTGTCAGAAACTTAGGCAAACTGATTTCAGTTGCTAATCGCTCAATTGGATCTTGGATCAGATCTAACGAAGGTGCTCCTTCGCGTTGAAATGAGCGTAAAACGCCGTTAACGAATTTCCCTGTACCAGGATTCCCTTTAGCTTTAGCGATTTCCACCGCCTCATTGATAATCGCATGGTCGGGAACGCGATCTAAATAAAGCATTTGATAGATAGATAACTGCAATAAGCTTCTGACCCATGGATCAACTTTTTTTGCTTTTTTGATAAAAGGTTCGATATTATACGCTAACAACAGCTGGCGACTAACAGTGCCGTATACAAGCTCTGTCAAGAGTGCTGTATCTTTACCGTCGACTTGGTTCTTTTGAATCAGTTCATTCAATAATAAATTCGAATAGGCGCCACCACGATTGATCCGCTCGATTGCTTCTAAAGCGGTGAAACGAACGGAGCGTAATAATTTCTTTGGAATCTTTGCCATTAGCCCACCTGCTGCCCTTCAGCAATTGCTTGGCCGCTGCCATTTAAAAAGGCTTGGATCGATTGTTTAGCTTTGCCGGCAGGTTGTAGCTCGTCGATTGCTAGCACCGTTCCTTCACCGCATGCGATATGTAATGCTTTTTTGGTGCGAGAAACAATTGTCCCTGGAGCAGCAGTAGTTGTTTCTTCTAATGGAGTAGCGTGGAAAATCTTCCAGCGTGCACCTTCATAGGTTGTAAATGCCACAGGCCATGGATGCATTCCACGAACCTGATTATCAACTGCTTCTGCTGTTTTTTTCCAATCAATCGCTTCTTGTTCACGACTGATATTTGGAGAAAACGTTGCTTCCTCTTCATTTTGTGGTGTAGGCTTCAATTCGCCAGAGATAATCTTCGGCAAGGTCTCTAACAAAAGCTCTTTACCTACTTGGCTAAGTTTTTCAAACATTGTCCCCACATCATCTTGTTTTGTGATAGCAATTTTTCGCTGGCTGAAAATTCCACCAGCGTCCATTTTTTTGATCATTTCCATGATGGTTACACCCGTTTCGGCTTCGCCTTCCATGATCGCATAATGTACTGGTGCGCCGCCGCGATATTTCGGTAGTAATGAGGCATGAACATTGATTGCGCCTAATTTGGGAACTTGTAATAATTTTTCCGGTAAAAATTGTCCAAAAGCGGCCGTAATCAATAAGTCAGGCGCCAATTCTTTAATCTTCTCCATTTCAGGCGAGCCACTAATTTTTTCTGGCTGGAGAACTAATAGATTATGCTTCAGCGCAGCTTCCTTTACTGGTGTAGGGGTGATAATCTTTTTTCGTCCAACAGGTCGATCAGGCTGTGTGACTACTGCTGCTACATCATAACCAGCTTCAATCAAACTTTCTAAAATAGGGACTGAAAAAGCGGGTGTTCCCATAAATACAATTTTAGTCATTGACATGTTCCTCCATATAACGTTCTAAGTCTTCTGGTTTAATCACTTCAATCACTTGATTGATAAACAATTTTCCATCTAAATGATCGATCTCGTGTTGAAAGGCTCTAGCTAAATATCCATAAGCTGTAACTTCCATCTCTGAGCCTTCGCGGTCATAATAACGAACAGTTACTTCATCCGCTCGTTCCACAGTTCCGTATGTCTCTGGAATTGAAAGGCAACCTTCCACATCAATATTAGTTCCCTTGTGCTCGATGATCTCAGGATTAATAAAATCAAAGCGGTCTCCTTCTTCCACTTCTACCACTGCAAGACGCAGATTCTTACCAATTTGTGGTGCTGCAAGCCCAATACCATCGTGAGCTACCATTGTTTCATACATATCGTCTAACAAATTGACAATCTCGTCAGTGATATATTCAATGGGTTCTGCTTTTTTATTTAAGCGTTCATCAGGATGAATAATAATAGGGTAACGCATAAATTGCTCCTTTCCTGCCCTAAATAAAATACATAGGTTCATTATCAATAGCGATCAACAAACCTTGACGCTGATCTTTTTGACTCACCTGTAAAATATCTTCTAAGGTCGCTTGTAGTTTCGGTTCATTTTTATATTTGATGATCAGTTGATAATAATAGCGGTTTTTAATCCGCAAGATTGCTCCTGGTGTCGGTCCTAGAAGAATGCTTTGCGGGCTTAGCTGTTTGCGCAATTGTTCTGCTAATTGGAAAGCTTTTTGCGCAGCTCGCATCTCTTCTTGATGAGAGACTGTTACTTTAACTGTATAATAGTATGGTGGATAATCCGTCTGATGACGAATTCGCATTTCTTGTTGAAAAAAGCTTTCATAATCATGATGTTGAGCAAGTTGGATTGTGTAATGATCTGGATTAAAGGTTTGAATAATGACCTCCCCGGCCTTTTCTCCACGTCCCGCTCTGCCGCTGACTTGGGTCAGCAATTGAAACGTTCGTTCGCTAGAGCGGAAATCCGGCAGATTCAAGGCAGTGTCAGCATTCAATACGCCAACAAGTGTTACGTTCGGAAAATCCAATCCTTTTGCAATCATCTGTGTGCCTAATAAAATATCCGCTTCATGATCACCGAAGGCCGTCAATATCTTTTCATGGGCTCCTTTGCGTCGAGTCGTATCCACATCCATCCGTAAAACTCGAGCTTCTGGAATTAACTCTTCTAATTCCTCTTGAACCTTCTCTGTACCAGTTCCAAAGTAACGAATCTTATCCTTTCCGCATTCTGGACAGCGACGAGGAATTCCTTCCTCGTGTCCGCAATAATGACAACGCATTGTCTTTGTGTCCATATGCAAGGTCAAAGAGATATCACAATTTGGACAAGGCAAGACGAAGCCGCAGTCACGACACATAACAAATGAAGAGTATCCGCGACGATTCAGCAACAGTACGCTTTGTTCGCCTCTGGCTAAACGGTCACGTAGTTTCTCCTCTAGCTTTTCAGAAAAGGAAGAGTTCAATCGTCGCTGCATTTCTTCACGCATATCAACAATTTCGACGGCTGGTAATGATGCGTGTGCATTTGCACGTTCATTCAGCTTTAATAACTGATAAACACCCTTCTGCCCTCGCGCCCGAGATTCTAAAGAAGGGGTTGCACTCCCTAAAACAACTGGACAATCATGGTATTTCCCACGCCAAATCGCTAGATCACGCGCATGATAACGGGGAGATTCATCTTGTTTGTAGCTAGTCTCGTGCTCTTCATCAATGATGATTACACCTAAATTTTCTAATGGTGCAAAAATGGCTGAACGAGCACCCACTACCACATGAGCTTCTCCACGTTCTAACTTACGCCATTCATCGTATTTTTCTCCTTGCGACAAACCACTATGTAAAACGGCTACTTCACTGCCGAACCGTGCCTTAAAGCGTGTTGCCATTTGCGGCGTCAATGAAATCTCTGGTACCAGCATCATAGCTGTCTGACCATTTGCCAGTACATCTTGAATGACCTGCAAGTAGACCTCTGTCTTGCCGCTGCCAGTTACTCCCTCTAATAAGAAAACCTGATGTTCATGGTTAGCGCTTTTTTGACTGATCACCTCATAAGCGGCTCTTTGTTCGTCGTTCAATTCTAGTGGCGAAGTTGGGCTAATTTCTCTTTCGGCATAAGGATCTCGGTATTTCTCAATCGCTACAAATTCCAGCCAGCCCTTTTTCTCAGCTTGGTTCAGATTGGCTAATGTAAAATCCTCCGCCTTCATTTGTTTCACAGCTATTAGTTTTTCATCGTCCAACTCTGCTAAAAAATCTAACAGTTGTTCTTGCTTATAGGAATTTTTCCGTAACTCGGCTTTTAAACTCTCTAAATTTTCCAGCGCAAAATTTCGCTTAATATAGCGTTCCGTTTTTACTTTGTTTTTTGTATGAACTTCATAGCGTAATTCAATGATACCTTGTTCACGCAAGATTGCTAGTTCCTTTAACCAGCCTTGTGCTTCTGCTTCTTCCCAAGTAAGGGAATCGGCTTCACCAAAATACTTTGCTCTGGCAGCAGCGTCATCTGTTACAAGAAACAAACGTTTTTGATAATCTGCCTTCATTACACTAGGCAGCATGGTTTGTAAGCACGTCACTTTGAAAGCAAAGGTCGTCTCTTTCATGTAATCCGCCAATGCCAATAACTCTTTGTTTAAAACGGGAGTTAAGTCTAACGCTCGGATAATCGGTTTCAAATTGTCAGGTAATGGTTCAGATGCAGTCTCAAAGCCAACCACAAATCCTTGAACATGGCGGGATCCGAAACCGACCTCTACCCGCATTCCAACTTCTACCGCTAATTGAGGCGGGATCAAGTAACTAAATGGCTGATCTGTTTGCATCGCCGGTACATCTACGATCACTTGTGCTAATTTCATTCTTTCCGCCTCCATTCTTAAATATTGTACTCGATTTTAACGACAAACACCTAAATTAATGAAACTATGTAAAGAAAACTTTGACACAAAAAAGAAGGGACTGCGCCAAATTATTTGGTACAATCCCATTTACGCTTCGTCAGCAAAAGAATCTTTGCCTAGTTTTGTTCGTTGCGAATCCGTGCTTCTAGATCGCGTTGATCGCGTTCACGTTGCAAATGGCGTTCTTCTTCTTCCATTTTTAAACGTTCCCGTTTGATTTCTGGATGCGGATCATTAATGACCGTGCCAGCATCAATTTCTTCTAAGGCTTGTCCAACACTTTTTACTGATTCAAATGAATCTAAGGTTGGTTGCGCCCCTGCATCTAATTCATGTGCGCGTTTACTGGCTAAGATAACTAAAGAATATTTTGAATTTACATGGTCTAACAACGTATCAATTGAAGGTTTTAACATCATAAGCTTATATCTCCTTTAACATTTTAATATATTTACCAATCACTCGGTCAACTCGGTAATGTTCACTGACGATGATATCCTTGATTCGATCGACAGCATTTTGTACTTGATCATTGACGACCGCATAATCATAAAGGGCCATCATTTCGATTTCTTGGCGCGCAACACGCATCCGTTCTTCGATCACTTCAGGGCTATCGGTACCTCGTCCAACGATCCGCGCTTTTAATTCTGCCAGATCTGGCGGCGTTAAGAAAATAAAGACACCATCTGGTACTTTTTCTTTTACCTGCTGGGCACCTTGGACTTCGATCTCTAGAAAGACATCTTTTCCTTCATCCAATGTTTTGTTTACATAAGTAAGGGGCGTACCATAATAATTTCCAACATATTCAGCATATTCCAGCATCTCGCCCGCTTCGATCATCGCTTCAAATTCTTCTTTCGTGCGGAAATAATAATCGACGCCGTCTACTTCTCCTTTTCGCATTGGACGGGTGGTCATTGAGACGGAGTATTCGAACTCATTATCGTCTCTTTCAAAAATGGCTTTTCTGACCGTTCCTTTTCCAACTCCGGAAGGTCCCGATAATACAATCAACAGTCCTCGTTCAGACATACTAACGCCCTTTCATGCTCTTTTTCGCTAACGCCTATTGTGCACTTTTTTTGTGAAAATTTCAAGAGGCATCGTTAAGCTGCTCCATATTTCTTATAGAATCCCTCAAAACTATTCAACATTTTGGATTTGTTCTCGAATTTTTTCTAAAATCGTTTTTAATTGAACTACAATATCCTTAATCTGGATCGGGCTGGATTTTGAACCAATCGTGTTGACTTCTCGATTCATTTCTTGCAACAAGAAATCTAGCTCTCGACCAACAGGTTCGGTCGCTTGCAACAGTTTCGCTAATTTTTCTATATGAATACTCAAACGATCCAATTCTTCATGAATATCGCCTCGTTCCAATAAAATCGCTAGTTCGGTTAATAAGCGATCTTGGTCGACAGTGTTTCCCAAATATTCCTCTAATTTTGCTTGGTATCGTTGCTGAAAATCTGCTTCATATTCATCCACAAATCCATTTAACTCTACTACTAGGACCTGGACCTTACTGCCATAGTCTATTAAAACTTTTTGAATACCTGCCCCTTCAGATTCACGACTAGCTGCTAATTGAGTAAAAGCTTCATTAGCTACTGCTTGGACTAATTCCTCCAGCGTATCTTCTTCTGTGGGCTGGTCAATCAACGTCACAAAATCACTTTGTTCCATCGCCTTAACTAGGACTTGCTCCACCGGGAAATCAACGATTCCAAAATGTTCCTTTCCACCATTTTGCAACTCTGTAACCAACTGCTGCAGCAGCGGCCAATCAACTGAAATCTGCTTGTTTCCACTTTTTAACGGGGTTAAGTTAATGAATACATCGACGCGTCCTCGTTGGATTTTTTCCTTCGCGATCTTACGAATTAGGGACTCAAAAGGGTTTAATTCCTTGGGCATTCGAATCTGCAGATCTAAAAAACGATTATTGACGCTTTTTAGTTCAATAGTTAATTCATAAGCATCATTGATTTGCACTGCTTGCCCATAACCGGTCATACTCTTCATATTATCTGATCCCTTCTTGATTACATCTTATTTAGCGTTTCCTTCAAGGCAGCAAATTCTTCATTACTTAATGTTACACCTTTGCCCATTTTTTCATGATTGGGAGCCCAGTCCCGTAAATCAAATTTCGGCGGCCGTTCATTCCAGCTCACCAAATTTAGTTCCTTGCGCCAGCCCTTCGGATTTTCCGATAGTACCGCGATTTCTTCGACGATTTCATAATTAAACTCTGCCATTATAGTTCCTCCTAATATATAACTAAAAATTACTTATCATTGTACAAATCATTAATAAGATAGCCATTTCGCATGTATTTTAAAAAAACTGCCAGCATGGTAGGTATCGGCCAACGGCGATAAAACTTCTCGAGAGAACCTTGTAGCTGATAAATTTGTAAAACTTGATAATAAGTAGAAAAAATATTGTGATTCTCAATAAAATCTTCAATTTGCTCTTGTACTGAAAAATTGGCATTCAATTTGATCGGCATCTCAAATTGCCGCAGGATAGTCTCGATAAACTCCTGTGGCGTAAAAACACGAACTGGCGAAACGTTTACCCAATAGGCAAAAAATTCCATGAATGCCAAACTAAGCAATTCGATCGGGATATTTTGTTGAAAAAACTTTTTCAGTTCTGGATAAAGAGTAGCTCTATTGACTGCGATTTCCGTTTTGAGATAACGTAAAAACTTCTTAGTTATTCTTTCAAAATCTACGTTACGACTAAAAAAGTAGCGATAGCCCTGCAATTCGCCCAGTGCTCGTTTGGTCTCCAAATAGCCCAAGTCAATATTTTCCGAAGAACGCGCACTCTGAAACAACAATAAATCCCCCAAACTCCAAGGACTTACCAAAGACAGTTCAGCAATCTCATTTGGTAGTCGATACTTCTTGTCCAAGCCCGGACCATGAACATCTACTATGATCACTTCCGTTATCGGTTTTTGTAAGGCGATATCCACTGGCAAATTATTGCGGTAGCCGCCATCCACATAAAATTCATTCTTTATTTTAGCCATTGTCATCATAGGGAAAAAGGAAGCGGATGCCAGCAACCAATCAATCATCTCCTCTTCACGGCACTCGTTAAGGGAAACAACCACTTCTTGAAAAGCGGGAACCTTAGTCGTGACAATATAAAAGGGACAACCTTCTTGAATACTCTGAACATCCAGCCGCTCTTCCAATAAGCGCCTAAGTGGTTCTGAAGAAATGCCGCGTTGCCGTAAAGAGGTTCGAACAAACGTCCGCAGCTGATCCACCTGCGCCGAAAAATCAAGCTCTTCCACTTCCTTGAAGGTAATGTCTAATACCTTATCGGTCTCGATTTCCTCCCATAGTGCTAAGGCTTGGTTATAATCTCCTTGGGCAATCAGTGCCCCATTTAATCCTCCGACTGAGGTTCCTGTAATCACTTCAAATTGAATGTTCTTTTCCAATAATGCTTTCCAAACGCCAATTTGATAAGCGCCGCGCGCCCCGCCGCCACCTAATACAAGTCCAGTATGATAAACCATTTCTTTTTGCCAAACACCGTTATTCAGCTGATAACCTTGGGCAATCAGCCACTGTTGAAGAATCAGGTTTGCTTCAATCTTTATCTGCAATTTCTGTTTGAGCTTTTGGCGTGCGGCATTTTCCAGCATCACAAAAGCTGTCTGCCAGTTCAGTTCTGTTGAAATCAATAGATTTTTGATCCGCCAACTATCACTCTCATCCATTTTATCTACCAGCAGCCAATGTGACTTGCATTGTATCCAATAGCCTTCACCGCGTTTTACAGTTGCTAAAAAAGCCGACCGACCTTGACTATGAGAGGCATAAAATGGAAAGAGCAGCTGCATTTGTTGGAATCTCCCCCAAAATGCTAAGACATCCGACATGTAAATTCGCTTTAGCTCCATCGTGTCCTCCCTTCTGTTTATCGTTAATTAACGGCATATATTTCTTTCAGTATAGCAGAAATTTTCTAGTAACAAAAAACCTCAAGGCGAGCCTTGAAGCTTTCTGATAAAGGTTTATTCCACAAACTAACTATTCAAGGTGTTTAATAGGTGCGCTGCTCCATTTCGAACGCCTTACGCATCGTATTAGTAGCATTGTCAACTGGCGTCATAGCTACTAGATCTCCTTGAACGATGATGCGAGTAACTCCTTCAATTTCACCACAGGTTATCAAGGTAACCTGCTGTTTATCTGGCTGCACATCCAGATATTTTACTTCTGTCGGTTGTACTCGAACTTTTAACGTGGTCTTATAGGTATAGATATTATGCAAATCAGTCAAATAAATCAAATCGCCCTCTTTGACGCTTTCAAGAGGTGTAAATAACAGTCCCGGACGATCTGCTCGGTGACTCGCCAAGGCATAATTACCTTCGCCAAGCTTTTGATCTGGAGACAATGTCCCTGCTCCGTAAAGCAGCACCTCATTGGATAAGCCCTTGAAAATCGGCAGGTTAATCTCCACTGATGGGATGGCAATTCCGCCGATCACTGGTAAGCGTTTATTACTTAATTGCGCCTGCAATACCGCTTCAGTGCTTGCCGGTTCTACCGCATCAAAATCAAAGGATGCTTCTTTTTCCATGTTTTTATCAATTTCATTTCGATCCATTTTCGCTACGGCATACCGCTCACCATTATATTGCATCAAAAAATATTTGATTTGATTGTTAAAAATCAAAGCCAAGCCTACTAACAATAATAAGAAAAGAAAAATATTTATTAGCCAATTTCTTTTTTTCTTCATCACATGCCTCCTGCATTCTTGCGCTAATCATATCATACCCTATTAAATCTCGTGATACTACTTTCACTTAATAGAAAAAATTTAAAAAAATGAAATAAACAGATGGTAGATTCGTTATTTATTAAAATGATTTTATATGTTAAAAAGGTGCTTTAATGTTGCAGTTATTAAGGGGTTTGTAATCAAATTTTAAAATAAAAGATACGAGCTTTTTTTTTATTATTGAGTTAAAATGATTGTGACGACTATTAGAAAGGGTGAAAATTTGTGCCAGAAACGTTATTTGCTTATATTGATTCCACAAGTAATGCTGTGCTCTCAAAAGGTTTTTCACCCAGCGATTTTGTTGATGGAATCGTTCATCAGCCGAAACATTTGTTATTGCTAGATCCAGTCGCAGAAGCTGGAGAATACGAGCCCCATACAGGTTTGAAAATCGTTAATAGTCCTGATCAAGTCCAACAATTTTTTAACAACAAGGTATTCACACATTCAAAAGGAATTAAGTGGATTGATTTTAATGATTACGCAATGTTGAAGGAACTAACTCCATTAGAAATTTCTGAACTACTATATTTTGGGCATATGCGAACACATCTGCATTCACCCTTTTTTTATAAATTACAAAATAATTTCGTCTATTTTAATTTGGGAAACGAAACGATGCGTGTATATTATCGCTACCTGGATGAATTCTATCGTATCTTAGCTAGTAAGTTGACTCGAATCGTCTTAGAAAAAGTTAACGATCGCCGATCTTTTTTCCGCAAAGGCTCTTCAGTTGCTCCCTTAGATGGCGAACTGTTGAAGGAATTATATCCGATCCTACAAGAAGGTGCAATTTTTTGCCTCAGTCAATCTGAATTGAAAAATCGCGTTTACAGCATCCCAATATTCTTATCCGATGAAAAAGGTTGGCGCCGCAGTCCTAAAAACTACAAAAAGGAACAACAGATCGCGGAAATCACTTACGACACTGCCAAACAGCTTTGGACACTAGACATTGAGAATGATGATCCAGTCTTTTCATTCCGATAAAAAAGCATTTGCCTACACAGGACAAATGCTTTTTTTGCTATCTATTAATGACTTTGTTTTTGAATTAAATGGCGATCCTTCGGCAAATACAATTGCGGTGCCTTTTCTGCGACCACAACAGCGACAATAGCCGTCACAACGGCGGTTGCTAAACCGCTAACTCCATTCATAACAAGAGAAAAGATCCATGGATTCATTCCCCATAAAGCATAACTTCCCCAAAACACCACGCCAGCAATAAAATGCCAGAAAAATCGTGCTCCTGTTCCGATAAATGTTCCGAAAACAATATTCCTTCGCACGCTCCGCATATCCTGCTCACTCAAAGCTTTTTGAACCTTTTTCGCATATAATCCAGCAAAACCGGCAAAGGTAAACGCGATTGGATACTCGATTAATACTTGAACAACGCTGAGATAAACAACCTGACTCGCTGGAAAATGCAAGATTCCCCAAATGAAAGCTGCCATCAGCGCGGGCTTCAACCCACGGCGCAGAGCAAACAATGTCAGTGGGATCATTCCCAGTGAAATCGTGAAGCTGCTGCCGATAGTGGTCGGTATAAAAGATAATACCAACGCTAAGGCTGCCACCACTGTTCCTTCCACTAAAATTCTTGTCTTATACATAAAAAAACTCCTCCTTTTGAACATACAGTCCACAAAGGAGAAGTAAATATCTTTACTTCATCACAATTCCTACGCTCGAATAACCGAAACAGGTACTAGGGTTTAGAGTAATCTCAATCTCAGCCCGAGGGCTCCCCTTTGCGACAGTATTATTCTATTTTCTAGTACATCCAGAGTATAACAGATGTCGGTTTGCTCGTAAATGTATAAAATACTTTTATCGGGAAATACTTTCTTGATCCCCACTTGGTGATAAGGTCGTCACCTTTTTGATCCGATCAATCGTCAACATCACCAATTGATTATCTTGAGTACGGATAACGATAGAATCATTAGTCACCGCTTTAGGCAGCCAACCAGAGATTGTTTGAAATTTTTCTTCGTTGTTTTCATCCTGAACTTGAATGACTACTAAACTATTCTGTAGAGATGCCATTTTCAGTTTGAGAAAAATATTCTCATTGGCCTGCTCTTGAGCACGTTTTTCAGCAGAATCATTCAAAAAATCCGAGATGAAACGATACGACGAATTTGAAAACAGCTTGATTAAATTCTTCTTGGGCTTCTCGTTTTTAGTCATTCAGCTTCCTCCTATCAAGAGCATGGTTACGTAGTTTGATTTTACTTAAATTCAAACGAAAAAACAAGGAATCTAATCCATTTCAAAAAAAGTTAACCATTCGTTTAAACCTTTCTGAATTAAATCATAGGTTTCTTCAAAATTCCCTGTATACCACGGATCGGGAATTCCTTCGCCTGTGCAGCCCGGAACACGATCTAAATAAAGATAAATCTTGTCTTCAGTTCCTGCTGGCGCCATCGCTTGCAGGTCACTGACATTTTCTTGATCCATCCCAATAATGTAATCAGTATCATAAAAATCTTCCTTCGTCACTTGACGCGCACGCATTCCTTTGGCCGAAATGTGGTGCTGCGCTAGTATTTTTTGTGTTCCAGGATGAGGTGGATTTCCTACTTCCCAGCGACTCGTAGCTGCCGAATCAACGTCAAAATCAGTCACATGTTTTGTTTTAAAGGCATCGCGAAAAATTGCTTCTGCCATAGGTGAGCGGCAAATATTTCCCATACAAACGAATAGAATCTTTTTCATGTCATACCTCCTGTGCTATAGTCAATTTATCGAAATGAAATGAGGGATTGTAAATGAGTAAAATTTATCTTTCCGCCAAACTGCCAGAGCTTGGCACAAACTTATTAAAAGAAGCCGGACTTGATTATCAAGTCTATGAAGGCATCGGATTAATTTCAAAAAAGGAACTTATCAAAAATATTTCTGACTGTGAAGTATTGATTTGTCCCCTATCAACACAGGTTGATCGCGAAGTCATTGATGCTGCACCTGAATTGAAATTGATTGCCAATTTTGGGGCCGGCTTTAACAATATCGACAGTGCCTATGCGAAGGAGAAAAAAATCTATGTAACAAATACACCCGTGGTCTCCACCAACGCAACCGCAGAATTAACAGCTGGTTTGATTATCAGCTTATCTCGTCGAATCGTCGAAGGAGATCGCTTGATGCACGATCAAGGCTTTGATGGCTGGGCACCGCTCTTTTTCTTAGGCCATGAATTAAAGGATAAAACATTAGGAATCATCGGCATGGGACAAATCGGACAAGCCTTAGCCCGTATGATGAACGCATTTGGGATGAAAATCCTCTATACTCAGCGCCGACCATTGACTCCTGAGCTGGAGAAAAAATTGCAGGCAACCTATGCTTCTCAAGCCGAGGTAATTCAGCAGGCTGATGTTTTGACTCTGCATGCACCGTTAACAGAAGAGACCCATCATCTGCTGACAAATGAAGCATTTGAGCAAATGAAAGACACTGCCTTCCTGATCAATGCAGCACGCGGTCCATTAATTGATGAAGCAGCCTTGCTTCAAGCCTTGAAAAATCATCAAATTGCCGGGGCAGCTTTGGATGTCTACGAGTTCGAGCCACAGGTCACTAAAGGTTTGGAAAAATTGTCCAATGTCATCTTGACGCCTCACATTGGCAACGCCAGCGTAGAAGCTCGGGATCAGATGGCTGAGATCGTGGCAAACAATGCCATCGCTATCGAAAAACACGAATCAATCAAACACATCGTCAATGGACTGGAATGAGCTTAACGCTCATTCCAGTCTTTTTCATACAAGCGATAGGCAAAAAATTCGATATCCTTTGCAAAGCGAAACAACTGTGCCGCAATAGTAATCGGCGGCTGATTCGCCCCTGCTAACAACCAATCAGTCAAAATACCGCCGCAGCCGTGGGCTAAAAAGCGGGCATAAAATTCTTTGTCTGTCGGGGAAAGCTCCCCTTCCCGATCAACCTCATCGAACAGACGAACAAATAGACGCTGCGCCAGCTCATTGAACTCTTTTGTTAATACTTCTGGCTTTGCCTTTACGGTATTCAAATAAAATTGATGACAAAGCTGCATCTTTTTTAACATTTTAAGAACGGATTCTTCCCAATTCGTCAATGCTAGCTCCTCAGAAATTAAATATTGCAGTCCTCGTTGATAATACGCGTAATGGAGCAGATCGTCCTTGTCTTTAAAATGATAATAAAATGTTTGGCGGTTCAGATTAGCCTTTTGACTGATATCTTGAACAGTGATTTTGTCATAATTTTTTTCTTGGCATGCAGTAACTAGGGCTTGGACAAATGCTTCCTTGGTTGCTTTTCCTTCCGCCATTTTTTCACCTTCTATGTTTGATAAGGATAATTGAAATGTTCATACGCTAACGGTGTCGCCATGCGCCCCCGTTGTGTCCGTTTGATAAACCCCTTCTGGATCAAATAGGGTTCATACATATCTTCTACAGTCTCACGTTCTTCACCGATGTTGACTGCTAATGTGCTTAAGCCGATCGGTCCCCCATGATAAAGCTCGATCATCGTCTTCAGTAATTTCTGATCGACATAATCTAACCCTGCTTCATCCACCTGTAGTAATCCTAACGCCTGATCTGCAACAGTGCGATCAATTACGCCATCTGATTGAACCTGGGCAAAATCACGAATCCGTTTCAGCAAACGATTGGCGATCCGCGGTGTTCCCCGTGAGCGACGAGCGATCTCAATCGCTCCTTCTTCCACAATCTCCGTTTGAAAAATATCGGCTGACCGCAGAACGATTTCTCGCAAATCATCCTCTTCGTAATACTCCATATGAGAAATAATCCCAAATCGATCTCGTAATGGCGCCGACAACATCCCTGCACGTGTCGTCGCGCCAACTAAAGTAAAAGGTGGCAAAGGAAAATGTACGGGATGAGCGGTTGGACCTTGCCCCACCATGATATCCACATAATAATCCTCCATCGCTGAATACAGTGTTTCTTCGGCAACCCGCGGCAAACGGTGAATCTCATCGATAAACAAGACATCCCCAGGCTCCAACTCATTCAAAATCGCGACTAAATCACCCGGTCGTTCGATCGCTGGTCCGCTGGTAGAGCGAATCTGCACATCCATCTCATTGGCGATCACCATCGCCATCGTTGTTTTCCCTAAACCGGGCGGTCCATAAAGCAAGACATGATCTAAGGCTTCCTGACGGTTTTTAGCCGCTTCGATGTAGATTGATAGCTCTTGTTTGACCTTATCTTGTCCGATATATTGTGCGAGATAACGAGGACGCAACGATTTTTCTAAACTTTTATCACTCTCATCCGCATCAGGCGAGAGTAAACGTTCTTCATCCATCCCTTTTCCTCCAATTTTCTTTATTACATACTACAAGCATCATACTTTATTTAAGAGCTAACTCAGTAATAAAGTTGATTTTTGCATACCATTCCACTAATCGTGCAAAAGCCACGAGACGGAAGTGGTACTACTTCTTCATCATTAACTTCAATGCTGCCCGTAAATAATCGTCGGTATTTTGTAGACTTTCTTTTTCCAGTACTTTTTCAACCTTCTTGATTTCCTTCGGACTGTAGCCCAACGCCTGCAAAGCTTCCATCGCTTCAGCAAGTGCTGTATCGTCGTTGCCTTCATAAAATAGCGACATTGGATCTTCAACTAATTCGGTTAATTTACCTTTGAGATCCAAGACCATTTGCTGTGCGGTCTTCTTGCCGACACCTGGGAATTTCGTTAAATAGGTCACATCACCGGCTTCGATCGCTTGAATCAATCCCTGATGGTCCTCATTTGCCATAATCGCCAATCCGCTTTTTGGTCCAATTCCCGAAACGGACAACAAACGTAAAAACAGCTCTTTTTCGGCCAACGTTTCAAAACCGTATAATAAATGAGCATCCTCGCGAATGATCTGCTGCACATAGATCGTGACGGACTGCTCCATTTTGCTGCTGTAGCGGTAAGGATTGCCTATCGCGATTTGATAGCCGATCCCATTCACATCCAGCACCACATAGCTGGGACTGATGAAGGTCAAACGACCCGTAATATACTCGTACATAATTGTTCCTTTCTTTGGTTAAGAAAACTGCTTTTCGACAAAAAACTGCCGCTCGTTTCCATTATTTTTTCGTATCGGCAGGCTACCGATAAACTGCACATATGTTCTCATTATTCTAGCACAAAAATCAGCGGTTAAAAACTCTTACCGCCGAATCCTTGTAATAACCTTAATAGAGCAAAATAATCTGCCATATGCAATTCCTGTGTGATCGTTAAAGTTGGCACCTCATCATCCTCATAAATCAGGCTGGTCGTTAGGCAAACATCACTGTCAGTCAATGTTTTTGCAAATACAACTTGGAAATCATTTGCTAAAAACTGGTGTAAATCTTCCTTCAAAAGCGTTTCTTCAAATTCCGGCAGATCAGTCTGGAGAAAAATCCTCAACACAGGCTGCATCGTTAATTCCGGTAAACGTCGCAAGACCGATAGATAACGTCCGAATAAAATGGATTCATTGCCACCTTGATCCGCTAAAAGCTCAGAAACAAACGCTGCAAGCTTTGGCTGTTGTCGTGTAACCTTCGTCCAAAAAGCTTTTCCATTGATATTAAAGCGAATCATAGGAAATAAATGATGGTACAAATGCCCGCTGATCAAATAGTTCTCCGCATGTAACGCTTGAAATTTTTTCCAAGTCGCGTGGTCATTGATTTTCTTTTCCAAGAGCTGATCCATCGCTGCTACTTCCTCAAACACCAAAAATGGCGGTCTAGCCAATAAGCTATGGATTTTCTCTGCGATAGTGGGTACACGATAGTACTCCTCTCGTGTTAATAAATGTAAAAAAAGATTTCCTAGTGAAGTTTGCTTTCGAAAGTAAATAGGCACAATGGGTCTTAGTTGGCGAGCAAAATCATTAAAGAGTGGGTCATCATTTAAGACGCCTTGAGTGCTCGAAGTCTTTTTTAATGCGTGCTGCTGAACCTCTCGCAGCAAGTGTGCCGCTACCAAATATTCCAAACGCTGTGCTTTAATAGGATTCAACTCGACTCGAAAAAATTGCTGGATCTCTCGACTTATTTTTCTGATTGGTTCATGCTGCAGTAATGTGAAGGGCCAATTTTTACCACGAAACAAGCGCCAATAATAGACCGATAGATACATTCGTAC
The DNA here is from genome assembly GCF_002891025.1 of Enterococcus avium. Taxonomy (NCBI): domain Bacteria; kingdom Bacillati; phylum Bacillota; class Bacilli; order Lactobacillales; family Enterococcaceae; genus Enterococcus; species Enterococcus avium. Next base: position 2,974,704 of record NZ_NBSL01000002.1, on the reverse strand, counting down.
AACCGATTCCGGTGCTTGGAAAAGTACCTCTCCTCGTTGAATGGTTAATTGCAGCGGCAACAATTCTTTACTTAGTTCCTTTAATTTACGTCGGATCGTAGACTCGCTGCGGTATAATTTATCACTTAGCTCCTTGATTGTTCGAATATTTTCGATAATTAACAGATTAAGCAGGCGATAGGCTAACGAATGACGAATCAAATCGACCAAAAATTGATTTTCTTCCATCGTCTGAGCAGCAATCAACAGACGATAACTGTTTCCCTTTTTTTCAAATAGTGGCAATTCTGTTTCGGTGAATCGGTGATACTGTTTACTCAGTTCCGTCAGCAGTCGCTGCACACTGCGAACATCCAATTTAAGCATCTCAGCTAATTCACTTTTCTTATACAGCTGACCATCATCCATCACTTCCAATAATCGGACGCTAAGATATACATCCTTTTCATAATGTTGTAATTCCAGCGCTTTGATATACATAAAAAAACTCCTTCACGCTACATTTTAGCAAAAGAGCGCAAGGAGCTGGTACTAAAGACCTTCGAATAGACGAAATAAAATCGGCAGCAGCGCCACCGTTACTAACCCATTGACACAAATACATAAACCAGCAAGAATACCCTCTAGTTCACCAATCTCGATCGCTCGACCGGTACCAATCGCGTGAGAGGTACTGCCTAAAGCGATGCCTTTTGCCACGGGACTTTGAATATTGAAAATTTGGAAAACCTTTGTTCCAACTAAAGCCCCGAAAATCCCCGTCGAAACAACGATTGCTAAGGTCACTGGCGAAATGCCGCCCATCTGGCTAGACAGATCAACTGAGATCGCTGTGGTCACTGATTTTGGCAATAACGAAACGACAATCCCTTGTTTCAATGAAAATAAGCGACCGATTCCAACACTTAGTAAACAGTTAAGTACCACACCCACCAATGTTCCTAAAATCACCGGCAAAAAATATTTCTTAAGCTTATCGAAATTTTGGTAAAGGGGCAAAGCTAACGCCACTGTCGCTGGTGTAATCATCATGGTAAATAAATTGCCGCCTATGTTGTACTCCTGATAGCTGATTCCGCTGAATTTCAACAAAATAATGATAATGGCCACACTTGCGATCAAAGGATTGATGAAAGGGATGTTCACCTTACTCAACAATTTTTCCATCGCTAGATAGATAAGCAAAGTAAGTGCTAATCCAAAAAGCGGGTTACTCGCCAGCGCTGAAATCATCCGCTTCACCTCGCAGTTTCCCAACTTTTTCAACCAGTCGCGCCTTTTCTTCCTTGCTCTTCATGCTGATTCTTTCAACAAATTCCGCTGTTTTCCCGACAGCTACAAGCGAGACAAGAGAGCACAAAACAACTGCGCCTAACAGGATCGGCCACGTGTATTTAATGGCTCCGTAATATTGCATCAAACCGACACCAGCTGGTACAAATAAAATCGTCAAATGGTTTAACAGAAAGTTTGCTGTATCCTCAATTGCCGATGGCTTTAATAATTTGATTTGGAAGGAAAGAAAGAGGAGCACAATACCGATGATGCTGCCCGGAACAGGTAAATGAAGAAACATCCGCAGACCTTCGCCAATAATAGAATAGAGAAATAACAGACTTAATTCTTTAAATAATTTCACAAATATCGCCTTTTCTAAAAATAGGATAGTTCCAGTATAGCGAAAAAAGATAGCTATTTTCTCCAAATTTTGTTGAAATTACATGCATTTTCTGAAAAGCGGACATCATTTGCAACTGAATATGGAAAAGGAAAAAACTAAGAAAATCACTAAAAGAAGAAATACAAAAAAGTGCGCCGATTTCTCGGCACATTTTATTTAACAAGTTCCTTATATTGACCGTAGCCTGCTTCTTCCATCTCATCGACTGGAATAAATCGCAATGCTGCGGAGTTGATGCAATAGCGCAAGCCGCCTTGATCTTGCGGACCATCGTTAAACACGTGTCCTAGATGGGAATCGGCTTCTTTACTGCGGACCTCTACTCGATGCATGCCATGAGAAAAATCTGCCTTTTCAGCCACTCCACGCTTTTCGATCGGACGACTAAAAGCTGGCCAACCACATCCGGCGTCGTATTTGTCAGTAGAAGAAAATAAGGGCTCACCGCTGACGACATCAACATAAATGCCTTTTTGATAGAAATCATCATATTTTCCAGAAAATGGACGCTCTGTCGCATTTTCCTGCGTCACTGCATATTCGATGGGTGAAAGTTTCTTTTTCAATTCTTCCTGCTCCATGGTTCTTCCCCGCTTTCATGATTACTTAGAACACGCTGAGCATACACCCGATGAGAAAAAGATACGAAAAATATGCTCATAGTGCGTGCTTTTACTGCGAAAAGGTAAAGAACACCGAATCGTAATCCGGTGTTCTCCTACATTCTATCTAATAGCTAAACTTCTTCAGCATCTGATTCACCGCACCAACGGGAAAACCGACGATGCTGTAATAGTCGCCTTCGATCTTTTCAACGAAGACACCGGCACCATTTTGGATACCGTATGCACCAGCTTTGTCTTTGTAGTCATCACTATCGAGATAGCGATTAATTTCTCCAGCGGTCAAAGGATAAAAGGTCACAGTAGCGGAAGTTAGTTTTTCCTCCAATTGATCTCCTTGACGAATTACCACGGAGGTATAGACTAAATGGCTGCCGCCGCTCATACTTTCCAGCATACCGAATGCTTCTTCTCGACTCTTAGGTTTGCCGAGGATTTGTTCACCCAGTACGACCACCGTATCACTGGCGATTACTAATGCTTCTGGGTGCTCAGCGGCGACCACTGCCGCTTTTTGCCGCGCCATCTCCATCACATAATCCTTTGGTGCGTACTGATCTTTGACTTCTTCATCAATATCAGCCGGTTGAACGGTGAAATCAGCCATCAGCCAGTGGAGTAATTCTTGTCTTCTTGGTGATTGCGAAGCTAAAATAACGGTCATAACTCTGCTCCTCTTTAGACTAGTGTGGGTCTTGAATTCGTTTGAACATATGCTCCATATCGCTGTTGCTAAAATGAATCAATACTGGACGACCATGGGGGCAGTTGAAAGGATTCTCGCATTGAGCCAAATCCGTCAACAAGACCCGCGCTTGTGCTTCGTTCAAGTGATGGTTGGCTTTGATTGATCGTTTACAGCTCATCATGATGGCTGTTGCTTCACGGAATTTTTTGACGCTAACAGAGCCAGTAACTAAAAGCATATCGATCATTTCCCGAATGATACTTTCCTCTTGTCCGGCTGGATACCACGTCGGATGCGCCCGTACGATGAAGCTGTTAGGGCCAAACTCTTCTAAATAAATGCCGACTTCCTGCAACAACTCCGTTTTTTCTTTCAGCTTGATAGCATCGTTGTTGGGATAATCCAAAACAAATGGCACCAGCAACTCTTGCAGATCATCAGAAACGTCGCCGATTTTTTCGCGGAAATATTCGTATTTGATTCGCTCTTGCGCCGCGTGCTGGTCAATGATATACAAGCCGTCTTTACTTTGAGCAAACAAATACGTCCCATGCATTTGACCGAAATATTCCAACATCGGAAAGCGTTCCTTTGGCTGTTCATTTTCCAGTTTTGTTATCGCCTGTTCAATCACTTTTTCACCAGATTGGGTACTTAGATCAAATTCAGGATGGTCGGCATTAGGCGCTTCTTCATAAACTTGCTCTTCTGTCGGGACCTCTTCTTCAATCAGCGGTTCCGGGGTTTCTTCCACGATCGCTACTTTTTCTTGTTCTGTTTCAAGTGGAACCGTCATGGTTTTTTCAACGATTTCTTCCTTCAGTGGTACCGGTGTTTCGACTGGCTCTGATGGTTTCGGTTCGACGTAAAAAATCCCCGTTTTAGGATCATAGTTCAAGTCACTCTTTTTCTTTGGCTGCTCCTCTAACGGCAAGTCCAATTGTTCCGTGTGAATTTTTTCGACCTTGCGTTTGAAGCTGGGATTTTCACCGACATCAGGAATCAAATTGATCTGGCGCAGACTTTCAGCAATTCCGCGGCTGATCAGCTCCATCAATTCCTTTTCTTTGGATAAACGAACTTCCTGTTTGGTTGGATGCACATTTACATCGACTAACAGCGGGTCCATCGTAATCTCAAGCACCGCAATTGGGTATCGTCCCACCATCAATTTTGACTGATAACCATTAATGATCGCTTTGTTCAGTGCGAAGTTTTTGATATAGCGGCCATTGATGATTACCGATAAATAATTGCGACTTGCACGCGTCACTTCTGGTAACGACACGTAGCCATTCAACGTGAAATCCAAATCTTTCGCATCGACCTTCAACATTTTTTTCGCTGTGGCCACGCCATAAATGCCAGCCAAGGTTTGCTTCAAATCCCCTGTACCACTGGTGCTCAGCATCTTGTGACCGTCATGGACAAGACGAAAGGCGATATTAGGATGGCTCAAGGCCATTCGATTGACGATATCTCCAATATTCGACAGTTCCGTTTGCAGCGACTTCACATATTTTAAACGCGCAGGCGTATTGAAAAACAGGTTTTCTACGGTGATTTTTGTTCCTGTCCGCAAGGAAGCTGGACGATGTTCTTCAATTTTTCCGCCTTTTAAGAAAAGGTAGGAACCTTGTGTTTCATCAGCAGTCGCCGTCTCCAAAGTCATCTCAGACACAGAGGCGATCGACGGTAAGGCTTCACCACGAAAACCCAATGTCCGAATGCGAAATAAATCATCGCGGTTATGGATTTTACTTGTGGCATGACGTTTAAAGGCATTCTCAACATCGTCTTGATTGATGCCTTCGCCATTGTCTACGATCTGGATCTTTTTCAAGCCTGCTTCTTCGATCAAAATATCGATCTGTGTTGCTTTTGCGTCGATTGCGTTCTCAACCAATTCTTTGACAACTGAGGCAGGACGTTCGACGACTTCTCCTGCGGCGATCTGATTGGCTAAGCGTTCGGATAATTCTTGGATCTTTCCCATCGAATTCCCCCTTGTTTAAATCCGTTTTTGTAACTCGTATAGGAAGTTTAATGCTTCCATCGGGTTCATTTCAAGTAGATTGGCTTTCTTGATACTGTCGACTACACCAAGTTCAGCAGTTGACACTTCGCTAAATAACGAAAGCTGCTCGTTTTCTTCAACGATCTCCGCATTTTTTTGCACAGGCGCATCAGATTCTAAAGCGGATAGAATCGTCGCTGCGCGAGAAAGCAGATCGGTTGGCATCCCAGCGATTTTCGCCACATGAATCCCGTAGCTTTTATCTGCGGGTCCATCCATCAGCTTGTGCAGGAAGACGACTTCACCGTTTTGCTCGACCGCGCCAACATGAACATTTTTTAATTGAGGCAGGCTTTCTTCTAACACCGTCAACTCATGATAGTGGGTTGAAAATAGCGTTTTGGCCTTCACATTTTTATGGATATATTCAATAATCGCTTGTGCTAACGCCATCCCATCATACGTCGCTGTTCCGCGACCTAACTCATCAAAGAGAATCAAGCTGTTTGGTGTCGCATGACGCAGTGCTTGATTGGCCTCCATCATTTCTACCATAAATGTCGATTGGCCGGCGATTAAGTCATCGCTGGCACCGATGCGGGTAAAGATTTGATCGAAAATCGGCAGTTCGGCACTTTCCGCCGGAACAAAACAGCCCATTTGTGCCATAATTACTGTCAAAGCAAGCTGACGCATGTAGGTGCTTTTACCGGACATATTCGGTCCAGTGATCAGCAGGAGCATCTCATCAGGACTCATGAGGACACTATTTGGAATATATTCCTGATGTCCCAGAACCTTTTCCACGACCGGATGTCGACCTTCTTTGATTTGCAGGTTATGTGTCCCAACCTCCATCGTTGGCTGTACATACTGATAACGTTCACTGACAGTCGCGAAGCTTTGCAACACGTCTGTCGCACTCAAGCTTTTCGCTAGTTTTTGCAGACGCGTGATGGCTTTTTTAACTTCATTGCGAACTTCTAGGAAGAGGTTGTATTCTAGCGCGACTGATTTTTCTTCGGCTTCCAAAATCAAGGTCTCTAATTTCTTCAGCTCCGGTGTAATAAACCGTTCCGCATTTGCTAACGTTTGCTTTCGCTCGTACTTGCCCTCTTCTAGGTTGGCAAGGTTCGACTTCGTGATTTCGATATAGTAGCCGAATACGCGGTTATAACCGACCTTCAACGTTTTGATCCCGGTGGCTTCACGTTCACGTGCTTCTAATTCTGCCAACCACGTTTTCCCGTTGGTCATAGCCTCACGGTACTGATCCAACTGCTCGTTGTAACCATCCTTAATGACATTGCCTTCAGTAATTTGCAGCGGCGCTTCGTCCTTGATCGCTTTTTCAATCAAATCCACTAAATCATCCATTGGTTCCATATCCACCAATAAATCATTCCACTCGCCTTGGTTGATGCCAGTCAATAATTGACGGATCTGAGGTACCTGCATCAAAGAAGTTTTCAATTGGATCAGGTCACGACCATTGACATTGCCAAAGGCCACTCGACCAGCTAAACGTTCCAGATCGTAAACCTTTGTGAGGGATTCATTCAGATCCATCCGTTCAAAATAAGCATTCAATAAGGAAGAAACCATCGCTTGACGTGCGTTGATCTGACGCTTTTGGATCAATGGACGATCAATCCATTGCTTCAATAATCGACCGCCCATCGCGGTTTTTGTTTCATCCAACAGCCACAAAAGAGTGCCCTGCTTTTTGCCTGTTCGAATCGAACGAGTCAATTCCAAGTTGGTTTTTGAGAAATAGTCCAGCTTCAAGAAATGCTCCGGCTGGTATTCTTCTGCTTTTTGGATATGGCCTAAGCTGCGTTTTTGTGTGACAGATAAATACGTCAGTAGTTTGCCAGTCGCTTCTTTTTCTAATTCATCTGTGATATCGGCGGTCAGAAAGCTGAATTCCGCATTGTCCTCGATCGTTTCCTGCCTTGAAAAGACCAAGCCAAGTCGTTCCGCAAGATTTTTCTGCAAACCTTCAGGGATTTCACTGCCTAAAACAATTTCTTTTGTTTGTAAAGCCATCGCTTCATTCATTACGGCTTCTTCATCATGCAGTAGCGCTGTTTTTAATTCACCGGTTGAAAGATCAACGTAAGCAAAACCGAACTTGTCTTTGACTTGGGTAACAGCAGTCAGAAAATTATTGGCTTTGGCTTCGATACCTTTGCCTTCCATCAGTGTTCCTGGTGTGATCAATTGGACAACTTCCCGTTTGACCATGCCCTTTACCTGCTTCGGGTCTTCCATTTGTTCACAAATAGCAACCTTGTAGCCCTGTTCGACTAAGGTGTCGATATAGCCCTGAGCAGAATGATGCGGTACGCCGCACATGGGGATTGGATCGTCTGCATTCCGATTTCGACTGGTCAAAGTCAGCTCTAACAACTGCGAAACCTTGATCGCGTCTTCGTTGAAGAGTTCATAAAAATCCCCTAATCGGTAAAATAAAAAGGCGTCTTTATATTGGTCCTTGATCGCCAAATATTGTTCCATCATTGGTGTGTTCTTCGTTTTTTGAGGCATTATTGCGCTCCCTCCCCTGTAACTTCATCTGCTTCTAAGGCTGCATTGACTTCTTTTTGGATCATTGTGGTCAGATGCTGAAGCAGATCATTGGCTTCATAAAGCTGTTCGCGATAGGCGATTACTAACGGATGCTGATCAAACTCCTTAGTCAGACGATCCGCTTCTTTCAGTGCTTCCCGTTCGGCTTCTGGTTTGCCATAATGGGCAAACTGAACCGCGTCTTTTTGTGCAGCTTTGATGCCTTCTTCCAATTGCTGAAGCGTGTCGTTTTCCGCTACTCGCTTTTGAAGCTGCTGGAAACGAGTGATCACTTCATTTTCACCTAATAATGCTGTTAAATGAGATAAAGCCGCTTCGACGGCGGCTTCATTTGTTAAATTCATTTTATCCCTCTGCTTCTATTCTCTAAATGGACGATCTTCATTGATTAAGATCGTTTCGATTTTTTGTCCATGACCATTTTTGTCAATATCAATCACACAAGCGGACAATACGGTGCGCCCTTCTTCAATCACTTCAAACCGTTGCGGCAATGCCGTTAAAAACTTTTCAATGATCGGTTCCTTTTTCATGCCTAAAATGCCATCATATGGACCGGTCATCCCGACGTCGGTCAGATATGCCGTCCCTTTTGGTAAAATACGGCCATCATTGGTTTGAACGTGGGTATGGGTTCCAACTACAGCTGAAACGCGTCCGTCCACAAACCAGCCCATCGCTTGCTTTTCGCTGGTGGTTTCGCCATGAAAATCTACAAAAATATACGGTGTACGTTTTTGCGCCTCCGTAATCAGCTGATCAGCAATGCGGAAAGGATCATCCAAATCGGTCATAAATGAACGCGCCTGCAAGTTGATGATCGCCAGCTCCAGCTCATTCACCTTCACATATAAATGGCCTTTACCTGGTACGCCTTCTGGAAAATTTGCTGGTCGGATCATTTTTTTCGCGTCAGCGATAAAGTCAAAAATCGCTTTATTATCCCACGTATGGTTCCCCATGGTAACTACATCGACCCCATCTTGCAAAAATTTCTTATAGATTTTTTCTGTAATGCCACGGCCTGCCGCCGCATTTTCACCGTTAACGATCGTCAACTGTGGATGGTATTTTTTCTTTAAACGCGGTAAATAGTCACTCAACATCTGCCGACCTAATGAACCAACAACATCCCCAATGAATAGTAAGCGCACTTTTTTTCCCCTTCTCTAGTTAAGCATCTTGTCTTATTATAGTTGTTTTTGCTTGAAAATAAAAGATTCCATTCGACTTGCTGTAAGCAATTTAAAAATAAAAAAACTACGAGCAGCAACGCACTCGTAGTTTTTCATTATTAAACAACCTCAACCGTATCGTCTTTATCCCAATGTGCCTTCTGCTCGCTTTTTGCACGATAGCTTTGAACATGCTCCCAATTCTTAGGGTCCTGTTGGTAGGTACTGAAATCCAAATCATCGACTAGCCATTTTTTCTGTTCCTCATCATAAACAAGGCTCGCGATTGCGTTTTGTGCATCCGTCGTCAATGCCTCATCAATCCCAACTTCCTCGACTAATTGCATCGAACGCTTAAGATCGACATAGACATCGAACTGAACCTTCGTTTGTCCTGTATTCACCGAAATTGAATCGCAATTGAGCTTGATTGACTGAAATTGCTGATCAAAGCTTTTCAAGTAAGGCTTCAGTTCGGCAAAACTCAATTGCAGCTTTTCCTTATGTGATGTAGAAGCGATTAGCTGCGAAACATTTAAACCATCGCGAACCCCTTGATTGAAGGAATCGAAATAATTGACGACTGATGCTAGTAGATGCTTTTGGAACCCTTGATTGTTCTCATACAGGCTATTCTCTTTCACTGTCAGCCGCTGATCCTCTGCTTTGAGATCAGCCTGCTCTTGAACCTTTTTTGAGCCAAATTTCGGATGCGCCATTTCATAGGTTACGTTGTATGTTCCTGGTAAAAAAGGACCATAAGTATATTTATTCCACTCCTCAACGAAATCTCCAGAAACCTCCTGTGCTTGGATCGTGGTTCGAAGATCGGTACCTTTAGGCAATTCTACAACAAGAAATCGTGCATTTGGATAGATTTTAGCTGGTTTTAAAAAGGAAGCTCCCTCTTCAATCGAAAAATATTCATCCTTTTTTAAAAGCTTAGTGATCTGCTTTTTTTTCAGCTTTTTTACCTGCTGTTGAAAAAGAACTTGTGCGTCTTTGCTGATTTTTTTCTTATTTGAGTAGCTAGGCATGTAGCGTTTGATTAGCGTCTCATCATTTTCAATCAGTGCAGTCGCTAAACGATCCACCGTAGCATCTACACTATTTTTATATCTAGAATAGCTGACAAAGCTGAATAGGATCACGATGACTAATACGATCGTTGCCAGCATTCCAGTCTTTTTAGTCATTAAGCCCGCCTCTGAAGGCCTCTTTCATTGAGTTGAAATGATAATTTCGACTTTCATTTGCGGAATTGATCTCCCACTTACCGTCTTTTTTCTCTAACTTCACCTGATAACCTTCACCATTCATATTTTCATCGGTGTTGATTGGTGCTTCATTGATCTTTCCAGGCAATTCCTGCAATAAATATTTTTCTGCATCTCAACGCACACTAGTATAATCAGTGTATTTGCCTTTATTCTCTTCTACGAATTTATCTATGATTGATTCGGTATCAACATCATCCAAAAAGACCATTTCTGGACGTACGTAGATGACTGCTGATTCTGGGAAGAATTCTTTAAAGCTGTAAGTTACCTTGCCCTTTTCAGCATTGGTCTGTTGAAGTTGAGTTATAACCTTTTCCAACTCTGCTGTTGAAGGATCATAGTTTGTAAAATCTTCCTTCAAGCTATTGACGCTGTCTTCTTTAAAGGTTTTGCTTTCCGCTTCTAGATCATTGGCTAACTCAAGTTTTCCTGCCGCCTTCTTATCTTCTTCCTTCACTTCGTCAGAATTATGAAAGACTTTCGTTATATATTGACTTACCAGCGCTTGTACCGCCTTGGTGTCGTCATTGTATTTTTTCGTATCAAGTTTCAGCTCGATGCTTTCATCCTTCTCGTCTTCAGAATAGTACATAGCTTCATAATGTAGATCATATTTTGCATCTTTTTTGACTTCAAATACCAATGGCTCAGTAAAGCTCTTATCCTCAGATAGGCTCTCATTACTCATAACTTTAAAGTTATCATTGGAATCATAAACGTGCTCTGAAGAAACCTTCTTCCCATCTTCATCGTACAAAGCGAAATCGTTAGAAGAAACATCCAATTTCTCTTTTGACTTATTTTTGACTTTAATATCCAGTGCTAGGAAGCCTGTCTCATCATCAACCTTTTTCCCATCAGGTATGATGTAGCTGCCTCCTTCAATGCTCATTTCAACTTTTGATGTTTGGGCTGTATTTTCCTTTTCATTTGCTTTTTTTGTGTCGCCACCGCCGGAGCAGGCAGTCAATGTTACTAATAGACTACTCAATAAAATCAACCCACTAAATCCCCTAATTTTTTTCATGCTTTTTCCTCCCATATGTTTCATTTTTGATTAATAAAAAAACGCGTATTACATATATGATAAACGGAATTAACCCTTTTCGTCAACATGATTAAAGAAATTAACAACACATCTAATAATATTAAAAAAACAAATAAAATTAATAGAAGAAATGTTAAAAAAAGAGCTAATAATATTTATAACTATTTAATTTGTGATTTTTACTTTCTAGCTTTTCAAGCAATGAAGTCGTTCCTCTTCTGCTGCTTATTTATGCAATGACCTGTTAAATAATAAAGAAATGAATTCCTAATGTGTGTTTTTGTGAAGCGTTTGTCTTCTAAAAAAAGAGGCTACGACAAAAGTAATTGTCATAGCCTCTAGCAGTTTAAGTTTATTATTAATGCACCAATTCTAATTGGCGTAGTGCTTTATAAATTCCATCTTGATCATTGGTGTCCGTCACGAGATTGGCGGCATCCTTAACATGATTGGCGGCATTTCCCATTGCCACACCCGTTCCCGCCAAATTCAGCATTTCAATGTCGTTGTTGCCATCACCAAAGGTCACGATATTTTCTGGTTTGATCCCGACTTTTTTCGCTAAAGCTAAAATCGTTTGTGCCTTAGAACCTGGATTCGGAATGATATCAACACTATTCTCGTGCCAGCGAACCAAACGAAATTCTGGAAAAGCCGCTTCAAACTCCTCATCCATTGACTGATCATAAAAGGCACAGCCTTGGTATACTTCATGTTGAGAGAAATAATCTGGTTCATACTCTGGCGCCTGTTGTCCAAAAGAAGACATCGCATTGCGAACCTTTTCCTTGTCAAAATCAGTTACCCGCCCGAAAGAATCTAATCCGAAGAGCATAATGTCGATCTCTCGTTCCGTGGCAAAATCAATCATACGAGTCAACGCTTCACGATCCAGCGTATGCTTATACACCTGCTCATGATCTAAAAATCCTGCAGAACCATTGCAAATAATGTAATTCGTACAGCCTAACTGATGAATCACATCGCCAGCCAACAAGCGGGACCGTCCCGTCGCAATAGTCACTAAATGTCCAGCCTCACGCAATGCCTTCAACGCCTTCATCGTGCTGTCCAAAGGTTTTCTTTGGCTGCTCAACAAGGTACCATCAATGTCTAGTGCGATTAATTTTCTTTCCAAAATTTATCTCTCCATTTTTATGTATTTGCTGCCCTCACGTAGGGCTAACTTACTGAATGAATGCTGCTGTATAAAATCTCTTACCCAATCAGGATTCACCTTACTATAGTCACGCAATGCCCAGCCGATCGCCTTTTGGATGAAAAATTCATCTGTTGTTAGATCCGCTAAGATCGCTTGCGCCAACAATTCTGTATTGGTGCTTTCTTTAAACATCAACTGTAAATTGATCGCTACACGCCGATACCAAAAATTCTCATGCTGATAGAAAAAACGATACACCTGCTCCAACTCTGCTGGATGCGCTAAAACCCACGTAGAAAACACCTTACGCCACGCATCAATACTGTCCCACCAAGTTTTTTCACCTAATAAAGGAAGCAATGCCGCCAGATCCGCTAGTGAAAAACGCAGAATGTTCTTTTGTGCCAAATCAATCGCGTAATACTGATATTCTCGTTCATTCATTCGATAGTTGCGAAAAATCTCTTGTATCAGTTCTTCGATTGATAACATGGTGCTTTCTTTTAAAAAGGGCCGTTCCAATAGTGCTCGCTGCGGCTTTTTAACTCCGCAAAAGGGAAAAAGATCCTTCATGTACCGAGCCATTGGTTCCGCAATCTCGGGTTGATACGGAAAAATCAATGCGTTCATCCTTAATCTCCTTATTCGTTTTAAAGTAATATTTTTTTCAAATAAAAAAATTAGGTCGATTCAAATGCCGTATATCATTCAACTAATGCGTTTATCTACTATTTTACGAACTAGCTCGTAAATAAGTCCGAATTTTTCTAACGTAAGATTCTCGTACGCACACCATTCTTCTAAATACGCTGAAGCGTAAAGAAAAACTGGCAAAGTTGTACTGACATCCTTCATTGTAGAGAAGTTTCAGAGAATTTGCAAAAGCTTCTTACACTATTCTGTTTCAATCTTTTCGCTGTCTTAGAAAAAAGCAATCATTTTCTGCCAGCACCCAACAATTAACACATTTTTTTCAAAAAAGCAACACTTGAACTTGACTCTGCCCGCTCTTTTCCGTTATACTGACGTTTGTGTAAAATAATGCAGCAGAAGAATAATAGCCCGTCCCCAGTTCGTTGCCAGTATTGGTTCAATTGTGTAACCGCGGCTGCGAAGGTGAAGATTGAAGAACGAACTACACGGATATGAATTTTTCAACGGATTATTTTACTCCAAAACAATTTATTGGAGGAATTTTTAATGTCACGTTATACAGGACCATCATGGAAACAATCTCGTCGTCTTGGTATCTCATTATCAGGAACAGGTAAAGAATTAGCACGTCGTCCATACGCTCCAGGTCAACATGGACCAAACAGCCGTGGAAAGAAATCTGAATACGGCTTGCAAATGTCAGAAAAACAAAAATTACGTTTCATCTACGGATTAAACGAACGTCAATTCCGTAACTTATTCGTACGCGCTAGCAAAATCAAAGAAGGTAAACATGGTGTTAACTTCATGATCTTACTAGAACGTCGTCTAGATAACGTTGTTTACCGTTTAGGTTTGGCTTCAACTCGTCGCCAAGCTCGTCAATTAGTAAACCACGGTCACGTAACTGTCGATGGCAAACGTGTTGACATCGCTTCTTATGAAGTTGAAGTTGGCCAAGTTATCGGTATCCGTGAAAAATCTAAAAACATGGTTACAGTAAAAGAAGCAGTTGAATCAGCTGTTGGTCGTCCAGCTTTTGTTAGCTTCGACGATGAAAAATTAGAAGGTTCATTGTCTCGTTTACCAGAACGTGATGAAATCAACCCAGAAATCGACGAATCATTAGTCGTTGAATTCTACAACAAATTAATGTAAGACTTCTTACAGACAACAACACCCGCATCCTGATTGAGGATGCGGGTGTTTTTTGTCTTCTATTTCAAATTCTGTCTATGAATTCTTTTTAAAAATTACTAAAACGCAGATTTACACTTTTCGTCTAAAACCGTCCGTTATTCTGCCATTCCTTTGATAATCGTCACGAAGGAAATATCATACATTTGTGCATAAGGTTTAACGTAGACTTCAAAATCGATGCCATTGCTGCTAGGTTTAACCTTAACCACAGTGCCGATAACAAGATCCGCTGGCGAATTTCCACCCAAACCGGAAGTTCGAACAACGTCCCCTTCTTTAATCTCTTTTTCTTTAGTAACCTGCGAGGCGATCAATTGCTGTTTTTTTTCTTCATATTTATTTAAGATCCCAAAAGACTCCCCATTATTTGTACCTATTTTTATTGGAAAATGGTTACTGTTTTGATTATCAGAGGTCAATAATTCAATTTTGGATGACTGTTCTCTAACCTCCGTCACCCGGCCAATCACCCCTTTTTGAGACATAACCGCCATGTTTTCCGTCACGCCGTCATCACTTCCTCTATCAACGATAAGCTCATCCTCCCAGGTGTCTGGAGAACGTGTGATGACCGTTGCCGAGACCTTCTCATAATCAGTCAATGTTTTGTTTAATTCCTCTTCAACCTTTAGACGTTCGATTTCTTGTGCTTGATTTTTCACGTTCTGTTTCAAATCATCGTGTTGCTCGATCTCGCCTTTTAGATTTTTATTTTCTTCATACGTATTTACCAGTCTAGACACGGAATCAATACTCCCGAACCATCGTCCAGGTATCATAACGAAATTCCCAATAACAGACAGCGGATCATTCATCGCAGTATCTGCATCGTTTTTCTTCCATCGATTTACTACTGTAACTAGAATAACTGCCATAGCCAAAATTACCACGACAATCATCCACTTTTTTAAACGAAACTTTTTCACTTAGGCACCCTCTATAAACTATTCGACTTTTACCAACAACCAAAAACAAATCCTTTGTTGCTTCAATTTTCTGTTAACCGCTTTCTAATGTCAATGATAGATTCAATAATCTAAAACTGGAATTCAACTGTTTATGCTGTATCTCGAAAAAAGTAATTTCGTTTTTTGGTAACTATCTATTTTATTTGAAGACAAAAAAGATCGAAATGCGCTAAGCTTTGTTTTCCTGTTGGATATTTTGTAATTGTACAAAAGTCATTCAAAAATCGTTAACCTAAATAGCTATATATAATTAGCAGTAATCTAACTTATAACGGAGGAAATAAAATGAAAAAATCAGAAACTATTGAAACACTCGCGACAATCGAAGAGATCGTTACCGTTGCACCTGAAAAAGTAGTACTGGGAAATGTAAAATTTGCCATTGTTTCTTACGTTGTTGATGGATTCAAGTATGTTTCAAAGAAAAGTATAACTGTTCCTTTAGGTTAACAAGTTGGTGATACGATAAAAATCAGATATGACAAAAATGAACCCACAAGATTTAAACGCCTTTCACCACGATTTGCATAGCGCTAAATTGATACCGAGTATGGCTTTAATTATCCGACAACATCTCTTTATGTCCCTAACATATCATCTGTAAGACCCACAGTTACTTCTTATTTCTTATAGTATTCTGCTTTAAATTATTTAATTTCGTGTCCTTATCAAAAAATTGATTACATGCAAAACACCTTGAGCTAATCAAAAAAGCTATTTTTAAAGGTTATGTTGACGAGAGCCTCCTTATCAATGATAATTGTTAGATAACATCGAATGAAAAGGAAAAGAGTGAAAAAATGAAATACTGTCCTAATTGCGGTACTGAGGTACGCTCAGAAGCAAATTTTTGTCCGGCCTGCGGATATAACTTAGAACAAACAAGACCAGCAGTTGGTCCTCAAAAAGATCCCGAAAACAACGTGCCCTTTTATCAACCAAAAATCGAAGAGCCGCTAAAGCTTGAGCTGGAAAAAGCAGATGGATTACACATTACTCGTGCTGACATCAAAAAACAGGCACAGGAAAAACTGTCCGGCAGATATGGTGAATGGTGTAAAACAATCATTTTGCTGGTCGGTGCGAATTTTATCGCCGGCTTTATTTTTCAAATTGCCTACTTTCGTTTTTTTACCAACGGCGTGCTAAGAATACTTAGCCCCTATGACTACTACGACAGCTATGGTTACGGCTATAATTATAACTACATCCAACCGTATACATCGCGGCTTTCGCTAGTTGCTTGGTTTCTAATCATGGTGGCGGCCTTTATTCTGATCTTTTTGATCGCCGCTTTATCGACCGCTGTCTTGCAATGGTGCGCGATCCACACCTTAAGAGGCAACCGAGCAGATGGATTACAAATCTTCGCGTACTTTATCAAGGCGCAAAAAAATCGTGTATTGAAGGCGAATATTTTAATCGCCATCTATACCTTCCTTTGGTCGATGCTGTTCGTCATCCCAGGTATTGTAAAGAGTGCATCCTATGCTATGACGAACTATTTATTGGAAAAAGAGGACAACTTAAGTGCTGCGGATGCGATTTTATTAAGCCGTCAAATCATGCATGGCTATAAGCTGGAATTTTTGATCCTGCGCTTTTCCTTTTTCTTCTGGAATCTCACAGCAATCTTCCAGCTTACGAATTTTTACGTGATGCCCTACCAGAATGTGACAGAGATTCAATTTTTAGACCGGCTTTATGAACATTACATCGAAGAAAACAAAGAAGTCGAAGCATAGAAAAAACGTCAGCTAAATGTTTTAGCTGACGTTTTTTTATTTATTCGTTCTCGCCTGTCTGCTTTGATACATCTGCTTAAAGACATAGATCGCGATAAATAATGCGAACATGCTTAACAGACCAAACAAAATAGTCTTCGTGCTGCCGGTCAAATTGCTGCCGACATATGAGTAAACCACCGTTGCCGGAAGCTGCCCGATCCCTGTTGCGATTAGGAAGGGAATCGGCTTAATCGCCGTTAATCCTGCCGCATAGCTGATAAAATCAAAAGAGATAAATGGCAGCAGACGACAGATCAAAATGGTGTGTTTCCCATAACGATCAAAATACGCGTCTAACTTCTCCAGAGAAAAGTTCTTGTTCAACCGTTCAACAATATCTCGCCCCGCAATTCGTGCGATATAAAAACAAACCAATGCTCCCGCCATCGCACTCGTCCATGAAAGCAAAGCGCCCTGCCACCAGCCAAAAACCGCAGCATTCGCAAACGTAATTAAAAAGGCCGGCAATGGCGCGATGATTGATTGGAACATCATCAGCAGAAATGAGATCACGACTGCCCAAACTCCAAAAGACCGTAAATAGCCCACGATACTCTCTACACTCATGGAACGAAAGAGCATCAACACTTGTGTAACCTTCGAACGAATCCCCGGAATAAAGTAAAAGCCGACGACCGCCAGCACTATCACAAGAATCAATAAGATTCGAGCGAAAGTTCGCTTGTTCATTTTAGACATTATTTTTCTACTTCCTCAACTTTTGCCCATCGATAATATGAGCCATCATAATTTTTTACTTGTTTGAAGCCGCACATCTCCATGACTAGCTCCATGTAAGCTGAACGAATTCCAGCCGTACAATAAGTGACGATCTGATCCTTTTTAGCTAAACCAGCATCTTCAAACAACTTCGTTAACTCTTCTTTACTCTTTAGCTTGCCGTTTTTCTGGAATAGCTCCGTAAATCGAAGATGAATCGCGTCAGGCAAATGGCCACCTTTAGCTTCGCCGTACAAGATTTCACCTTTGTATTCTTTGTCCTCACGAACGTCGACAACTTTGTAATCAGCATAATCCTTTTTCAATTCATCCGTCCTAATCATATGCTTTTGATCAATCGAATCAATCGTCACATCAACTGGATCTAGCTCCGTACTCTCATACGCTGTTTTAAGCCCCGATTTTTTCAAAGCCGTAAAGCCACCGTCGACCATCTTGACATCTTGATAGCCGGCCGCTAATAATTCCCAAGCGATCCGTCCATCATCGCCCCAGCCTTTTTGCGCACCAGCAAACAGGACCACTTCCTTGTCCTTCGCGATCCCTTTTTCACCTAATCGCTTGCCTAATTCTGCGGGTTCAAGCACCAAGCCCCATTTCTCATCGCCGGAGGCCCCTTCTTCGACTGAAGCTAAATTTTGCCAACCAATTACATTCGCTCCTTTGATCGTACCTTTATTGGCCTCTTCTTCACCCCGCGCGTCAATTAAAATGAGGTCATCCAGATTTTTTTTAACGTACTCTGCATCCACAATATACTCACCAGTAAAAGCCGTTGTTTCTTTTTCGGCTGATTTAGAAGTGTCCGCTTTCTCGTCACCGCCGCCGCAACCTGTTAATCCTAAAGAAACTAACGCCAACAGCCCAATCATTGTTTTTTCATCTTTTTCTCCATTCATTGTCGTTTTGTTGCTCCGACATTCCTGCCGAAGCCCAGGAATCTCCATCCTTTTGTCTGATAAAGTTATTTTGCTAAACAGTTCGACCATAAATCCGCTATAAATTTAGACGTAGTCCTTAAACTAGCTAAACTACGAAAAGCAAAACTGACAGCTAGCTCTATTTAATGGATTCATTTTTCTAAAAGGCAGAAAAATGAATTCGATTTTCGCTTCGCGTATCATTTTGCTAAACAGTTCGACCATAAATCCGCTATAAATTTAGACGTAGTCCTTAAACTAACTAAACTGCAAAAAGCAAAACTGACAAACTGACAAAAGGAAACATACCCCCATATGTTCCCAAACGACTTCTTTTAGTGAATGGATTACACTAATGGTAAACGAAGGTTCGTTAGGGAGGAGATTTTTACATTCACATTCTTAGAGACTCTAAGGCAAAGTGTTATACCTGATCACTGATGAAAATTCAAAATACTCCCTCCCCACATTCTCGATTTTTGCCCTTAGTAAAAGTATATAAAACGCTTTATCCTTTTACAACCAATCATTGGATTGCAGGTAAAATTATGGTTTAACTCGGCGCCTTTGTGGTTAACTTCCCCTGCCTAAAAATTGTGCAACTCTTTTTCTAAACCCCATATTCGATTGTTCCGCTTTGATTTGTTCTTCGATTTTACCAATATCAATCTTATCACTCATTACGTTTCCCACACCTGACCGATTGGACTTATTAGCAGGTTGTGATTGCTCCAGCGTCTTTGCCTTCTTCGTCAGAGTGTCAAGGGCAGACTGTTTTGGTCTTTCATTCTTCGGTGCCCTTTTATTCGAAACACTTTCTTTTACCAATTCCACATCACTTAATTCTTTCACTGGTACCTTTTTAGTCTCCTTGTGATTTTCAATTGGAGTCACTTTCTTTTGTTTTTTATCTTCTTTATGTGAAGCCTTCTTTTCAGTTTTATTTTTCTCAACAGGTTCTTTCTGGTCTTCTTCACAAGGAAAATCAGCTATCCAGGCGTCACGGTAAATATCGACAAACTCTGTGAATTTTCGTACACCGCTTGTCTCAAAAATCGACAACAGCGTTAGAATTTTCACCGCCCCCGCAAGCTCTTCCCGCGTCTTTGTCGGATGTCCATTTTTTAATGTCCAGGTATGTTTTCGTCCATTGGCTCCTTTGAAAACAGAGCGGATAACAAATTGATGATTGGCCAATTCGTCGGTTCTGGTCGTGTCTTTTTCCTTCAAATATTCCTTATATAAACGAGCTTCCTCGGTAACTGAGCGATACTCCTTCTTATGACGATACAAGCGCGCGATAACTGTTTTCCACTCATTGGGAGTAAAGTAGTTCTCAAAAAACACACTAAAACGCCGCAACGTATGATTAGGCGTTGCGGTTAGAAATAATTCTCTGATTAACTCTCGACAGATAAAAGAAAAATCATCGGAACTGATGCAATGACGCACAAGAACGGCCACTGCATATTCCACTACCGCAGAGGCGTCACGCGTCTCGTTATAAAACTTGATGATTCTCTTTTCAAGGTTGTTTCTAAGCATATTGAACAGCTGTCTACTTCCTAATCGTTGTGTTTGCATGATCTTCCACTCCCTAATATTTGTACGTAATTTATCCAGTACCAAAAAATACGCTTACATTTCACCGGTTAAACGTTATATATCAAAAATATACCTAAACCTTAAAAAATGCTATTTCTTTCGAAAAATTTTGGTATTTTAAATAATGATTTTTTCTAATAAAAATGAATACATTACGTTTTTTTAAGTGGAAATACAGAACTGACTTGCTACGAAGTCCTTAATAAATAACGAAAAAAGCTTCTCATTCTACTTACTGCTAGAAATCTGCCAGAAATTCTCTGATCGCTTTTTTACTGGAATCTGCATCCGGATAAACATGGTTCGATTCATGGCATCCGTTTTATTTTTTTCATAGACGACTTCACACACATAATGACCGACGATTTGATAATTTTGCTGCTGAAGCGCCGCTCTGAATTTACTCAATGCAGGCAGTTCTTCCTTAAAGGAATGACAATAAAAAGTAGCATATAGCCCGCCTCTTAGTGTTTTCAGCTGTTTAAAATGACTAGGTGTAAAAATGAACAGCTCCTTGGATACAAAATTTTCTGCTAAAAAATCTGGTCGCGGCATGATCGTTCCTACTCGATTAAAGCGGCCAATCGGCATGTTTAATTGACCTATATGATTTTTAAACTCTCTTAAATAGAACTCATACTCCACCTCTGTCATTTCATAAATGTTTTTATCGATCGTGTACGTCAAAATCGGTCGCGGCGGAAAATGTTCTACCTCTATTTCTGTTTGCCCTTGCTTTTCTTGAAAAATCAGCGCGCCTGCCTGAAAGGAATCGATGTCTTCTAATTGCTGATCAAGGGCAGCACGCAGTTCCAGCAGCTCTGCTTTCTTCTTTTCAACCGTCTGACTCAGTTCCGCCAACCCGGCCGTATCATTCATAATATGCTTGATCTCCTCCAATGAAAAATTGAACTGCTTCAAAAATTGGATATTATCAACGGCCGCCGACTGATTGATATGATAATAGCGATAATTACTTTCTGCATCAATATAGGCTGGATGCAGCAAATCAATTTGCTCATAGTAGCGCAAGGTTTGAACAGAAATATTGTTGTATTGTGCAAAATGGCCGATCTTCATTTTTGAAAACATTTTCTAAACTCTCCCTTGACTCTATAGTTACTATAGAGATTATACTATTATTGTGAAATACAACACAATATAGATGAAGGAGCCAGTTCCACTTTTCGCAGTTTTTATCGTGAAAAATAAAAAAATGTACAAAAACGTTGGATTTGGCGCCTAAGAAACTAGTGGAATGGTATACGGCATGAAAATAGAACTAATTTTTCTTTGAAAAATTAATTCTTAAAAATGAATAAGGAGGCATTTCAATGGGTTTACAAAAGATTAAGGTAGTTCAGTACGGGTGCGGCAAGATGGCAAAGGTAATCATTAATTATCTGTACAAGCATGGGGCTGAAATTGTTGGGGCAATTGATACAAACCCAGAGGTTGTAGGAAAAGATATTGGTGAATTTGCCGAGTTAGGTTATACGACGGGTATCAAGATTTCAGACAATGCGCAGGAAGTTTTTGACAATTGTGATGCAGATATTGCCTTAGTAACGATCTTTAGTTATATGCCGGAAATGTACGAATTTTATGAGATGTGTTTGAAGAATAAGGTCAATGTGATTACGACTTGTGAAGAAGCAATCTATCCGTGGAATACCTCCCCAGCTGAAACCAACAAGCTGGATAGATTAGCAAAAGACAATGGCGTGACAATCATAGGTGCCGGTATGCAGGACATTTATTGGATCAATATGCCTAGCTTGATGATGGCCGGAATGAACGATATCAAGAAGCTCAAGGGTGCGGTGAGTTATAATGTGGAAGATTATGGATTAGCTCTAGCCGAAGCACATGGAGCCGGCTATGATCTGGAACGTTTCGATAAAGAAATTGCTCAAGCAGAAAGCCTGCCATCTTACATGTGGAATGCTGGTGAAGCGATTTGTTCAAAGATGAACTGGACGATTCAAAGTATTTCCCAAAAGAGTGTGCCATTCACCTTGGATGAAGATGTTTATTCCGAGACTCTTGGAGCAACCATCAAAGCTGGGGACGCGATTGGGATGTCGGCAGTAACCACGATCCAGACTCATCAAGGTATTGAGCTGGAGGTCGAGTGTATCGGAAAAGTTTATCGTGAAACAGACGGCGATATGTGCGATTGGGAAATCACTGGCGAACCAGATATGGTCTTCTCGTTAGATAAACCAGACACTGTCGCTCACACCTGTGCGACGATGGTGAATCGGATTCCATCTGTGATCAAAGCTCCTGCTGGTTTTGTAACAGCAGAAAAAGTTGCTGGACCAAATTACATGACGTATCCGATGCATATGTATTTGTAAAACGGACAAAAAAATCGCCCGTAGACTACTGTTTACGGGCAATTTTTATCCATTAACGCAATAACGACACAATATCCTTCTTCGCTGCACTCTTCGCCGGCAGCCAGCTAAAGACAATCCCGATCACTACCGACAAGCCAAATGCCAGCGTCACCGTGAATAGATCCGGCCGTACCGACAACGGAGTGAACATACTGATGGCAAAACCTAAAAGCATCGCGATGAGATAACCGATCGTTCCGCCGACCAAGGTCAACGAGATACCTTCCAGTAAGAATTGCATCATAATGTTGCCTTTCGTACCACCCATCGCTCGCCGTACACCGATTTCTTTGGTACGCTCGGAGACAGAAATATAGATCATGTTCATGACACCGATTCCTGAAATAAAGAGCGAGATGCCGCCAATCACCGAGATCAGTAAGGTAATACTGGTCAGCAGCATGCGCAATTGATCCACTTGTCCAGCCAAATCCTCTGACTTATAGCTTCCCAGTTCTTTCCATGTGCCATATTTTTTCAAAGTCTCTTCTGCTTCCTTCGAAACATTTTTTACATTGGCAGTTTGCTTTATTTTCATTTGGATCATACTGCGATCTTCAGTGTTAAAATAATGCTCATAGACATTTTCTGGCACCTCTGCAACAACGTAATCTTCAGAGGTGGAGACAATGGAGCCGCCATTGCGGTCCTTCATGATTCCAACAACTTCAAATAAATGCCCGCCGATCTTGATACTTTGACCGATTAGTGCTTCTGGCTCCTCTTTTTTGATTGCTTTTGCAGCAGTCTGATCGATCACCACAACGGGATTTTCATTATAATAATCACTGGCTTGAAGAGGACGACCATATAGGACCTCGCTCCCTTCATTTTTCAATAATTTGAAACAATTCCAACGACCATCATTTCCCACATCATCAAAGGTTTGGTCTGCGTACTTGATGCCATTGCGAGAATTGTCATAATAGCTCACTGATTGCACCCCAGGGATACTCTCAATCTTACTGATATCCTCTTCGGTAAACGCATCTAACCCATTCTCATAGAAATCCCCATTTTTCGGTGTATAAGTATAACCAACACTGCCATCAAATTGATCCAATCCAATAAATTCTGACGCATAATTTTCAAAGGCGCGACCAATCGAAAAGACCGTGATTACCGCAGAAACTCCAATAATCAAACCAATCATGGTCAAAAAACTTCGCCGTTTATTTTTTCCAATGGCCTTGAAAGACGTTTTCCATACTTCACTAAACCGCATGAGCAACACCTTCTTCCAAGATCTCGCCATCTTTTACCGTAATAATCCGTTGACAATACGCTGCCGCCTCTGGATCATGGGTTACCATTAGGATCGTGACTTTTTCCTCTTCATTTAAGCGTTTAAATAATTGCATGATTTCTTCAGAGGTATGACTGTCTAGCGCACCTGTCGGTTCATCCGCCACGATAAATTTAGGATTGCCAACGATAGCCCGAGCAATCGCCACTCGCTGCTGCTGACCTCCAGAAAGCTGCTTCGGTAATTTATTGTATTTATCCGCAATCCCGACTTTTCGCAAAGCCTCCATGACCAGCGGTTTGGTTTGCTTTTGCTTCATTCCGCCATAAAGCAGCGGCAACGCCACATTTTCCATAACCGTATTGTTATCGATCAGCTGGAATGCTTGAAAAACAAAACCAACCGATTTATTCCGCAAAGCTGAGAGCTTCTCATCGTTGAAGCGATACGCATCTTCTCCTTCAAAACGATAGCTTCCTTCGAAATCACCATCTAAAAAGCTAATCGTATTGATCAGCGTTGATTTTCCTGAACCAGATGGCCCCATTACTGCGACAAATTCGTGCTCTTCGATGGTCAGACTAATATTCTTTAAGACATGAATCTGCTCCTGATCCGCCGTGTATAATTTGTTGATATTTTCCATCACGATCATTCAACGGTCACATCCATCCCATCCTTGACGTCTTTTGCATCTTTGACTATTTTATCGTTCTCATTCAGGCCTTCACGTAAAATATAATAGCCATTGCCTTTTTCAGCAGAGATGGTATGTTTTTCAGCTTTTCCTTTAGCGACTTTGTAGACCACCTGTTCGCCGTCCTTTTTCACCACGCTCTTAAGGGGTAAATGGATCTCATTGCGTGGGATTAATAATTCAACAGAATAGCCAACAGGTATCGTTTCGTCAGGAACCGCCGTAAAGTTATAGGTCACCAAACTGTTTGTGTCCTCTTTCGTTGGTTCGTTGTTCATATCTGCTAATGAAGTGAATTTGCCTTTGACCGTTTTTTCGTTATTCGCATATTTGATCTCAATCGGTTCGTTCAAGGTAATCTTAGAACGATCATACTCGGTGACTGTTCCCTTAATGGCAGATTCTTCGCTCTTTAAGACCATCAAGGCTTGCTGCGGATCATTTTTTGCATCTTCGTTTAAGGCCGTTACCACTGAATCGTTCGCTGCTCGAATCAATTCACCCCAACGATAAGTCACCAAAATCTGATCTTTCGTCACATGATCGCCTTCGTTTACGTGAATGGTTTGAATCGGGCCTTTTTCTGAATCAACTAGAACCGTTTGTTTTTTCGTTGATTGAACCTGCCCTTTTAAATGCAGCGGTGTTTGCTTGCTAACTTGGTACAGTTCCACTGCAGTATCATCCTTTGCGTTTGCTTGGGTATTTTGATAGAGGAAAAAACCAGCCCCCGCTGCCACTAACACTCCGATACCAATAATTATTTTTTTCATTTTTTTGCTCCATTCCTTCCATTCCAAAATTCTTACACTTGTTGCTTACTCTTTAAATTTTAGAGGAAAGTTCTGATCGCTACTTCCAACGAAAGTACAAAATCTAAATAGGACTTTAGACCGAAGAACATTTGTTTTTATAATGGATGAAGAATTGTCGAATGCATTAGCAAGGACTCGTTGACACCAAGGACTTCTTTCATAACAAAAAGCATCATCAGAATCCCTCCCAACGATGCTTGAATTTATTTTCCCTTATTGATCTCTTTAGCGACCCGTTCATTCATTTTGCGTTTTAACTCATTGATTCGCGTTTTCGCTTGAATCTCATGAAGCATATTCTCTGCGAATTCCCCCACGTCTTCGCCAACTAATTCCAATACTGGAACATGATTGCTGGCACCTTCTTCAAAGAAGGCCAACAATTCATACATTGGCGTTAGCATATCCATGCCGTCCCCTGCTGTAAATTCCCATAAGAAATTTTGGATTTCTTTGTAGACTACCTGATATTCACGAGGTAATTTTTTTAGTCCCGCCATCTGCTCCCTATATTCTGCTTTGTCCGTATAAACTCTTTTGAAGTAGCTAAATACATTTTTATCACTCATTGTTCTGACTCTCCTTTAGCTTATCGATCTGTCCAGAAATAAATTCCCAACGCTGCCAAAACAACGCCAATTCCTTTTCCCCTGCTTCATTCAATGAATAAAACTTTCGCATCGGACCAAGTGAAGATTTTTTCTTTGTAACAGTCACTAATTTTTTCTTTTCTAGTCTTAACAAAACTGTATAAACCGTTCCCTCAACAATATCTTCAAAGCCATATTTTTGTAGGTTATTCGTAATTTCATAGCCATAGGTCTCGTGTTGATTGATAATTTCTAAGATCATTCCTTCAAGCACGCCCTTTAGCATCTCTGTAATCCCGTTCACTGTTATCATCCTTCCCAGCTGCTGCACTAACGTAATTTTTTCCGATAGACATATATAGATAATACTTGGAAAATCACGATTGCGCCAATACTCCATACGAATGCCACCCAGATATCTGCGGGAATTTTTCCGTCGGTCAAAATTGAACGTAAAGAATTAATGATCGGGGTCATTGGCTGATAATCTGCAAAACCTCGCAAAACTTTAGGCAATGTTTCTGTTGGCACAAAGCCTGAGCTGATGAATAATAGACCAATCAGCAAGTAAGAAAAGGCGATTGCTGTTTCATTATTCCTAGCGATCAATCCAAAGAGGACGGCAATCCAAGATAGTGCGTAAGTCGCAACCAGCAAAAGCAGCAGCCCCACAGCCCAATCAAATACATCTGCCTTTGGGCGAAATCCAATTAAAATACTGCTGATCAGAACAAGTAGCGCTGAGATAAAATTGAAAATGACACTGGTCATCACGTGACTATTCAAAATCGCGGACTTCGCGATCGGCATGGAATGGAACCGTTCAAAAATACCATTTTGGACATCCGTGTTTAAACGAAAAGCGGTATAACCAACGCCGCTGGCAACAGTAAACAATAAAATTGCCGGCACGATAAAGCCTTTATAGGTCTCTTGCGGGATCGTCATCGCCCCGCCGAAAATATAAATGAATGCCAGCATTAGCATGATCGGCATCAGTACCACGGTCATGATTGTATCCACACTGCGGGTCATATGCTTCATCATTCGTCCGGTCAATACCATCGTATCTGCGAATACGTTCATTTTTCTCTCTCCCCTCGGTTTTCGACAATCATAAAGAAGACATCATCCAATGAAGATTGTTTTTGAGTAAAGGTTAAAATCTCAATCTTCGCTGCTTGCAATTGATTCAAAATCGTCGTGATTCGTTCAACTTGATTATCCGTCACAACATTCAACGCTAACAATTCCTTGTTCATTTTTCCGCCGACAAGCTGTTCGGCAGCTTCCAGTGTTTCCTCATCCGCAAAGGTCAATTCCAAGGTTTCTTTTGGCAACTGCTTTTTCACCTCTGCAATGCTTCCCTGCAATGCGATTTTCCCGCGATTCAAAATTGCCACAGTATCTGCCAATTGCTCAGCTTCCTCCAAATACTGCGTAGTTAGAAAGATCGTCACCCCCGCTTTTTTCAACGAACGGATCATTTGCCATAGAGCAGCCCGCGCCTGCGGATCTAATCCAGTCGTTGGTTCATCCAAGAAAAGAATTCTGGGCGGATCGATCAAGCTCATCGCCAAATCCAATTTACGCCGCATTCCGCCAGAGTACGTTTGCGTCGGTCGATCCGCCGCTTCTTGCAGATCGAATTCCGTTAACAGCTCATCAACCTTTTCCGTATAATTTTTCATATGACGAAGCTTTGCGATCAAAACTAAATTTTCCCGTCCCGTTAATACCTCATCTACCGCAGCGAATTGTCCGGTCAAACTAAATTCCTTTTGAACCTTTAACGACTGCTCCAACACATTCATTCCATCGATCGTAATATAGCCATTATCTGGCTTCAGCAAAGTGGTCATCATTTTGACTGTTGTTGTTTTTCCAGAACCATTCGTTCCCAATAAAGCAAAAATGCTTCCTGTCGGCACATGAAAACTAATTTTATCTAACACCTTGTGATCAGAAAAAGATTTTTCCAAATCAACAACATTAATTGCTTCCTGCATTCTACTCACTCCTTACTCATCATTCAGTACTTTGTAATATTAAGTACAGCTATAATGTAAAACTAAGTAGCTGTTTTGTCAACTACTTTGTTCTACTAAGTACTAAAAATTTTCCTTTACATCTTGTTAACCATCTATTATACTTTCGTTAACCAAAATAAAATGTTTAGTTAACGAAAGAGTGAGTGTATGAAATTAAGTAGTCGAGAAA
This sequence comes from Enterococcus avium, assembly GCF_002891025.1. Taxonomy (NCBI): domain Bacteria; kingdom Bacillati; phylum Bacillota; class Bacilli; order Lactobacillales; family Enterococcaceae; genus Enterococcus; species Enterococcus avium. The sequence continues at coordinate 2,946,590 of NZ_NBSL01000002.1, read as the reverse complement.
TTGTTTTAGCCGGATTATTTGCAGCAGTAATAAGTATTTTAGCCCAATTCACCATTCCTTTTGGGCCTATTCCATTAACTTTACAAACCTTTGCAGTGGGGTTCGTGGTAACTATTTTAGGCAAGAAAACCGGTACTATTGCCGTAGCGATCTATCTATTGATGGGGATGATCGGTTTACCTGTTTTAGCTGGCGGTTCAGCGGGAATTGCCCATTATTTCGGACCGACCGGGGGTTTTTTAGTTGGATTTATTTTTCAAGCCTATGTTACTGGTCTGATTTTAGAAAAATTAACCTTCAATTATTTTTGGTCAATCGCCGCTAATTTAGTCGGGGCTTTTATTACTCTATTCTTCGGTTCCCTTTGGCTGAAATTTAGCGGAGGTTTACCATGGGATACGGCTTTTTCTGCCGGAATGATTCCTTTTATTCTGCCAGGCGCAATCAAAGCAGTCGCAGCTGGATATCTAGGGGTCTTGCTTGGTAGAAGGTTGCCCTTCACAAAATTGGTGTATCGTTAAATCTTTGAAGTTGGAAACGCCTATGTTATTGATGCCGCATAATGTGTTCTCAACAAAAGTTAGAAAAGAAACAAAACAATGTTTAATTGTTAGAATAAAAATAGGCTCTAAGCTCAAATTTTGAGCCTAGAACCTATTTTTAATTTTTTAATTCAAGTCCTGTCTCCAAGGCAACACGTTTTCCTTACGATAAATCGCAGCTTGCCCGATCGAATTGAACAGCTCCATTTTTTGTTTGACAACGGCTTTAGCTGCATCAATACATTCTGGATAGATCGCATTTGGGTCCCATAATTCAGTAGTCGAAAGAATCTCACGACATTTTTTGTAGAAAGCATATTTGTAGTCAGATGAAATATTGACCTTTTGAATCCCGATTTGAACCGCTTTGGCGATTTCTTCATCTGGATTAGCTGATCCGCCATGAAGCACCAATGGAATATCGACTCTGCTCTTGATGTCTTCTAGTACATCCATCTTCAATTCAGGTTTGATGTCTTTTGGATAAATTCCGTGAGCCGTACCAATTGCCACTGCCAATGTATCGATCCCGGTTTTTTCGATAAATTCTTCGGCATCCTCTGGTTTCGTGTAAATAACTTCCGACACGCCGCCTTCAACCGATGTTCCCGTATTCCCGATCGTACCTAATTCCCCTTCGACGGAAACACCAATCTTATGACAAACATCAACGACTTCCTTCGTGATGGCAATATTTTCTTCAAATGGCAATAATGACCCATCAATCATGACTGAACTGAATCCACAGTGGACAGCGCGCATGATGCTGGCTAAGTTATCCCCATGATCCATGTGGATAACGAATGGCACCGAACTATTTTTTGCACGAGATACCGCGTATTGGAAAAATTCATCTTTGGTAAAATCTAACTCAGTTGGATGAACCGCGATGATCGCTGGCGCATCATTTTCTTCTGCTGCTTCAATGACTACGCGTAAGAAATTACTGTCTGCGACGTTAAAGGCTCCTACGGCGAATTTATTTTCCTTTGCGACTTCTAGCATTTGCTTCATATTGATTAACATTTGACTTTGTCTCCATTCTCATTTTAAGATTTATTTTTTGAACCCGAAAGTTCGATATACCGTTTCACAACTTCTTTTCCAGCTGCCATCGTTTGATGAACAAGCGTCGGATAATCCACCTCAGGATTTTCTGCTAATTGCTTTTGGACTTCGGCTTTTTGCGCCTTCATAAAATCCGAACCCACATTGATCTTATTGATCCCTAATTCGATCGAACGCAGGATATTTTTCTCACCTGCGCCTGATCCGCCATGTAATACTAACGGTAAATTTGTCGCTGCTTTGATTTTTTCGACAATATCAAACCGGAAATCCGGCACATACCCTTCTGGATAATCTCCGTGACTGGAACCATAAGACAGTGCTAAACAATCAACACCCGTCTCATTAATAAAACGAATCGCATCGTCGGGATCGGTGTACATCTCATCATTGGTAAAATGATCACCAGCCACCGCCCCCATATCGCCAACTTCAGCTTCTACGCTGGCATTGTAGACCTGCGCCAGCTCTACCATGGCTTTAGTGATCCGAATATTTTCTTCTAACGAATACATCGAAGCATCCATCATGACGCTGGAAAAGCCTTCATGCAGACACTGTTTCACGAACGCGACATCCTGTCCATGATCCAGATTGATCGCCACTTCGACTTTGGCATTATTTGCCATTCGAATAATCGGTTGGGTCAAATAGCGAATATCCAAATGCTCTTTTAAATGATCCTGCAATAAATCGACAATAATCGGTGAACGCATTTCCTCTGCCGCTTCGATTACCGCTTTGGCCGTTTCCAAGTTGAAACAATTGATCGCCATCACGGCATAGTTCTCACGATTGGCTTTTTGCAACATTTCTTTCATCGAAACATACATGTGACAAAACTCCTTTTTCATACTAAAGAATTAATTTTTCTCTGAAAAATTAGTTCGATTTTCAAGCCGTATATCATTCCACTGGGTTCATTACCTGTGATTCTGTGTTGCTTTTGATTTAAGTTTTTTCAACGAATCTAACTGCGAAAAGTGGAACTGACACCCTTACTACGAAATCTTGATGGAAGAAAAATCTACTTCTTCCTCTTCTTCATCGTCCTTGATTTCATTTTCTACTGGCTCTTTCTTCAGAACGAACAACAAAATTCCGGTAATCGCTGAACCAATCAATAACGCTAACGTAAACTTCAATGGATCAGTCATCGCTGGGATAATGAACACTCCGCCTGACGGAACCGGCGAACCAACGCCCCACGACATACTCAAGCCGCCGCCAATTGCCGCGCCAACTGTACAAGAGAAGATCACCCGCAATGGATCAACTGCTGCGATTGGAATAACACCTTCTGTAATCATGCAAAGTCCCATTGGGAAAGCAATTTTGATATTGTCTTCCTCTTCTTTGGAATATTTGCGTTTGCGAACAATTTTAGATAATACCCAAGAGATCGTGACACCAAACGGCGGTACCATAGAAGCCAATACTTTCACGGCTTCTGGCCCTTGCACACCCTCCAGTAGCAAGCCATCGGCAAATAGTGAAGCTACTTTATTAACTGGACCACCGAAATCAAAGGCAGCCATTCCGCCAACAATTGAGCCAAATAAGAATTTACCCGAACCTTGTAGCCCTTCTAAGAATTCGGTCAACGCTTCTGTTGCCCAAACAATCGGCAATCCGATGACAAAGAACATCAATAAGCCAATGATCAATGTAGATAAGAGCGGTACGATCATCATCGGCATCAAACCTTGTGCCCATTTTGGAACCTTCAGATTTTTCACTAAGAATAGTACAAAGAAACCAACCAAGTAACCACCGAGCATCCCGCCTAAGAAACCAGCACCGATGGCATTCGCGATCAATCCCATAAACAAACCAGGTCCAATACCCGGACGGTCAGCAATTGAATACGCGATGGCCCCCGCGATAACCGGTGCCAATAATCCCATCCCCAAAACACCCAATGAGACTAACGCATCTGGAACCGAATAGGCCGCCTTATAATCCTCAATCACTCCGCCACCTGTCAAATTTCCAATCGCGATCAACAACCCTGCCGTAACAACAACCGGTAACATGTACGAGATTGCCGTCAGGGCATGCTTTTTCAATTGAAGCTGCTTAAACATTTAGTTCATCTCCTTTTTCATATTAAAGAATTAATTTTTCCAAGGAAAAATTAGTTCGATTTTCAAGCCGTATACCATTCCACTAGGATTTCTATTCTTTTGCAGTGGACTAATTCTATACTGTGTTTTCTTCACTGATTGAACTGTGAAGAGTGGAACTGGCATCCTTTTTCATATTAAAGTTAAAGAAATAATTTCCTACGACTTTACAATTTCCTCTTCGATCTTATTAATCAAACCCTTTGGTGCTTTGATTACCATGCTGGTCGGGATTTCCACCACCTTTTTTCCTTCAAAACGGTCTTTTCCGCCGATCTTGATGTCTGCGGCGATAATCACGACATCAGCGGCTTTGATTTCTTCCATGGTTAACTCGTCTTCTGTTCCGATGGTTCCTTGTGTTTCGATGTGAACGGTGTGACCTAAGGCTTTGGCGGCTTTTTCTAATTTCTGTTTGGCAATGTACGTATGGGCGATGCCTGACGTACACGCTGCGACTCCAACAATTTTCATCATCTATTCCTCCATTTTCTTTTTTAATCTTCTTCCATTGGGTCCTTTGATAACAATTCCATCATTTCCGCTTTGGTCTGAGCATTGACCATATTTTCGATGAAGTCTTCATCGGCTAAGAGCATCGCAACCTTCTGCAATAACTTGATATGCATAGTGTTGGCATCGGTATTCTTCACGGCGAATAAAATAATTACGCGAACAGGTTCCTCATCCAAGGATTCCCATGGGATCGGCGTGGCGGCTTTGCCGACAACTAACGAGGTCTTGATTACGCTATCCGATTTTCCATGAGGAATCGCAATACTATTTCCGATCCCCGTCATGCCTTCTGCTTCGCGTTCGAAAACATCTGCCATAAAGTCGTCCTCGTCAGCAATGTCCCCATTTGCCATTAGCAATCGTGTCAATTCATGAATTGCTTCTTCTTTTGTTGTCGCTTTCATTTCTAATTGGATTAAATCTTCGGTAATCACATCCGCGATACTGAAATCGTCCATCATTTGCTCTGCTGTCATCTCATATCTCTCCTAACATCTCTTTCACTCGTTTTTCGTCTTGTTTTGTAAATACTGAATTCACCAAAATCGTCGGGATCATCATGTCGATGGTTAAATTGACAGTGGTTAAAATCAGATCAATGTTTTGATACTTTTCTGGTGCCTTGGAAAATTTGCGTGCCGATAAGACATCGACAATTTCTAACTCGGGAAATGCTTTGCGAACCTTTACCTTCAATAGCTCTGAAGTCCCTACCCCGCTGCTGCACATGATCAGCACACGTTTTTTCGAATGGATCATTTCTTTATACTTCACAAAATACAAAGTCAAAAATCCGATCTCATCTTCAGAAATCTCATTTAATTGAAACTTTTCTTCGGCCGCTTGGCTGACCTGTTGGACTTGTTGAAAAACCTCTGGATACTCCAGCTTGATATCTCCTAATAAATCATTTTTAACGATGATCTCGTTTTTCAAACGATACAATAATGGGTCAATGTGCTCATAAAGATCTTGGCGATTCGGCTGATGATCGACCTTCATCCCCATCAAGCGACTCATTTCGGTGGCAAAAAAATCAGTGATCGCCAATGCTTCCTTTGATTTTCGATTCAGCTTGATTGGTTCCTTTTCCATTCGCGAAGAAATCAGGTATTGGAATAAATAAAACGTCTCGCTTTCCGGCAGTACAATATTCAGATAATGATTCAGCTTTGTAATCACCATCTTGGAAAGCTGGTACAGTTGATCATATTGCGTGATCAGTGCTTCTTCATCAGGATCTAACAGCTCCGCACAGGTATCTGCGTGAATTTCTCCTTCCCGTACACGTTTGATTAAAATGTAAATATGAGAAAAGATATTGCTGTTATAGGGATAAGCAATCCCGTTTTGCAATTTTCTTTCAATGTACTCTAATAACGAAGTAATAAAGTTGATGTCATAGGAACTGATCTTTTCCTGTTGTGTGGAAAAGTCTTCCTCCCAGACACGATTCGCGCTGATCAAATGATTCACCGCTTTGCGAATGTGCTTTTCTGTCCCTTCGATAGAGACACGTTGTCCTTTGCGAATCAGTGACAGCTGGTACTTCAGCAAAAACTCATTCATCCGTACCAAATCATTCGTAATCACGGTATTGCTGACATAATATTCGTCAAACAAATCATTGATTAACACTTTTTTGGGGGATTTGAATAACAAAGCCAACAGAATTGTATTCCTTCTTTCTGATGGACCTTGCACAGTATCATTGCCTCGTTTTCGGACACTTTCTTTTAAATAATTGTCATAATCTAAACGAAATCCTTTTCCGACTTCCGCTGAAATGAGCTCTCCGACATCGGAGGCTTCATTGATTTTTTTAATCGTACGGTAAATGGTTTTCGTGGAAACATTGGCAAATTCAGCTAACTCTTGAGCGGTGAGTGTCATCCCATGTTTGATAAACAGTTCGATCAATTGTGTTTCACGTTTGCTTAGCTGCATTTTGTCAACCTCCTTGTCATTAATATAGCCTTTTTTTATTCACGTACATTTTTTCTTATGTCCATTGAAATGGACATTACCATAAAACGCTTTCAATAACTATTTTAAATTATTCGTTGAAAATAACTTGATCCTCAAAAAAGTAAAAAATTTAATACTCTAAGAAAATGCTTCAGATTGACCAATTACCTCACCTCCCTCCATTTTTCCTGAACGGATAAAAAAAACAGCGAAAAAATCGCTGTCGAACTAGTTATCCCCAACACAAGAATTTTATTTTCATACCCTTTTTGACTGAAAATATGCTTTAGTTTTCCACCTGTGCAAAACTTGCTTGCTTCGCTAATTGATAAATTGGTACCAATTGTTTATAGGTTTCTACCATAAATGCTTGAGCGGCTTGCGGATTTTTCCAAATCGGATCTTCCCTTTTGATGATTCGACCAATTTGAAATTCGCCTTTTTTCACATCACGAAACCTTATCAACAGCTTTTCTATGCGTTTTGGCGATAACTCTTCTATTTTCGGCTTTGTGTGATCACCGGATAGAACAAAATCTGGGGATAAGTTTTCAAAAATTTCTGGATGGTCTAGTAAAATTTGCGCAATCGCTTTTTCTTCCTTCGGCTGATCAATACAGGACAGCCACATAAAAACATATTCCGGCCAAATTCCCAGCTGAAAATGCGGCTCCATTTTGTATCCACGCTTTTGTCGACTCAATGCTGACCAAGTATTTTCAGGCGGATAGGTCGTCCTGCGGCGATGCTGGGCAATGTGGATAAATAGCTTTTCGTCTAGCAGCGGCTCTAACTCCTGTTGAAAAACTTCATCTAACTGTTGAAAAGTTGGTTGAACTTCCTGGCGAATCGCTGCCATTCGTTCATCCAAGCCGTCGATATCAAAAACTTCAAAACTCTTTTCAGTGAACATGTTACTCCCCCTTATTCCTACTATCGTAATTCTACCTATCTTATCGCTGAGTCACAAGTTATCAACTACCCATGTTGATAAAAAATTTGTAGTGATTTTCCCTTCGAACAAACATCGTTTCAAAATTTTGATAAAACTCGCTGATTCTTTTGCTATTTTAAAGAAAATATTTCCTTCTCTTTGTGAAATCAAGTATATTATAAGTAGCCATTTTATTATTGGAGATTCAGAAATTTATTTCTGAGGAGGGTAAAACGAATGATTTCAGACGCAATTGGCTTCGAGAAAAAATTTCGTTTAAAAGAAGACAAAAAATTTGAACAATACAAGATCATGCTTCCGAAACTACGAGAAAATGATGTGATGATAAAAATTTCCGCTATCTCGATAAGTACCTTAGATACCCAGATTCGACAAACGATTAAAGGAGCGAAGAAACCTTATATTTTAGGCTTTGGCGGTGTCGGCATTATCACCCGACTAGGCAGCAGCAATCAATACTTAAATGTTGGTGACCGTGTTCTCTATGTAAATAAGGTCGGAAAATACGGCAGCTATAGTAACTTTCAAATCGCTGATGTCCGTTCCATCGTCAAACTGCCAGACTCTTTTCCTACCGATGAAGCCGCCGCTTTTTCCTATAGCTTTTTCTTGGCTTTTGAAGTGTTGTTCAGCCAACTGCAATTGACACCTAAGCCGAGAAAAAATCAGGGAAACCTATTGATCCTAAATACCTCTGACGGGCTAGGCGCGACCATTATCCAATTAGCGAAGTGGGCTGGCTTGAAGGTCGCCGCAACAATTGATAAAAACAATTCAGAGATCTGGATCAAAAACATGGGGGCGGATGTCGTCGTCTCTCAATCCACTCAGCTATCAAAAGAATTGACAAACGCGGAAATGACACCGGTTGATTATGTGATCAATTTAGATACTGAAAAGGAAAAAAACTTCGATCATCTGTCGGAATTCAAGGATACGGCCAAGGTGCTGCTCTTGCACTTCATTAATAAGAAAAAGAAAAATTTTGATCCAGACTATCTCAACTTCTATTGCGAAGATTTTTTGGAGGCTTCTTTTACTACCGATGAAGGCATCGAGTATTCCCGCAAGATCATGGAGCTTTTGGTCTATTTATGGGAAAAAAATCAACTAACATCCATTTTGACTGCACAGCTAAACGGCTTTTCAGATAAAAATTTCTACGGAGCTCATAAGCTGATCGAAAACAACCCAAACTTTCGTCATCTAGTTTTAATCAACTGACACAATCTCGTTCAATTGAACGAGATTTTTTTATGAAAAACAATTTTTGGAGCTAAAAAGCAGCTGTTCTTTGCTTCCATAACGTTTGTTGTCATTTCCTATAGAAATTTCTCGTTTTTCTGAGGTTAACATTTGCTAATTACAAAGAATGGGATTAAGATATAAAATGAAATTTTCATTTACATTTTCATTTCAATTATTTTATAGGAGGTCTTTATGGATTATTCACTGACTACTCGGTTAGCAGCTGAGTTCTTGGGAACTGCTTTGCTAGTAATGCTAGGAAACGGTGCAGTTGCCAATGTTGATTTAAGAGGGACAAAAGGTTACGGAAGTGACTGGATGTTGATTGCAGTAGGTTATGGCTGCGGGGTTATGATTCCTGCAATGATTTTTGGCGGTATCAGCGGCAATCACATCAACCCAGCGTTTACGATTGGTTTAGCTGTTAGCGGCATGTTCCCTTGGGCGGAGGTTCTTCCTTACATCGTTGTCCAAATTCTTGGTGCGATGGTCGGACAATTAGTCGTAGTAGCCAGCTACAAGCCTTATTACGATCAAACAGAAGACAAACTACATGTGTTAGGTACCTTCTCAACGATCAATAGTGTTGGTTCTAAATTTAACGGATTCGTGAATGAATTCTTCGGATCATTCATTTTATTCTTCGGCGCACTAGGAATTACCAAAGCGCCATTCTTCCAAAACAATTTAGGAACAGCACACTTAGCATTAGGTTTCTTAGTTTGGACATTAGTCGCATCCTTCGGCGGACCAACTGGCCCAGGTTTAAACCCAGCTCGTGATTTAGGTCCTCGTATCATGCACGCCATCTTACCATTGAAACACAAAGGCGATTCACAATGGAGCTACTCATGGGTACCAGTACTTGCCCCAATCATTGCTTCAATCGTAGCAATCGCATTATATAAAGCATTGTTTATCTAAAAACACGAAACTGCCGCAATTTTTTGCGGCAGTTTTTTTATTCAACAATCTCCTAAAAAGAACTGTTGCTATTATTTACAGTTCCATCACGTATTAATTCAATCAAAAAAGAATAGCCACTCTAGCTCTTCCTTCTATTTAAACCAATCCTTCAACAAACTCAACCGGAAACATTGTTTTTTCAGCCGTTTCTTCTACAGTCATGCCTTGAGCCAAATAGCGTTTCGCCACACTAGCCATACTTTCTGCGACCTCCACGATAAATTTATCATAGTCGTAAAAACGCAGCACACGCTGCCCCCAAGGATACTCTTTGCTGTAATGCAGAAAGTCGATTTCTTCAACCTTTGAAAGCTTGTCTTCCCATTTGTCTAAATCCTCAACCTCAAAATACAGTTGAAAATTATCCGACTGCTCCTTTGGATTTAGTGGAACACCCAGCAACCCTTGATAATCGGCCTGTAATGAAAAGCCGCTCTCAAAAGCAACATGAATATTATCCAGATCCATTTCTATTTTTTGTTCCATAACCTCTACATAGAACTGCTTCGCCTTCGTCATATCCTTCACTGCCAATAACACTCCACCAAAATTCATTCCTATCACCATCAGAGCCGCTACTCGACTCTCCTTCCTTTTTTACCAACTATACCCTTAGAATTTGGCGATTTCACTGTAAAAATCGGACATCTTCCGTTGATAAGCTTGCGGTGTAATGCCAGTCACCAGTTTAAAATCACGATTAAAGTGAGAGAAATCGTAATAACCGGCGGGTTCCAACACTTTTGTAATTACTCCTTGCCTTCGATTTAGTAAACGGATCGTTTGATTAACTCGGACTAAACGAGCAAACATTTTGGTGCTCATTCCCAGATATTCATTAAACAGTCGCGTAAGATGGCGTTCACTATAAAATACCTCATTAGACAACTTCTTTAAGGAGATATTTCCTGATTGTTGAACAATCATTTTTCTCGAAGTAGCCAACTCTGGCGGACAGTCCTTTAAGAGAGCATGAACAAATAGACGATCAACTCCAGCCAGCAGCTCTTCCACACTTTCCGCTGCCTCCAACAATTCCATCAGTACCTGATTCAATTTGGCATGAAGCAATTGAAAAGAAAAATGCCGATCCGCTAATTCATTTTGCTTAAGACTTAGAAACGCATGAAGTCCAGCCGGTTGAAATTCCACGATGAATATCTGATTGAAAGTCGCAGCTTCCTCACCTACATTGGCAACCGCAGTCATTGGCCCAAGTAGCTGGTTCTCGATTTGATGTTCCTTAAACCCACATACTAACGTCCCACAGCCATGAGGAATGACCGTGTAATTCTCAGAAATCGCCTGTTTCGTCGGAAAAGTCAATGTATAATTCGAAATATAAGGCAACAATGCCGCATGTGGCCTCACATACATACAGTCTTGATTCCGAAAAATAATCCGTTGATTCTGCGGATACAAAAACAACGCCTTTTGATCGATCATCCTCTCACCTCATTCATAGTAACGATTCAATTTTGGTCAAAATTGTTTAATTTTCATTCCGGATACCATTTTACTAATCTACTGAAGTAGAAAGTAAAACTGGCAACTTCATTCATATTAATGACTCAATTCTATCATCATATCAATCCTTTTTTTAGTTGCTACTAGATATTCATAACTTCTTTAAATAGTTATAACGTGTTATAATTCTATAAAAAAGAGGGGATTTGAATGGGACAAATCAAAGTACGGAAGATTGGTAATTCCGTTGGAGGAATATTCCCTAAAGAATGGGGATTACACGAGGGAGATATCTTGGAGGTTAAAAAAGAAGGAAATTACTTCATATTAGATGCCCAAGAAGTCGCAAAAAAGAAAGATCGTGAGTTAATCGAAGAGAGTTTTGCAGAGTTTGAAACGAATCATACTGTTTCTGAAGAAGAAATGACTACGCTCTTTAGCAAATATGGTTGGGGTGAGTAATGAAATCTTATCAGCTCATTTATTCCGTCTCTTTTAGAAATAGCCTGATCCAGCTTATATCGGAATGGGAGAACGAACTTTTTCTTTCAGAAGAAAAAATCAAACACTTCGTTCAATTAATTTATCGCTCACTAGAATTATTAAAACTATTTCCTAAAATGCATGAAGATGTTTCTCCATTATATGGTTTTGACATTCCGACTTATCGAATCTTGATTGGTCAAAGTTATGCAATCTTTTACCGAATCGATGAAGAGAATCATTCAGTTCTAATTGGAAAAATCTTTAAACAGAAACAAATGCATCTGAAATTTTAAAAGACCAAGCACAATGATTAACTAAAAAACTGCGACTCTCATCGAGAATCGCAGTTTTCCATTTATTTATTTAGAAACGCCAACGCATTGTCAATCAAATGCTGAACCGTTTCTTTCGGCATAACCGACATAATATCCGTGATTTGAGGAGCAGATTTACTGTCGGTAAAGACGACGTTCAATGGCATGTACAGCTTACGTCCTTTTTGTCCTGTTTCTGTTTGAACAGCTGACAAGATAGCAGGATAATCCACTGGTTCTGAAACATCCTTTAATTTTTCTGACATCGCAGTCAAAATTTGTTTAACACCTTCGCTATCAAATTCTGCCAAGTCGGTATAAGTGAAGGTCACTTGGTTGGCATTTTTGATAAACAAGATTTTTTCCATAAATGTCATTAAGGTCTTGGCTTCTGTGTGATAGATATCCACGACTTTTTTAACAAAATCCAGATCATTTTCGATGCCGATTGCTTTTAATTGTTCCGCTACGTCTGTTTCGGCAGCGTCAACTAACAGCATGATTCGTCTAGTTAATTCGTCAACGGAAGTTTTTTTAATGTATTCCGCATTGGTCCAGTCAAGTTTCTTTTGATCGAAATAAGCAGGCGAAGCAGACATCCGATTGATATCGTAAGCTTCGATCAATTCATCACGAGTGAACAATTCTTTTTCTCCCACTGGTGACCAACCAAGAAAGGCGATAAAGTTCAGCAACGCTTCATTCAAGTAACCATATTTACGATATTGACTAATGAATTGCAGGGTATTTTTATCACGTTTACTCAATTTTTTATGCGTATCCAAGCTATAGATCAGTGTGATATGACCAAATAGCGGTTGCGGGATACCTAGTGCTTCGTATACTGCGATTTGTTTTGGTGTATTCGCAATATGGTCATCCCCGCGTAAAACGTGAGTCATCTTCATTAAGTAGTCGTCAATCACTACGGCAAAATTGTACGTTGCCATGCCATTACTTTTTTCAATAATGAAATCTCCGCCGATATTGTCTGAATTGAATTCCACCCGGCCTTTAATCATATCGTCCCAGCCATAAACATGGTCTTCAGGCAAATGAAGGCGAACGGTCGGTTTTCGGCCTTCTGCTTCGGCTTGTTTGATTTGTTCTTCTGTTGCGCCATACCAGCGACCATCATAATGAGGCGCGATTTTGGCTTCGATTTGTTGGTCATGTAATTCTTTTAATTCTTCTTCAGTGGCATAGTCTTTATAGGCTAAACCAGCGTCTAATAATTGTTGTACATATTTGTGATACAAATTCACACGATCTTTTTGGTGGTAAGGGGCAAATTCAACTTTCGGTTTATCCGGACCTTCGTCCCAGTCGATACCTAACCAATGAAGATTTTCCATCTGGCTTTCTTCACCATGCGGAACATTTCTTTTCAAGTCAGTATCCTCGATTCGCAATACCCAAGTTCCCTTATAATGTTTGGCAAACAGATAGTTGAATAACGCCGATTGCGCATTCCCTAAATGTAAAAAACCTGTTGGACTTGGTGCGTAACGAACTCGTACGTCGCCGGTAACTTCTACTTTGTCTTTTTTCAATTTGATTCCCTCCAGTTTAAAAGCCCTAATAAATGATGCAATTATTAGGACTTTAATAACAGATGCTATTATAGGTTAAGATGCGTGATGAATCAAATGATTACGATTTAGATCGTCAATTGCGCGATGTAAATCATCAATGAAGTCATCACAGATAGCCATGGTCATAGCTGGACGAACGACGATTCTGCTAATAGTTACATCGTCAAGATCTTTTGGAAGTGGATAAGCAGGCACTTGCCAGCCGTATTCCTTCAACTTGTCTTCTAAATCGTATAGATTCCAAGTTAATTCGATATTATCCGCAATTTTCCAACAGTTGATTGGTAATTTTGATCCATCATTGATGATATCAAAAATACCTAGCGCTTTTAATTCTGTATTGATTCGTTTAGATACTTCTCTGACATTGTTCATGATAGCTGTGAATCCTTCACGACCAAAACGAATCAAGTTGTAGTATTGTGCTACAATATGTGCCCCACTATGTGAGAAGTTAATAGCGATAGAATCTACGCTGCTTCCAAGATAAGGTACAGCGAAACGCATTTCTGATGGTAAATATTCTTCCGTATTTTCACGCCAAACAATCCAACCAATCCCAGGATAAACCATCCCGTATTTATGTCCTGAAACATTGATTGATGCTACATTTTTCAAACGGAAATCCCATGGTTTGAACCCATCAACAAATGGTGCAAAGAAACCGCCAAAGGCTGCGTCTACGTGGATTTTGATTGGTAATTTAGCTGTTTTGTTGTATTCAGAAACAAGTTCATCTAATTTTTGAATATCATCTACTTGGCCAGTGTAAGTGATCCCTTGGATACCTACGACCCCAATCGTATTTTCATCTACGTAATCCATCACGATGTCAGTATTTAATGACATATGGTTTTCATCCATTGGAATTTCCCGCATCTCGACATTCCAGTACGTACAGAATTTTTCCCATACTACTTGGAATGCAGACATGATAACTAAGTTAGGTTTGTGTTCATGCAAGTTGTCGATATCTAATCCAGCTGCTTTTGCGCGGTGTTTCCAGCTGTGCAACAAAGCCAATCCGCCTAGCATACAACCTTCTGAAGAACCTACTGTTGAAGTTCCGATGAAGTCTTTATATAATTCTTTGCCTTCACCAATATTCCACATATGGGCAATCATACTAATTGAATAATTTTCCATTGCTGTGGTTTTTGGATATTCTGATTTGTCAATCGCATTCGTTTCAAGTGAACCAAGCATCAAGCGATCAGCTTGTGGTTCCATTTGAGTCGTACAGAATGTAGCCAAATTTTGATCTGCCTTTGCTTCATTCAACCGAATATGATTGACGAGCGTCTCGGCTGTGTCAGGGTTCATACCCTCATCAGGCAATACTTGTTTAGGCATGCTACGTGCTGCTTCTCTGCTTCCTAAAAATGAACTTTCTAAATAATCTGTATGCATTTAAAAGATCTCCTTATTCGTATTAAAGTAATCATTTTTCCAGGGAAAAATGAGTTCGTTTCTCATGCCGTATATCATTCCGCTAAACTTCTCTAGCTGTATTTCAAAAAACTTTTTTTTTCTTACTGCCTAGATAAACTGTGAAAAGCGGAACTGACATCCTTATTCGTATTAAAGTAATCATTTTTCCAGGGGAAAAATGAGGTCGTTTCTCTTGCCGTATATCATTCCGCTAAACTTCTCTAGCTATATTTCAAAAAACTTTTTTATTTTCTTACTGCCTAGATAAACTGTGAAAAGCGGAACTGACATCCTTATTCGTATTAAAGTAATCATTTTTCCAGGGAAAAATGAGGTCGATTCTCCTGCCGTATATCATTCCGCTAAACTTCTCTAGCTGTATTTCAAAAAACTCTTTTATTTTCTTGCTGCCTAGATAAACTGTGAAAAGCGGAACTGACATCCTTATTCGTATTAAAGTAATCATTTTTCCAGGGAAAAATGAGTTCGTTTCTCTTGCCGTATATCATTCCGCTAAACTTCTCTAGCTGCATTTCAAAAAACTTTTTTATTTTCTTACTGCCTAGATAAACTGTAAAAAGCGGAACTGACATCCTTATTTGTACTTTCTTATATTTTCTAATGAACTTGATGGTGCAAATTTTTTCCTGATTTATCATGATGATGCAAGGTCCAATTTCCATGAAACAAATACATGATGAAAGGTATAAAGAAAACGATGATAAAAGCCGTTAATAATAATGTTAGGTACGTATGTTTTTGTTGCATGCTGTAAGCAGCTGGTGGGAAGAATGTTACAACAAACCCAAAAGCTGATAAAACTAAACCTAGAACACCCATGATGACACGCATTACTTTTGATTTAGCTGCACGGAATGTCCGATGCAAATCGTCGTGTTTGAACACTAAAACTAAATAAGTAACAAACATCAGCATATACATTAAGGTATACAGAGCAACTGTTAAACTCATCGCTGTTTGGAATGAAAGGTTTGATTTGTCTCCACCGGCACCAAAGGTTAGTAACGCAGCCATGATTGAGACGATCACACCTTGCAAGATCATGACGTTCGTTTCGACACCATAAGGATTTGTCTTAGCAAAACGTTCTGGCAAATAGCCTTCTTTCGCTGCTTCATACATCCCCGCATTCGGTCCAACGACCCAGCTGCTGATTTCACCAATGATCCCCACTGCTAATAGCAAACCAATCAACCGTTCAATAAAGACTACATTGATCCATGGAAATTGTTGAACCAAAGCGCCATAAGCATAAACAATACCAGTACTTAATTGAATTTTGGCATTGGGAATTGTTGCACCGATTGAAATTGTTCCGATAATATCAGAAGCAATCGCACAAATGGCCAAAGCCATCATAACTTTTGGATAGATAGATGGTTTCTTTAAGTCTTTAACGTGAGTAGCTGAACCTTCAGCACCTGCAAAGGCTAAAATAAATGGCACAAATCCGACTAACACGTTACCGCTCCAGCTTGATGGTAAAATCGTGTGTGGATTGATTTTGATTAGCATAGGATTACCCTTTACTAAATAAGTAATCGTTAAGAACAGCAATAGAAAGACTGGAATAATAACCCCAATTGTAAAACTCCATTGAGCAATTTTTCCTGTGATTTTTGTTCCCCGTTGTTGTGCGAAGATCAAGCCCCACAAGATAACCATCATGATGATGAATTTGAACAATGGATTCGTATTAATAACTGGAACGTTGAAAGTGATTGATAAACAGCCAATGATGAAATACATCATGGTACACATACCAACTGTGATGTGAATCCATTGGTAAAATAGAGCAGACCAACCTAGGCGTTCACCTAGCATATGACGTCCCCAAGTAAAGATTCCGCCTTTACTCCAACCATCAACTGAGGCCATTTCTCCAGCGGACCGAGTAACGGGAATGAACCATAGAATCCCTGCTAAAAATAGGAAAAACAATGCTGTTGGTCCTTGTTTAGCGAAGGCCGCAAAACCGTAGACTGTCATGACCATTGAAGTAGTCATTGAGAATAGTTGAACACCTGTGAGCTGATTGTGATCGCTGATAGAGGCGTTCTTCTCTTCGTTATTCATTTGTGACACATCCTTTAAATTCATTGCAATCGAAGTGCGCACTTTTCGAACTACAGCCATCATCATAGACTTTACACAATCAAAGTCAAACCACACCAGACATAGCAAATTAGAAAAAATATTAAAAGACATGCTGTCATCACGATGGAAGAAAACCTTTAATCATCGCCCTTTTCCATGAAATCTAGTGGTAAATAAAAAAGGTTTTTAAGAAAAAAAGGAAAAGGTTAAAATTGTGCAAAAAACAGACGCAAACTTTTAGAAATTCAGCACTAATTTTTTGTATCAAATGATAGTTCTCACAAAAAAAGCGGATGCAAAAAAGAATCCTCGCAATTATCTTTAAATCAACTTTCACATAGTGCTTACCCCTCCTTTAATCATTGCGGATTATACTAGTGACCTTGAGGGAGTGTTAATTCATGAGCATCGATCTATTATTAGATTTTGAAAGTCAGGCGCTTTTTGCCATTTTTACTTATTTAAAGGAAAATCCAGGCTTTCACGATATCAATGAAATTTCAGAGCAAATTGGTTTTGAAAAACGAACAACGTTGAAATATTTAGAGCGTTTAGCGATGCTTTCTAACGAAGTAAAGGAACGTATTGGAATCGCTCCGCTAACTATATCGGAGCGGAACTACCGAATTATTCAACAAAATTATGTGGAGAACAAAGAATTGAGCTTAGCCATCTATCACATCTCGATCAAGATTGACCTGCTGGAGGGGTTACTGCTAAATAAAGAAAATACGATGGATTCCCTGACGGACAAATACAACCTGAGTTATTCCACCTTGAAAAAAGATGTGTACGAAGTGCGGGATTTCCTCAAAGAAGCCAATATTGATCTTCATATTAGAAATGGCGAGATTGTATTATCCGGTTTAGAACCGACGATTCGCCTCTTCTTCTTGAGCTTCTTTTGGCAGCTATACGGCGGCTACGGGCATCCCTTTAATATCGAAAATTCAACTGAAAAGAATTTTATTTTTGAGAAACTCAGCTTTCTACTTTCAGATCAAATCGATCCGATCACTAAAATTCAATATGATTATCTAGTAGATATTACGCTTATCCGTTATCTATCCAATCATCCGATTGAAAATAATGAACTGCCGGTGGAATCCATCCTGATCGGAAATAAATTTGTCCAGCATTTCCATTTTATTACGGAAGAAAATGTCTCGGCTTACGCGAATTTTAAAGATGAACTTTATTTTATGCTATTATTCCTACAATCAAAAATGGTCTTTTATCGCAACACCAGCTTCTTCCGTGAAATAAAGAAATATCACCAAGAGATAGATTCAAATATCTATCAGGCCAATCAGTTCTTTTTTCAAAACATCGGTCTGCTTTTTAACCAATTTGAATTTGACTATGACGAACTGGAAAAAGAACTATATGTCATTCATACACGCTTATTGTTCAAAAGCTTTTATAATTATGTACCAATCGGCGAGCACCACAATCTTTATCCGGAAGATATGGCGATTGTACAAGAAAATCTGCGGGTTCGTTTTGAAAATATTTGTCCACGTAATAGCCTAATTTATTCACAGCTTGACTACGCCATTTTTCTTTACGCCGCTTTAAGTATTGCCAATGAATTTATGACAGAATATGAATTATCTATTTTTATTGATGACTCAAAAGGCGAGTTTAATTCTATCTGGCTAAAAAAATTCTTTATGAAAAGTACTAACGGACTAGTTAAATTGAATTTTGTCGACCCGAATCGCTTTTTATTAGCCGATGAATCTGTTGATTTAATTATCAGTACGAATAAATTTTTCCCAATCAAGAACGTCCACAACAAACCCATCCTGTTTCTAGAATGCAAAGACAAATACGAAGACCTGAAAAATGTTCAATCGATGGTTCGAAAGATTATGATGGAGAAAAATAAATTGCTGCAAGTAAAATAAAATAATGAACACTTTCCAAACATAAATCTGACTTTTCGGCTTTTATTAGAATATTTTCATTTTATAGAAGACAGAGCCAGCAAAGTATCCCATGCAAAACAATTATTCTATGCTATACTACCCACAGTTAGTTTCTCTTTCCAAAATAAAACTAACGAACGAAGACGATCGACCGACATATTCGATCGTCTTTGCGAGTTCTTCTTCCTGCTTTAGCAGGTTAGTAGAATCGTATGCGTGATGACAATTCTTACATTTTTCACGGATTTTGAAAAATGTTTCCTTAATCCGGCGTTAGCTGCGAGTTCTTCTTCCTGCTTTTAGCAGATTAGTAGAATCGTATGCGCGACGACAATCTAATGAACGCTTTCGCTCCTTTCGAAAAAATTCTTCCCTAATTCGGAGTTAGCTTTCACGTTTAGATACATAGTTAAAAAGCCGAGATCAAAATCAGATTGCTGATTTGATCCCGGCTTTTATTATCCTTGAATTTCCGCGTATAGCTCCCTATTATTTTTTCATTTTGTTTCTGAGCAGTTGGCTAATTATCCTCTCCTCCTATTAATATATAGATAAACTATGAATAATCCAACACCTGTAATAAAGCACATGGCAGAAAATAGAATGAACATTCTATTGGCAAAACTGCCTGTTCTTGGCAAGATTCCTATTCGATGATAATTTTTTACTTTTATTGTGATTTGATTCTCGTCTTCATCTAGTATAACGGTGTTAGTTACCCACGGATGATCGTCAAATGACACCACACCGTTGTCAAAAATGTCAATGGTAATTTCTTCCTCTAAACCAGTATAACCATTTGGCGCTGTGAGTTCCTTAAGATAATAAACACCTGGCTGTATGTCTGTGAATACAAAGGTTGAACCAGAAGAAATCGTTTCGTTGTACGCTCCAGATGAATTTTTCAGACGAAATGCCGCACCTTCGATTTCATTTCCTTGTTCATCAGTCTTAATAACTGTTAGTTTGAACTTATTTAATTCATTAATGATTGTTTTATTGGGTGAATCAGCGATAACTGCCGCACCATCCGACCTCTCTGCCACTGTAAATGTGAAATCATCACACTTTTT
Source organism: Enterococcus avium (assembly GCF_002891025.1). NCBI lineage: Bacteria > Bacillati > Bacillota > Bacilli > Lactobacillales > Enterococcaceae > Enterococcus > Enterococcus avium. The sequence goes on along the minus strand of NZ_NBSL01000002.1, from coordinate 2,926,786 downwards.
GAATCCCTCTGGAACAAATGTTTCACTTACTTGATAGAGACCCGCAGGAAGATTAGTAAAATTAACGACCCCTCCATTATCTGGGATAACATCACTTGCAACTACTATACCTGTTAACGTTTCTGTCAAAGTAAATCTCGGTCGTTTGTCATCTGCACCAGTAAATGGTTGCCCATTTTTCATTACTTTCTTAAATGAAAAATCAGTAGTCAGCAATCGATTCGTGATAGTTATTCCTGCTGGGTCTAGATTACTAGACGTAAAACTCTCCTGACTGTAAGTTGGATTGGCATAACTCGGTACTCTATTCTTATCTCCTATTCTTTCAATAATTCGATACTCGATAATAGGATTTCCAGAAACTGCTGGGAAGCGAGCTGCCCAACTATTTTCTTCGTTCAAATGGACTTCGTGTAAATTGACCCATTGAGCCCCGTCTTTTCTTTGTAAAACAGCCGTTATCTCTCGACGCATTTTCCAACGATTATTTTCATCATCTGACCAAACTTTTTTTACTGGAATAACAAAATCTTCATTGAACGCTCGAACAGATGGAACACCAAAATCTAATTTGTCCTCTGTACGATTGGGCATAGAGTGTAATACGGTTTTCCCATTGGCTGGGTACCAACTTCCGGAAGTAAAGCTTGATGCCTCCGTTTTCAAGCGGATTTTGTAGTTTATTTCAATTTCCTGATTCCCATAAAGATTGATATTTGTTACTTTTATCTTCCTTGGGTCAGAACTGTCAACCCTTGCCATTTTGTCTGCATCAATCGCTTTTGTGCCTAATCTATTTCTTAATGAAATATCCGATACAACAGGCGTTCCTACTAATTCCACCATATCTCCCAATGGATCTTCAATCACACCTTGTTCAACAGTCATAAGCGTCGATTCAAACCATTCCCGGAAGGATTTTTCAAAATCAGTTAGATTTTGTGCTTGGTAGAAATAGTAATCTTTTTCTGAATTACCAGTAGTATTAGCCCTTTGAGTAGTCATTTTGTAAAGACCCTTTACTAGTATTTCCGCGCTATGGAATTCTCCAGCCCCACCATAGGCTCCCATGGCAATCGCTTGAATTTCAATCCCTTTGTCTCTTAAATCTGCCGCTTGAGAATTTGCCATATCTAAATGAGATTCGATTAGGAGTCTATTGTTAACATTTCCAGGATCTTCAATATTAGTAATTCTAAACCTTCTATCCACAGCAGGAGGCTCCAGTCCATTGTACAGCACATAAAGTGAGGTCGCTCCATTCGAACCGAGTGTCACTCCTGCATTTCCATCCGTTTGTCCTGAAGACAGTGGTTTATACTGAGTAATTCTTACTTTGGAAGGAAAAATTGCCGTATCCCTTTTGCCTGCTAACGGGTCCTTGCTTCTATTTGGGGCTCCATCAGTTAAAAGAAAGAGAAACTTTCTTCGTCCATTATTATCTGCTAACAGTCTTTTTTGTGCTTCAATCAATCCACCTTGCGTATAGGTCTGGTGGTTTTGCGTACTAGCATTGCGATAATTTGTCACTAACTGATCCCAATCACTGTACCGTGATGACAAATTAGATGTACTGATCACATTCGTGCCAAATACAACACTGCCGATCCTTAGATACCCATTGTCAGGAACATTGTTTTTAAACTGAGTAATTAAATGACTCAAAGAATCTACTGAAACATCTTTTCGCAGTCTTCCACCAATTTTGTATTCCGGTTGAGTAAAGGTCATTGATGCAGAGTTATCCAATACAAACATCACATCAACACCAGGTCTGGTAAGCGAGTCTCCTCGGACATTCAACTTTACGTTAAACTCATCCTTCTTGGTTGTTTCAGTCGCATATTTCCTTAGTGCAATATCCCCTTTCTCTTTTCCGCCAACGCCGTAATAAATATAAGAATTTGTATAATTATCTGTAGACGTGTTCCAACTTTGAAGTCCATCCCAAACATTAGCGGCTGTATTATCCTTTCCGCCTTGATGATTGATCACATTCGTCTGACCGGTTGGCTGCCAAGAATATTGTGGATATTTTCCATTGTCTGTCTTATAGCTTGGTTCTTTATTGGTATATGAATTGGTCCGAGCCAAGTTTCTAGCGTTTGTCAACGCTGGTAAATCAATGGCTTTTGAAAAACTATTTTGTTCCGAATAAAGTGAAAAACTACCTTCAGCTTCAGTAGTTTGATTCCCCTCGTTGTCTTCAGGTACTGATTTTTTTGGAGCTTTTTTCGTAGCTTCTTGTTCTACTTTTAACCAGAGAGGGTCACTTAATTCCAATATATCAGTATCAGTATCAGCTTCGGCTCCTGCTTGTTCCTTCTGATTTTTTTCTGTATTTTGTTCATTTAATTCGAGATACATTTGAAGCTTTTCCTGTTTCTTAGGGACCGCGATTGTGAGTTCACGCTCTTGTGAATGTGTAAAATCTTTTTCAATCAGCCATCCCTCTTTTTCTTCCATTCCGTCGACTACAGGGTAATCAATGACTTTTTCTTTTTCCGTCACTATTTTTAGTTTTAAGCGATTTTGCTGTTGTTCACTTTTCCCCTCGCGGCTTAACTTAATATGAAAGAGATTTTCCTTATCTGTCTGTTCTGTTTTGTAGGAAACCTTCAAAAATGACTCTTCAATCAATACATTCGCGTCGTTTTCCGCAATTGTTCGTGAGCTTGCACCCATTAAACCTATCAAACTTAAAAAGATTCCCCCAATTAAAATAAGAATCCTCTTTTTTCTCCCATGCATACCCTTACCCCCTTTATCCCAAGCTATCCCTTCGCCATTATTTTATAAGACAAAAAAAGTTCCGCAAATTACAAAATAATTGTATTTAAGTTATTTATAACTGCAAAAAACACGAATATTTAGCCCGTATTTTTTGCAGCAGTCATCAACAAACGGTTATTAAATCACTTTACTTTAGTTTTCATTAAAATTTATAACATTCATTTAGTTGATTATCGATTAAGTATATTAGACATATAAAGTCGAATATTTATTATTAAACTGACACAAACGTGAATAAACGGCTTGGTTACTCATTTTTTGCTATCAATAGTGCTTTTAAGCAATTCTGAATTAACAGTTGTCACATTAAGAAAATTGAAAATAATTTATAAAAGAGTGTTGCACTAACCAATGTACTTTATTTTATCTAAAAATATTTTAGTTATTTAAAAAAGACAAAAAGCGATAGATCTATTGATTTTTTATTTAATAGAACACCCTTATAAAACAAATCGAATACGTTTTTCCTCTTAATTGGTCGATACAGGATAGGTACATTGAAAACAATAAAAAAATCGAGCCGCAGCTCGATTCAGACTGTAGACAAAGTCCATTTTATGGATGATGTCTACAGTCTTTTCTTTTATAATAGATTTATGAAAACGAATGCAAGGAGTGATAGTTATGATGTCTAAAAACAATACGAACGGTAGAAATCAATTTGCGATGCTCACGATTGATGATTTGGTTCCTCAAGATCATCTCGTTCGAAAGATTGATGCTGCGCTTGATTTTGAATTTATTTATCCAATCGTTGAAGCCACTTACTCCGATCTAGGTCGCCCAAGTATCGATCCAGTGATTCTGATCAAATTGGTGTTTATTCAGTATTTATTCGGTATCCGTTCCATGCGACAAACCATTAAGGAAGTCGATACCAATGTCGCTTACCGCTGGTTTTTAGGCTATTCCTTCGAGGAGAAAATCCCCCACTTCTCAACTTTTGGAAAGAATTATGTCCGCCGATTTAGAGAAACGACGGTGTTTGAGGATATTTTTGCCTATATTTTAGAACAAGCAGTTAAAGCAGGTTTTGTAACAGAGGATAATTTGTATCTTGATTCTACCCACATCAAAGCTAACGCCAATAAACATAAGTTTACGAAAGAAATGACCCACGATGAAGCGAAAGCCTATCAGGATGAATTAGAAGATGAGATCAATCGTCAACGAATAGAGGCCGGAAAACGCCCTTTTACTTTGGACTTAGAAAAGGAAGTGAAGCTGAAAGAAAGAAAAATAAGTAAGGCTGATCCGGAAAGCGGCTACTACGTCAAAGGCGAACGAGAAAAACAATTTGCTTATTCTGCCCATACTTCATGCGACGACAACGGATTTATTCTTAGCACAATCATCACTCCTGGAAATATTCATGACAGTCAAGTCGCCTTTCAGCTCGTCAAACAATCGAAGAGACTTTTTCCTGAAATCAACTGTGTTGTCGCTGATGCTGGGTATAAGACACCTAAGTTTGTTCACTTTTTGACTCATTTGAACCTTCGACCTTGTTTGCCTTATTCAAGGCCTAAAGGGAAAAAGGGGCTATTATCAAAAAACGAGTTTCTCTATGACGAGTATTATGATTGTTACATTTGTCCGCAAGATCAAATGCTCGCTTTTTCAACGGTTACTCGAGAAGGGTACCGAGAATACAAATCCAATCCAAAAGAATGTGTGAACTGTCCTCTGCTAAACCAATGTACCAAAAGTAAAAATCATCAACGAGTCATCACGAGACATGTTTGGGGTGACCTAATGGATGAAGCAGAACATCTTCGCCTAACGGATCTGAATAAATCAATTTACAAAAAACGGAAACAAACGATTGAACGAATATTTGCGGATGCAAAAGAAAAGCATGGGATGCGTTGGACCAAGTATCGAGGCTTGGAAAAAGTCGCGACGCATACGATGCTAGTGTTTGCTGCAATGAATTTAAAGAAATTAGCCACCTGGCTATGGAAAGGCAAGGAGCCTTTATTTTTTTGTTCAAAATTTCGAAAGAAATCAGATAAAAAGACGTCTCAAACTCAAATTACGAGTTCGAGACGTCTTTTGTCTACAGTCTGAATCGAGCCGCAGCTCGATTTTTTTACGCATATGTCTGAATGATTTGCACCAACGCTTCTGTTGCTCCTGCCCCGCTTTTTTCGTCATAATATTGAGTGAAACGTTCGTCAGCTAAATACATCTCAGCCAATCCCTTATGAGCTTCACCGGAGTAGGCTTTCCAGCTGAAGCTCAGCCACTCTTTATGCAACTGATAAATTTCTTTAGCCAAAGTCGGTGTCTCTTCTGTCAAATAGTTACTCAATTTCTCAGTTAACGCAGCTTCTGTTGCCTGCATTTTTTGATAATCGGCCTCACTCATATTTTGCCATTTTTGATTCGAGGCCTCGACCGTTTCTTCTCCATATTTTTCACGGATTTCTTGTCCGTATTTTGCTTCATTTTCTGTGAGCTTTTCTTGTTTGAAGGCTTCAAATTTTTCTTTATTCGTCATAATTATTTCTCCCTTATAGTAACGCAAGGTCTTATCGATTGTTTCCAGCAGCTGATCAAGTTCTTGGCGCTTTTGCTCCAATTGGATTTTTTGCTGAATCAACGTATCCGCGACTTTTTCGTCAGGTCGGTCCACTAATTCCTTAATTGTTTTCAATGGAATCCCCATCGAGCGGTACAAAAGAATCTGTTGCAGCCGATCAATTTCTTTTTCGGTATACATCCTATAGCCTGCCTCACTTAAAAAAGCTGGCTTTAATAATGAGCGCTCATCATAAAATCGCAGCGTCCGTGCACTGACACCTGAAATTTCCGCCATTTGTTTCACTGTATAGTTCATTTTGTACCTCCTGACAAGAACATCTTACACCTTGACGTAACGTAAAGGTCAAGGGATTCTTTCATCGTTAATTTAGTTTTTCTTTCTATAGGAAATCATTTTCTCAAAAAATCGAGAAAATGAGTTTTATTTTCGTTTCGCATATCATTATGCTAAACAGCTTATCTACTATTTATGCTAGAAAACATAGATACATCTCATCAATTAACAAACTGCGAAAAGCATAACTGACAACTAGCTCAGTCATAATGTATTCATTTTCCTAAAAACCAGGAAAATGAGTTTTATTCTCGCCACGCATACGATTCCGCTAAACACCACTACTATTTACTTGTTCAAAATCTGAGATCAATGCTCTTTTCTTATTAAACTGCGAAAAGCGTAACTCGCAAAAAACCCCTCTTAGAATAAAATTCTAAGAGGGGTTCTCCCAGTACCAAATAATTGATAGAAAGGTTCTTCGTCCACTAAGCTTCTTTCCGACACCCTGAAATCCGACAGGTGACTTGCGTCGTGTGCCTCTGGTATCGAAGGATCAATCTTTCAGATCCACTCGACTCGTCGCATGAGACAAACTATAGCACATCCGCTTAGTCTTTGACAATCATTTTTGATAGTTCTTATAAATTGCTTCCGTGATCGCCACTGTTTTCAAGGTCAATTCTTTGGTGACAATTGGACTTTCCAGTAATCCTTGCTCCAGACAAGCATTCACATGATCGACTTCAAAAACAAACTCACTGTGTTGATTACTGTGAAGCGTTTCTTTTTGCCCATCATTATAATGAATTTCAGCTGTATCTGTTTTCCAAAAATCAGGAATAATGATTTTTCCCTTTTCTCCGTAAATAATCATTCGCTTTGATAGATCTAGATCGACAGTCAAAAAGATCGTACCAATCACACCGTTTGGAAAATTCAAAGTTACCTGCGCTTGCGCGTCAGATTGTCCTTCTGGAAAAGTCAGCGTTCCTTTGAATTCCTCAGGTGAAGCCCCTAATAAATGCTGCATGTATTCTAACGGATACGTTCCGGCTCCTCGAAAAACACCACCGCCCGCACTTAAATCACGGAACCACGAAATATGATCAATGTTGGGATAGGCTGTTACTGAATCTAACCAGCGCAGCGTTCCGATTTTTCCTTTTTGAATCACCTGCTGAATTTGTTTGGTGATTGGCAGGAATAGCGCCTTTTGCGCCTCCATTAAAAATAAATTGCGTTCTTTAGCCAGCGCAAATAATTCCTCCGCCTGAGCCAGCGTCATAGTAAAAGGCTTTTCTAATAGAACATGTTTATTATTCAACAATGCTAATTTTGCGGCGTCATAGTGCCCCTTGTTGTAGACCGCCACATAAACAATATCCACATCTTCACTTTGACAAAGCTCCTCGTAACTGCCATAAGCTTGTGGAATGTCTAACTCTTGAGCCATTTTCTGGGCCTTTTTGATTTCACGAGATGCAATTGCCGTTACTGTACCACCTTGACTTTCCTTCACTCCTGCCACAAAACGTGGAACAACTTGAGCTGTACTTAAAATACCGTAACGAATCATTTCATTTTCTCTCCTATTCATTTTAAATCAATAATGAAGGAACTGATTCGATAAAATCAGTCCCTTGCTTGTTTCGATTCTAATTTTAAAGACCAGCGAATGTTTTATTTAAGACGAATAAACAGAAATAGCCGTAGGAAGCCACCGACCAGATTTTAAAAATCAATACGATCTTCAGATACTCCCGAAAAGAGAGATCCGTCATTCCCGCAACCAGACAGGTTAGGTCATCTGGCAAAAATGGAAATATAAAACAAACAATCAATAGCTTTTTGATGTCTTGAGTATGGTCTTGCAACGTCGTCTCAAATTTCTCAAAATTTTTCTCAGACAGGACGAGCCGAGCAAATCTCGAACCAAAACGGCGAACCAATAGAAACAATCCGACTTCTCCAATCACCAATCCTATATAACTATACAAAACTCCTGGAATATTACCAAACATCAGCATTCCAACAATCGTAGCAAACCCGCCAGGTAAGAAAGGTACAATCGGCTGGATGGCCTGCACAACGATAAAGGCTGCAATAGCAAAGTTACCAAAATTCTTGATAAAATGCTGCAAATCAGCGACAGAACTAAAAATTCCAGAATGTCTAATGTAGATCAATATAATAATAAAGGCAGCTAGGCCAATGGCTGGTGCCATTTGAATAACTTTCTGCTGCCAAGGAGCGCGCTGTTTTGTTTTTTGTGCCATCCTTCCCCTCCTTTATCTGGTTAAGTTGTTTTCTAGCTCATTATTGATAAAATTCACCAATTTGATCAACGTATGGGAGTGATTCTTTTAATGGATAAACGACAAAATCATGCATCATTCCTTCCACAACCTCTAGACGCATCGTGGTTCCTTGACTGCGTTTAATGCGATCCTGCAGCCGCAGTACGTCAGGATATAAAATTTCATCAGTGCCAGCAACGACCAGAAGTTCCCCAAGCTGATCAAAATTACCATAAATCGGCGAAACCATCGGATCGGTCAACGGTAATTCCCCTGCATAATTTTCGCCAGCTTCCGCCAACAAGTCTTTTTCTAATAAAACATCCTTTTTCTGCAATTCCTGAGAACGCGGGTCACTCAATGACGCATCTAACCATGGTGAGGCTAAGGCGATTTTCTTTGGCCGCTTCGGCAGATCAATATTCCGTAGGTGCTGTGCCAGACTCATCGCTAATCCGCCGCCAGCAGAATCACCAAATAGGAAAAAGCAGTCATCTGGATATAAGTACGCCAACTGGCGAAAGGCCAGCTCCGTTAGAGGTACCGTCTTTTCTGCCGTATTCTCAGGTGCTAAGGGATAATCGAAATAGCTTACTTTTAAATTATAGCGTTTCACAAAACGCTCTTGAATTTCTTTATGAAATGGCGATGCTTCTAGCGCATACCCTCCGCCATGTAGATAAAACACATGACGTCTCGTAGGATGACCTGGAAATAACGTGATTAATTGATGTCCATCGATTTCAGCGATTTTTTGCGGGATATCTGTTTGCGAAAGTTGACGGCTAATTAGACGCCGACGTTTTGGCGGATCTACCATTGTTGCTCCCACAAGCTTTTTCATATTGATGACTTTAAAAACATTCTTTACTAATTTTGCTGAATAGCGCATCGCTTTATCCTCCAAATAATTCCCACATAATCGCATAGAACTCGACGTTTCATGCTACAATAGACACGGTGGACTATCGCAGTCTGCTTCTTAAGCATAACGGAATCTGAAGGAGGTGTCCACAATCACAAAACAAAATCGTGAATACCTTTACGATAATATTCGCGGCATCCTGATTTTGCTCGTGGTCTTAGGACACGCGTTGGAATATTTTCGTTTAGATAACAAGGTCGGTGAGTTTCTCTACGTCTTCATCTACCTTTTCCATATGCCGGTTTTTATCTTTATTTCCGGTTATTTCTCAAAAAATCTTAAAAAAGGTCGCTCCACAGCTGTGGAAACCTTCCTTGTCCCTTATCTGCTATTAAATTTAATTTTGACTCTGATCATGCTGGCCATCGGCAAGATCGACCAGTTCATGATCTTAAGTCCAGGCTGGACCCTTTGGTATTTATATTGTATGTTTATCTGGCGTTTATTGCTACCTGACCTCGTAAAAGTACGGAGAATCTTAATTTTAAGTTTTATTATCGGAATTTTCTCCGGTTTTCTGACCGAATTTGGGACCTATATGGCAATGGCACGAACCTTAGGCTTTCTGCCTTATTTTTTAGCGGGGTATTATACGACTCCCGAACACGTCGCTCGAATCCGCAAGATTCCTTTTCGAAGAGCAATCAGTTTTGGAATTATTATTTTTGGAATTATTAACGCTTATCTTTGGACCAAGAATAATTTGCCGCCGGAACTTTTATGGCGAGATCGTGCATATGCGTTCTTTCCCGTTCCTTTACTGCAAAATTTACTGACGATCGTCTTTTTATACGGAATTGGCTTTGCCTTTATTTTCGTCTTTTTGGCCCTCGTTAATAATAAACCTCATTTTTTCACAGCATGGGGACAACGAACCTTGGCTATCTACCTGCTTCATGTTTATCTAGTGGCGCCATTAGTAGAATTTACACAATTTGAAAAAAATCCTCTGCTTCATTTAATTCTCTTAGTTGCTGGCAGCGGCTTTATTACTTATTTACTGTCTCACCCTAAAGTTACAGAAATTCTGCGGAAAACACTTGCACGAATTTTACATTTTATCATGCCAAACAAAAACGGCGACTCGTCATGAGTCGCCGTTTTTCAGTCTAATGGAATTATTCAAAACTGCTTTCTGTTAAGCAAGCTGTAAAGATTTCCTTCACCGCTGCTTCGTCCAATGGCACAAACGCATCGGTCTTAATCGTGCTATGAGCTACCGCTTGTTTCGCCATTTCATCGAATTTCTCCTCATTGATGCCAACTTCTGGCAAGGTCATCGGAATACCGCAGGCCTTGAAGTAATCATATAACTTTTGAATTCCGATACGAGCCGCCAACATTGGAACTTTTTCTTCAACGTTCCAGACATTCCATGCATAGCTGGCAAATTTATCGACTGTTTCATCATTCAGAGCATATTCCATCCAACGCGGTGTTAAGATTGCTAAACCAACACCATGAGTAATATCATAAAAGGCACTCAATTCATGTTCCATTGGATGACAAGACCATGCGCCGGGTTTGCCGCTGCCAGTTAAGCCGTTCAAGGCTAAGGTACTTGCCCACATCAGGTTCGCCCGGGCATCGTAATCATCAGGATACTTCAACGCGATCGGACAATTTTTGATCACTGAACGCATCAAGCCTTCAGAAACAGAATCTTGGACATCGGTTCCTTCTGTCCGTTTGAAATAATTTTCGATCAAGTGACTCATGATATCAGCCGAGCCTGCCGCTGTTTGATACTTGTTTACGCTAAAAGTATTCTGTGGATCTAAGAAAGAAACCTTTGGAAGCATTGATTTGCTTCCAGTGCCTAATTTTTGATGAGTGGCAAGATTTGAGATTACTGCACCGCTGTTCATTTCACTACCAGTTGCAGCTAATGTCAAAATCGTCACTAATGGTAATGCGCCACCTTGATATTTTCGACGCTGCAAGACTAAATCCCAAGCATCTCCTTCAAATTTAGTCGCCGCCGCGACGACCTTCGCACAGTCGATCGTTGAACCGCCACCGACTGCTAAAATCACGTCAACATTTTCTTTACGACAAATCTCTGCACCACGACGTACTGTTTCTACTCGTGGGTTTGGTTCAACACCGGCTAATTCAAAGACTTCGTTGCCGTTCGTCTTCAGCTGCTCCATCACTTTATCGTATAAACCGATCTTTTTGATACTGCCTCCACCATACACAATCAAGACCTTTTTGCCGTATTGATTTAATACTTCCGGCAATTCGGCCAAGCGATCTTTACCAAAACGAATATCCGTCGTTACATGAAAATCAAAATTCTCCATTTAACTTTCCTCCTACTGTTCACTTCTATCCAATAAGCATAAACCAAAGTTTTCCAGAATGGAACTAAGTTCGCTCAGATATACCTAAGTTATCCGCAAAAAATTCTGTAATCTGATCCATCGTAGCAATCTGAACAAAGTGCCGTTCCTCTGCGCTGACAAAGGTAATATTGACTTGCGGATTCGCCTTAATAAAATCAGCAGTATGCTGATAAGGCACCTTTTCATCTTCTGTCCCATGCCAAAAGAATAAGGGACGTCCCGCAACCTTTTCCGGATCTAAAGATAAATCATACGCTTCTAACCACGAAGTCAGTTGTCGATAATCCTTCGGTAAATAGAATCCTAATTCGCCAGCATGCATAGCAATTCGTTCGCGATACTTGATCGGAGCCGGTGAACCCATTACACAAGCGGCTACATTGATTTCTGGATGCTGAGTTAATAGCATGCAGGTGGTAATTCCGCCCATCGAAATCCCGCCAACTCCGATTTTCCCCATGACCAATCCAAGGTTTTCAAAATAATCCACCAAAAAACCGAACTCGTATAAATTTGTTTGGATGCTATCCCAAAAAGTCAGGGAAGGAATCTCCGAAGTTTTCGTCTTACGTTCACCATGATTCGCGGCATCTGGCAGCAATACCCGAAAATTCTTCGCTGCTAATTTTCGACCTTGAGTCAGCACTAATTCTTTTGCCGTTTGCCATCCATGATAATAAATAATCAGCGGCAGCGGTTCATAGATTTTATCCTCTGCAACGACTTCAAGCAAAGGAATATTACCGACTGTGCGTTTGCGTACAACTACTTTCATATTGCCCTCCTACTAAGCATTTCTTCTATTATACCTAGTATTCTTAAAATACACGAAAAACCGCCCTTCACGAATGAAGAGCGATTAAGATCTTATTTTGCAATCAACGTTTCCAACCCTACATACATCATATCTTTAAAGGTATTTTGACGTTCCTCTGAAGTTGTTTCTTCACCCGTCACCATGTGGTCGCTGACCGTCATGATCCCTAATGCTTGAACATGGAATTTCGCGCCTAAGTAATACAAGATTGCAGCTTCCATCTCAACACCTAAGACACCATATTCCGCTAATTTGAAGGTTGGTGCTAAATCATCTTTGTAGAAGGTATCTTCTGACAATACATTCCCAACATGAGTAGTAAAGCCTTTTTCCATCGCCACTTTATAAGATTTCATCATCAGATCAAAATCAGCAATCGGTGCAAAGTGGAAATCTGGAAAATGTTTTTTCACCATTGAAGAACTTGTCACCGCTCCTTGAGCAATGATCAAATCACGCACGTGAACATCTTTAGACAACGCGCCGCAGGTTCCCACACGAATCAATTTTTTCACGCCATAAGATTGGATCAGTTCTTGTGCGTAAATACCAGCAGAAGGCATCCCCATCCCAGTACCTTGTACAGACACACGTTCACCCTTATAAGTTCCTGTGTAGCCTAACATGCCTCGTACATTGTTATAGCATTTCGCATCTTCTAAAAAATTTTCCGCGATAAATTTCGCCCGTAACGGATCTCCCGGCAGTAAAATTTTATCTGCGATCTCCCCTTGTTTCGCTTCAATATGAACGCTCATTGTATTCCTCCCAATAATATACTTACTTTTATACGATTATAACACTGCTAAGGTTTCTTTGATTAATTTCTTGAAGTCTTCTTTGACACGTTCCGTCGTTTCCACAACTTCAGCGTGGTTTAAATTCGCCTGCATACCCGCCGCTAAGTTGGTAATACAAGAAATTCCTAGGACCTTCAGTCCACTGTGAGCCGCCACGATGACTTCCGGTACGGTTGACATTCCAACAGCATCCGCGCCCATTGTACGAGCCATCCGAATTTCCGCTGGCGTTTCATAAGTTGGTCCAGTGAAGCCTATGTAGACTCCTTCTTGCAAATCGATAGCCAATTTATTTGCTACTTCACGCGCTTTTTCTTGGTATTCTTTCGTATAAGCTGCGCTCATATCTGGAAAGCGTGGACCCATGTTTTCATCATTTGGTCCGATTAACGGATTAGTGCCCATGAAATTGATATGGTCGGTGATCAGCATTAAATTCCCTGGTTGGAAGCCTTCGTTCACACCGCCCGCAGCATTTGTCACAACCACTGAATGAATGCCTAATGCTGCCATGACACGAACAGGATAAGTCACTGTATCCATTGGGTTTCCTTCATAGTAATGGAAACGACCTTGCATCGCTAATACATTTTTTCCTGACAATTTTCCATAGACTAATTGTCCCGCGTGACCAACCACTGTTGAAACAGGGAAATGTGGAATTTCGTTGTACGGGATCACTACAGGGTTTTCAATTTCTTCTGCTAATTCACCTAGTCCTGAACCTAGGATCAATCCAAATGCAACATCTGCTACTCCTTTTTCTTGAATATAGCTTGCTGTTTGTTGAATTTTATCTTGTAAGTCTGTCATAAACGTCTCCTTATATAGAATATTTTTTATTTCAATAATTTTAAGAAGCTTTCGCCATTTTCTGTCGCGGGCACGTCAAAGTTTTCAGCAATCGTTGCAGCGATATCTGAATAGTAGCCTTGCGGTAATTTCCCTTGTGCCACCATTTTCTTGCTGTAAACTAAGAAAGGTACATATTCACGAGTATGGTCTGTACCAGTAAATGTTGGATCGTTCCCGTGGTCAGCAGTGATCATTAATAGATCGTCGTCTTGCATCGCATCTAAAATTTCTGGAATTCGTAAATCAAATTCTTCAATCGCATGAGCATAGCCGACAACATCCCGACGATGACCAAACAAAGCATCAAAATCAACGAGATTCGTAAAACTCAAGCCAGTAAAATCATTTTTCATTACCTCTAACAACTTGTCAACGCCATCCATGTTGCTCTTTGTACGAACAGCATCCGTAATTCCTTGGCCATTAAAGATATCGTTGATTTTACCAACCGCAATCACATCTTTACCATTGTCTTTCAATGAATCTAAAACAGTTTTACCAAATGGATCAAGGGCATAGTCGTGACGGTTGCTAGTACGTGTGAAGTTACCTGGTTCACCAACATACGGACGTGCGATAATCCGACCAATCATGTAAGGATCGTCCTTCGTAATATCACGAACATATTGACAAATTTTGTACAATTCTTCTAACGGAATGATTTCTTCGTGTGCTGCAATCTGTAATACAGGGTCAGCAGACGTGTAGATAATCAAATCGCCAGTCTTCATTTGTTCTTCGCCAAAGTCCTTGATAACTTCAGTTCCGCTATAAGGCTTGTTGGCACCCATGATAATTCCGCGACCAGAAAACTCAGAGATTTGATCAAGCAATTCTTGTGGGAATCCTTCTGGAAAAACGCGGAAAGGTGTTTGGATATTCAATCCAGCAATTTCCCAATGACCTGTCATTGTGTCCTTACCGACAGAAATTTCTTCTAGTTTTGTCGCATAGCCATCATGCTCCGAAACATCCTTCACACCTTTCAGTGGACGAATCGTTCCAAGACCAAGCTGTTCCAAATGCGGAATGTTCAATCCAGCCTCTTCTGCAATATGACCTAAAGTATCTGAACCGACATCTCCAAATTTTTCAGCATCCGGTGCTTCTCCAATACCAACTGAATCCATTACGACTAAGTGAATGCGCTTAAACATTTCTATTCCCTCTTTCTATTTATTTATATCAAAATAAGTAAGACGAATCCCACTTATATATTTAACAAAACCTTTGTGCTGTTAAACTAATTGTCACAGCTCCAGTATATTGGGTTCTTAGTGTTCCGTAAAATAAAAGCTACGCCTTGCTAAATTATGAAACACCCAGCTAATTCGATTTAAAGGATTAACTTTTTTACCAGTCCGACTTTGAGCAACTGCGAAAGTTGGACTGGCAACTAGCTCAACTTGTAGGAATTCATTTTTCAAAAACCGCGAAAAATGATTCTATCTTCGTACGCATACGATTCCGCTATTATAATGCGCTTGGGCAATTGATTCGCAGCTAATTCGCATTATGGTATTAACTTTTTCAAAAAGCGAAAAAGTTAGTTTGATCCTCATCACGCATACCATCCAACTAAACCTCGCGTATTTATGCCTGCTTTTAAGATTTTATTTTTGCCAGTCCGACCTTGAGCAACTGCGAAAGTTGGACTGGCAACTAGCTCAGTTTAGCGGCATTCATTTTTCGAAAACCATGAAAAATGATTCTATCTTCGTACGCATACGATTCCACTACTATAATACGTTTGGACAATTGATTCGCAGCTAATTCGCATTATGGTATTAACTTTTTCAAAAAGCGAAAAAGTTAGTTTGATCCTCATCACGCATACCATCCAACTAAACCTCGCGTATTTATGCCTGCTTTAAAGATTTTATTTTTGCCAGTACAACCTTGAGCAACTGCGAAAGTTGGACTGGCAACTAGCCCAGTTTAGCGGAATTCATTTTTCGAAAACCGCGAAAAGTGATTTCATCTTCGTACGCATGCGATTCCGCTATTATAATGCGCTTGGGCAATTGATTCGCAGCTAATTCGCATTATGGTATTAACTTTTTCAAAAAGCGAAAAAGTTAGTTTGATCCTCATCACGCATACCATCCAACTAAACCTCGCGTATTTATGCCTGCTTTTAAGATTTTATTTTTGCCAGTCCGACCTTGAGCAACTGCGAAAGTTGGACTGGCAAAAAGGGCGCGACTAAGAACATTGTCCCATAGCCCCACCCTTTGAAAACGAAAGAATTATTTTGATTTGATGTAATTGACACCGTCTGCTTTTGGTGCTGCTGCTTTTCCTAAGAAAATGACCAATACCACAATGGTTAAGACGTATGGTGCCGATTGTAGATACACATCTGGAATTTGTGAAATGATCGGTAAATTTGATCCTGCGATACTCAAGTTTTGCGCGAATCCGAAGAAGATCGCAGCTCCCATCGCACCTAATGGATTCCATTTACCAAAGATCATCGCTGCTAGTGAAATGAACCCTTGACCTGCGATGGTTGTTTGTGCAAAGCGTCCAGCGATGGATTGTGCAAAGACTGCTCCGCCCATTCCGCCAAGGAAACCAGAAATCAACACACCTGAGTAACGTAATGCGTAAACATTGATTCCTAAAGTATCAGCTGCCTGCGGGTTTTCACCGACAGAACGTAATCGCAAACCAAAACGCGTTTTAAAGATCACAAACCAAGAAAGTACCGCAATTAAAATTGCAAAGTATGCTGGCAAACTTGTATTTTTAAAGAACAGATCACCAAGTACAGGAATCTTACTCAATCCTGGAAAATCAAAATAACCAAATTGCTGTTGGATCGTATCTGTTTGACCTTTTCCATAAATCACTTTGATCAAGAAAATTGCTAATGGCGGTGCTAATAAGTTCATTACTGTACCACTGATGATGTGGTCTGCACGGAAGCTAACTGTCGCAACAGCATGCAGTAAGGAGAATGCCATCCCTGCTAAACCACCGACTAAAACACCCAACCAAGGAGTCATTGCACCAAACTGATCGGCAAAAGCTAAGTTAAAGACCACTGAACTAAATGCCCCGGCAACCATGATTCCTTCCAAACCAACGTTAACGATCCCGCTGCGTTCAGAAAAGACACCACCTAAAGCCGTTAAAATCAACGGTGCTGAATACACAAGTGTCTGAGCAATAATTGAAGCTACTAAATCCATATTCATCAGACTTTGCCCCCTTTTTCAGATTCTTCGTTCGGAGCACTTTCTATTTCTTGGACAGTAGCAACTTCTTTTTTACCGCCCATGACTTTTGCTAGACCAACACGTACGATGTAGTTGATGGCTACGAAGAAGATGATCAACGGAATTACACTATTGGCTAATTCACTTGGAATACCTGAAAACTGCATCCCTTGTCCGCCGAGCTTCAAGATACTGAACAGCAGTGCGGAGAGTAAAATTCCCACTGAGCTTCCGTTTCCTAACAGTGAAACCGCCATTCCATCAAACCCTATGCTGACTGATGTTCCTTGAACAAAGTAATTCATAAATGTTCCTAGTCCATAAACGACACCACCAAGGCCAGCTAAGGTACCTGAAATGATCATGGAGATCACGATCGTGCGTTTACTACTCATCCCTGCATATTCAGAGGCAAAAGGATTCAAACCAACGGAACGAATTTCAAACCCTAGCGTTGTTCGCTTCATTAAGAACCACACAAGCACTAAGAAGACTAACGCTAAAATAATACCCATGTTGACCCGCGAACCGCCAAATAAGTTTGTTAACCAAGGTTCGCGTAATGATGCATTCAAGCCGACACCTTTAGTTACACCCTTATTTGAAATGATATCTGGTGACATTACATGATTAACGATATGATTCGCTACATACAAAATCACATAGTTCATCATAATGGTTACGATAACTTCACTGGTTCCAAAGAATGCACGCAATAATCCAGGAATCGCTGCAGCCGCAGCTCCGGCTAAAGCACCAGCTATGATCGCTAATGGCAAAACAACGAATTTCGGTGAATCCGGCATGCTTAATGCGACCCAGATACTTGCGACCCAGCCGCAGAGCGCTTGCCCAGACAGCCCGACGTTAAAGAACCCAGCTGAATTGGCTACTGAGAACCCCAGCGCAGTAAAGATTAACGGTCCCGCACCAACCAAAATTTCTCCGATAGACATTTTGCTTTGGAATGCGGAGCTAAACATTGCATTATAACCTTCGATTGGGTTAAACCCAAATACTAACATCAAAACAGCACCAAGAACAAATCCTAAAATAACTGAAATAATCGGTACTAAAATATTTCTAATTCTTTCTGAGCGATCATTCATTTATCTCACCAGCCTTTGCTAATTCTGCTCGCGCTTCTTCTAAACTATAGCCGGCCATCAATAGCCCAAGCTCGTTTTCAGAAGTTTCTTTCGGATCTACGATACCAACGATCTCCCCTGCATGAATAACCGCGATACGGTCAGAGACATTTAAAATTTCATCCAGCTCAAAGCTTACTAATAGCACGCCTTTTTGCTTGTCGCGCTGTTCAACCAAACGCTTGTGGATATATTCGATCGCCCCAACATCCAGTCCACGAGTTGGCTGTGATACAATCAGCAGATCTGGATCACGATCGACTTCTCGTGCGATAATCGCTTTTTGCTGATTCCCGCCTGATAGTGAAGCCGCTGGTGCTTTTTCACTGGTTGTCCGTACATCGTATTCTTCAATCAAGCGCTTCGCGTAACGATCAATCTCACCGTAGTTCAAAATACCCGTTTTACTAAATGGTTCATGGTAGTATGATTGCAGCGCGATATTCTCCGATAATGGCAACGGCAAAATCAAACCATATTTATGACGGTCTTCCGGCACATGTCCGACGCCTGTTTCAGTAATATGACGCGGCGCTTTGCCTGTTACATCTTTTCCGCTAATTGTGACTGTTCCACTTTCGACTTTACGTAAACCAGTAAGAGCTTGGATCAGCTCGGTTTGTCCATTGCCATCAATTCCGGCAATTCCGACAACTTCCCCGCGATGGACATCCAGCGAAAGATTCTTCACTGCCTCTAAGCCACGACTTTCTTTTACAACAAGATTCTTAATTGAAAGAACGACTTCGCCTGGCGTTGCTGGTACCTTATCTGTTTTGAATGAAACAGAACGTCCCACCATCATATCCGCTAATTGCTGCGAGCTGACATCTTTGACGTCGACCGTTCCTATGTATTGTCCTCGACGAATAACGGAACAGCGATCCGCGACTTTTTTGATTTCATCTAGCTTATGAGTAATCAGAATAATCGATTTGCCCTCATTAATTAGGCCTTCCATAATCGTAATCAGCTCATCAATTTCTTGCGGTGTCAATACAGCCGTTGGTTCATCAAAAATCAGAACATTCGCACCACGATACAAGGTTTTCAAAATTTCGACCCGCTGCTGCATACCCACTGAAATGTCGCGGATATAAGCGTCTGGATCAACTTTTAACCCGTATTCTTCAGATAAACGCACGATCTCAGCTTTAGCTTTCTTTTTGTCCAGCATGCCGTTTTTCTTCGGCTCGCTGCCTAAAATAATGTTCTCTGTGACGGTAAAGGCATCAACTAACATGAAATGCTGATGGACCATTCCGATCCCTAATTGATTGGCTTTCGTTGGGCTTGAGATATCGACGGGTTGACCATCCATTAGAATCTCACCAGAAGTTGGCTGTAATAGCCCAGACAAGACATTCATCAATGTTGATTTTCCAGCGCCGTTTTCACCTAGAAGCGCGTGAATCTCGCCCTTTCGAATCTGAAGATTGATGTTGTCATTCGCTTTAAACGTACCAAATTGCTTGGTGATATTGCGCATCTCAATGACATTTTGTTCTTCTGTCACTTTCTTTTCACATCCTATCGCTTTTTAAAACCTGACAAAACATTGCAACGCTAAGGGCGTTCTTCCCTTAGACAAATCAAGCACAGGCTGTGACTTGTCTAAAAGAAGAAAACTTTTTTTAAAAGAGGACCATAGCCTCACGCGTTGGAGACTATGGTCACCTGAATAATTATTTTTCAGGAGTTTCTGGAACTTTGATGTCGCCAGCAGAAACTTTTTCTTTTGCTTCTTTAACAGCTGCTTTCGCATCGTCTGAAAGATAGCCGTCTGTTAAATCAACACCGCCGTCTTTCAAACCAAATGATAAGTGTTTGCCGCCAGGGAATTTGTCATTCAATGCATCCGTAGAGATTGATTGAACCGCTGCGCCCACGCCTTTAAGTGTTGAAGTCAAACAGAAGTTGCTTTCTTTACCGTCTTTAGATTTATATTTGCCATCGTTTTGTTGGTCGCTATCGACACCGATAACCCAAACTTTGTCAGCTTCGTCAGCTTTTTCGTTACGTGCTTTCGCTTCTGAGAAGACCCCTTGACCAGTACCGCCTGAAGCATGATAAATGATGTCTACGCCAGCATTGTACATATTCGCTGCCAAAGCTTTCCCTTTAGAAGGATCACCAAATGAAGCCGCATATTGTACGTCTACAGAAATGTCTTTGTCTAATTTTTTAGCAGTATCTTTTACCCCTTGAACGAAACCAGCTTCAAAGCGGTCGATTACGGCACCTTCTTCACCACCGACAAAACCTAATTTATTTGATTTTGTTGTTTCAGCAGCTGCGACACCTGCTAGGTAAGCTGCTTCTTGGTCTTTAAATGTTGCCGAAGCAACGTTATCTTTGTCTTCAATCACTGAGTCAATGATAACGAAGTTTGTATCTGGGTTTTGATCTGCTGCTGCTGAGATTGGGTCAGCTAGTAAGTAACCAATCCCGAAAACTGTTTTGAAACCGTTAGTAACAGCTTGTGAAATATTTTGTTCATATTCAGAAGCATCGTTTGATTGGATATAGTTATATCCGCCAGTACCTTTTTTGATATCGTGTTCTTTACCCCATGCTTGAAGACCTTCCCAAGCACTTTGGTTAAATGAACGGTCGTCCACCCCACCAATGTCTGTTACGATTGCTACACTGTGTTTTGCATCGTCTTTGGCCGCTCCGCCTGAAGAATCAGTTGAACCGCCGCCATTACCGCCGCCGCAAGCTCCTAGAGTCAGCAACGCTGCCATTGCTACGGTACCTAGGCCAAATAATTTTGCTTTTTTCATTTCTGTAAAGCCCCCTAAATATGTTTTTTTCAACAGTCCTGCGACTGAATGAACATGGTTTATAAATCTTTGTCAGTAAAAGTATACGGCAGTAACTCTTCAACGGTCATTTCTTTTGTTACTCCGTTGTCACCGACTAAGGTTACTGGCATCGCTGGATCGCAAAATTCCGCCATAACTTGACGACATGCGCCACATGGAGAAATCGGTTCTGGTGTGTGACCAGCGACTACTAAATGACTAAAGGCTTTTTCGCCTTCCGAAACAGCTTTAAAAATAGCTGTTCGTTCTGCGCAATTCGTTAAGCCGTAAGAAGCATTTTCAATATTGATTCCTTGATAGGTTTTTCCTTCCTTCGTCACAAGACATGCGCCGACAGGAAATTTCGAATATGGGACATACGCTTTGTCGAGTGCTTCAACTGCGATATCGATCCATTCTTGCTTACTCATGTGTCATGCCTCCGTTTTTTAGTACCCCGTACCAGAAAGACCGTTCATAATAGCAACTCCTGAGCTGGCACCTAAACGAGTAGCCCCTGCTTCGATCATTGCTGCTGCTTCTTTGGCATTATGGATACCACCGGAAGCCTTAACACCCATTTCTGGTCCAACAGTTTCACGCATCAAACGCACATCTTCGACTGTTGCGCCACCTGTTGAGAATCCAGTAGAGGTTTTTACAAAATCTGCTCCCGCCGCTTTGGCTAATTCGCAGGCTTTGACTTTTTCTTCATTATTTAATAGAGAGGTTTCGATGATCACTTTAACTAAGGCCTTATCTTTTGCGGCTGCTACGACTGCTTCAATGTCTTTTTGAACCTTTTCGTCGTTGCCATCTTTCAGTTCGCCGATATTGATAACCATATCCACTTCATCCGCACCGTTTTGAATCGCGTTTGCTGCTTCGAACGCCTTTGTTTCAGTAGTATTTGCTCCAAGCGGAAAACCGATCACCGTACAAACTGCAACGGGTTCACCCTGTAATTCTTTGGCTGCAAGCGACACCCATGTTGGATTGATGCAGACAGAGTAAAAGCGATATTTCTTAGCTTCTTCAATAATTTTCATTACATCTTCTTTACTGGCATCCGCCTTTAAAATTGTGTGGTCGATCATTCGATTTATTTCCATTTCTGACCCTCGCTTCTTTCATTATAATATACTTTTTATTGTTACAAAAAAGTTTTAAATACTTATTCTGTAATAATATCGTGGATTAAAATAGGCTCTTTTGGCTCTTCACCAATCGAAATATTTTCATAAAGTAATTTTTCTACTTCGTCAATTTCATTGGAGTTCGCGTAGATTGTTAATAGCGATTCGCCTTCAGCAACTTTATCGCCGACTTTTTTATGCAGCTTGATACCAACGGCATGATCGATATCTTCTTCTTTCGTTTTACGTCCCGCGCCTAACAGCATTGCTGCAATCCCAATTTCATTGGCTACTAAATCAGTGACATACCCCGAGGTTTTAGCTGGCAACTCAATTTCATATTTAGCGGTTAAAATCTTGTCCGTTTGATCAATTACCGTTGTATCCCCACCTTGGTCTTTAACCATTTCACGGAATTTTTCTAGCGCCTTACCAGAATGCAGGGCTTCCTCTAGCATCGCTCTGGCTTCATCCAACGTCGCCGCTTTACCTGCCAAAACAACCATTTGACTACCTAATACATAGCACATCTCTGTTAGATCAGCTGGTCCTTCTCCTTTCAAGGTATCAATCGCTTCCACGATTTCTAGGCTGTTTCCGATTGCTTGGCCTAACGGCTCAGACATATCCGAAATCACAGCCATCGTTTGACGTCCAGCAAGCTTTCCGATGCGTACCATAGTTTTCGCTAAACGTTTTGCATCATCGATGTTTTTCATAAAGGCACCTTCGCCGGTAGTCACATCCAAAACGATTGCATCTGCACCCGCTGCGATTTTTTTACTCATGATTGAACTGGCAATCAACGGGATGGAATCCACTGTCGCTGTTACATCACGTAATGCGTACAGCTTCTTATCCGCTGGAGCCAGATTTCCTGACTGACCGATGACAGCTACTTTACTCTTGTTTACAATATCAACAAATTCTTGATCGGATAATTCGATTTTAAAGCCGGGAATTGATTCGAATTTATCTAAAGTACCTCCAGTAAAACCAAGACCGCGTCCAGACATTTTTGCTACAGGTACGTCTACACTTGCTACAAGTGGCGCAAGAACCAAAGTTGTGGTGTCACCAACACCGCCAGTGGAATGCTTATCAACCTTCACACCCTCAATAGATGACAAATCAATGATGTCTCCTGAGTTTGCCATAGCCAAAGTTAAATGAGAAATTTCCTCATCCGTCATGTCCTGATAAAAGATTGCCATTAATAAAGCGCTCATCTGATAGTCTGGAATACTTCCGTCTGTATAGCCATCAATGATGAAGTCGAGTTCTTCTTTTGATAGGGCGTTACCGTCTCTCTTTTTTTCGATCAAATCTACCATTCTCATAGGTTTTCCTCCAAGCTTCAAAAGATATTATAC
Source organism: Enterococcus avium (assembly GCF_002891025.1). Lineage (NCBI taxonomy): Bacteria > Bacillati > Bacillota > Bacilli > Lactobacillales > Enterococcaceae > Enterococcus > Enterococcus avium. Next base: position 2,903,439 of record NZ_NBSL01000002.1, on the reverse strand, counting down.
AATAAAATGGCGAAAGGTAAACCACTTTAGTAAAACAGTTTACTAAATACAGAAGCGCTTTCTGTTAGCGCTACCATCGTTACTATAACGGGTACTGCTCCCGTTGTCAACCCTGATCTACTTTTTTAACACTCTCACGAATAATTAATTTAGTTCGGAAGATTTTATTCGGAATTCGCTGAGAAGGGAAATTAATGGCATCTACTAAAAATTTTGCTGCTGAAAAGCCAATTTCACTGCTCGGCTGAAAGACAGTTGTCAAAGGCGGAACCATGTATTCACTAACTTCTAACCCATCAAAGCCCACGACCGAAATGTCCTCAGGAATTTTTAATCCCGCTTCATAAATCGCTTGATAGCAACCAAGAGCCATCTCGTCATTTCCGCAAAATATCGCCGTGATTTTCTTATTTTTTAATACCTCTCTTGCCGCATGATAACCGCCGGAGATCGTTAATTGTCCAGAACAAATATAGCTTTCTTCAAATGGCAATTTATACTCAAAAACTACCTGCCGATAGGCCTTCACCCGCTCAGTTAATTGATAATAGCCTTGACTCTCTTTTAACATACCTATATGACGATGCCCTTTATCTACCAACATTCTCAGGACTTCTTGTGCCCCGGCATATTCTTCTACTAATAGCTGGCCCCAATCGCGATCGTTCAAGCCTCGGTCGATCAAAACAATCGGGTGTTTACGGTAAAAGTCACTGCCCAACTTGTGTTCTCCCTCAAGATGATTAGGCGTGGCCAACAAAATACCATCTACTGACCGATGTGACAGCTCATTTAAATAACGTTTTTCTTGTTCAATATCGTGGCGAGAGTTACACAAAATGATCATATAACCTAGAGGATTTAAATAACTTTCTACTCCTTCGATCACCTTTGAGAAAAAAAAGTCGGTTACGTCCGGCACGATCATCCCGATCGTTTTTGAATGACGATTAATCAAGTTCGCTGCAAAAAAATCCGGTTTGTATTGATGTTCTTCAACAATGGCTAAAACCTTTCTGCGCGTTTGTTCGCTGAAGCGGCTGCCTTTATTATTTAAAATCTGTGAGACAGTCGTTACTGACACGCCAGCCATCTCAGCGATCTCTTTAATGGTGATCTTCATCACGGTCCCTCTCTTTGCGTTTTTTTTAAGTGTAGCAAAGGAAAAAATAGAAAGAAAGCATTTTTCTTCAAAAGGCCGGACTTCTTGCTTATTCTGTAGGAAAAAAGTGGAATTTAAAGGCTCCTAGAAATAAAAAGTAGTTAAGCAAATAGCAGACGTTTTAGGTGCCATCAAAAATCAGCAAGAATTTATGCATCAATTCTAATTAGACTACACCGTTTTTGCACGATTCAGATAGTTTTTGAAAAAAGACTATGATGTGCCCCAACAAAGACTGCTGGCCATTTTATTTAAATCCATAAAAAGCGAGATAGAATGATTGCGAATTAAACATATAACGAAAAGTATCAAATTCTCTAAAATGATTATGAACCAAAAAAATCTAAGCTGTGATCTTTTTGATAAGCAAAACAGTGAAAAAATGAATCCAGGCGTCGCGAACTCTGCCTTTTTCGAATGATTCATCTTGGATTATGTAAATTTGGAGCTTTTAAAGTAGGCAAGGTTTTTATCTCGAATTTCAAATAACAGTGATCCAATATTCATCACAATTTTTATAAATAGTTTACTTTCTTTTTCCAGTGCCTATAAATTACAGCTTTCACTTTCTGAAAAAGATGTACTCTGTAACGCAAAAATTAACTGCCGGTACTGTCCATAATGAAGTCTACTCAGACATTGCCAATCAAGTCATTTTAAAAGAACATCTATAAAATGAACTGCCGCAGAATCAGTTCTTTTCTGCGGCAGTTCTTAATTTATAGTTACATCAATTGCGTACCAAAACCCGAACGTTGGTACAGTAGAAAATGCGAAAACGTTTGATTTATTCATTTACTTAATTGAAAATTAAATATTTGGATAATTCTTCAAAACATAATTTTCAGCCTTCTGACTCCAAATACCATCTGTTTCTGCTAGAATTTCGCCTAATTCTGAATTGTTATCAATCTCTGAAAGTTTTTTCAATTCAGATTGTTTATGGGTATAAACTAATTTTTTTCCGCCGCCAATCGCTGGTTGATTCAACGTGGTTTCCCCTACTGCATCCAATCCTAGAATATGGGTAACAACATTGGCAACTTTAACTTGCTTATCCTCAATCAATTTTACCGCCTTGCGCATGTCCTCGGTATTACCGCCAGACGTTCCCACAAAGTGCGTAAAGGAATAATGTACGTCATAGAAATTTACTGGTGCTGAAAATTCTTTGTCCTGCGGCCCCGCGAAGAAGTTCAAGCAGCCATCCGGATTCAACATGTCCGCCGCATCCGTTACTACTGGTGCCACTGGAATCATTACAAAGATATCATCGAAGCCTCCATCTGCTTTTTCCTTCAAAAGACTGACTTGATCTTCAACATCTGCTACATTTATATATGAAACTTCAATGCCGTTTTGACTTGGATAGAGCTTTTCTGCACGAGCTAATTTTTCCGCATCACGATCGGTAACAACTAATTTCTTCGGTTTGATGGGTCCATGCAAAGCATAATCAATTGCTAATAAACCCATTGGGCCCGTCCCTCCCATGATCAATAGATTCCCATCAGCTTTGATTCCCATCTTGTGTTCATAGGACCCTTCTTTTAAATGATAATTTGCTTCAAAGGCGCCAATGACACAGGATAATGGTTCAATCAGTGAGCCTTCAAAATAGGTATCGCCTTTATAAGGGATCAAGCAGTCCTGATTCATGACATCTTCTGTGATCACGATGTAGGTTGCATCGCCGCCAGTATAAGAATACGAATAGCCGGGACAATCTGGACGATCCGGTAATTGTAAGTTTGCCTGCAAAACATACCGCTCTCCTTTTTTATATTTATGTGCCCATTTGCCGCCAACTTCCAACAGTTCGCCACAAAATTCGTGACCAATAATAATCGGATTTTCCGCAAGATTATTGGGTGCTTTTTTATGATCCGCCCCTTGATTGGCTAACTTCCACGTTGACATACAAATACTATCAGTGATGACTGAAGCCAAAATCTCATTCTCTTTGATTTCAGGCAATTCAAATTCCTCTAAACGTAAATCCTTCTTACCATATAAACGTACTGCTTTCGTTTTCACTACTGCTCCCCCTAATTTCTTCTATAATATTATGCTAAAATTCCTAACCAATAACCGATGATTCCTACTGCAAACAACACAAAAATCAAAACGATTGGGCTGACTTTTTTCTTTAGTAAATACATCATCAACAAGGTCAAACCTAACGCTGGTAAACCTGGAACTAAATCATCCAAAACATTTTGCACAGTTGTAATAACTGTTTTGCCATCCGCACCTGGTGTTTTCGATACGACTAGCGGTATATTGACAGTGGTCCATTTCGTTACCAGGACCCCCATGATGAATAATCCTAAAATTGTCGCACCTTCAGTCAATTTCTGTAATAAGTTGCCAGATAGATCTTTAACAATATCCATTCCCTTACTGAAGCCGTAAGTCAATCCAAACCATTTCATCGCCAAGCGAATCACGTTAAAAGCTACGAAGAATAAAATTGGTCCCATCACATTTCCAGATAAAGCCAACGAGGCACCTAATGCTGCGGTGATCGGACGTAAGGTTCCCCAAACTAATGGATCGCCGACACCAGCTAAAGGTCCCATCAAACCAACCTTTAAGCTATTGATTGTCCCATCATCGATATCCGCACCGCTTGCTCGTGCTTCCTCCATCGCCATCGTTACGCCGATAACAGGTCCGCAAACAGCTGGTGTCGTATTAAAGAAAGTCAAATGGCGTTTCAAGGCTTCTGCTTGTTCTTCTTTGGTTTTATACACTCGACGGATCGTCGGAATCATATCCACACAAAAAGCCAACGCATGAATCCGTTCAAAGTTAAAGGACGCCTGCTGGAAGTTTGAAAAGACAAACGTTGTCATCAAATCTTTTTTCGTTAATTGCGATTGCGCATAAATATCTTTTTTCGTTTCTACTGTTGAAGTATTTTCCATTTGTACTCCTCCTTAATCTTCCAGCTCATCATCGGCTAACTCGCCGGCGACAACTGCTGCGACCTGATTTCCTTGAACCTCGTTTTTCTTAAAGTTCGGATTTAACTGCACGTAAATCAATGCAGTAATTAGCCCGATAATTCCAAACGCCAACAAACTAAACTCTAAATAACCGCCCATGACAAATCCAAGATAGAAGAAAGGCATCAAATATGCCACGCTCATCATATTCAAGACCATCGCATATCCGACAACTACGATGAACCCACCGGCAACTGCTAAACCTCCTGTGATTACATCTGGTATCATGTTCAACATATTTGTCACCATCTCTGCGTTAACAAAAGCCGCCACAATCGTAGCTGGGATTGCTACTCGTAAGGCTTGAATGAATAAGGCACTGAAATGAAGAAAGATAATCTTATTGAAATTTGCTTTTTCCGCTTCACGATCCGCTGCGTGCTGAAAAGCTACCGTGATTGTCCGTGCGATAACCGTCAATACTTGCCCCGCCGCTGCCACTGGCAACGCAATCGCAATTCCTGATTGAATATCCTGCTGACCAACAACGACTAATATAGTAGAAATCACACTCGCCAGAGCTGAATCCGGTGACTGCGCCGCCCCAATATTCATCCAGCCTAGAGCAATCAATTCTAATGTTCCTCCTAGAATAATTCCCGTCTGCACATCGCCTAAAATCAGACCAACCATCGTACACGCAATCAACGGTCTATGCGTCTGAAATTCATCTAACACACTGCCCATCCCGCAAATACAAGAAAAAAGAAAAATAAGTACAATCTGCAACGCTGATAATTCCATTATTGTGTCCTCCTATTTCATATTAAGGTAATCATTTTTCTCAAAATGAGTTTGATGTTCAATACGTATACCATTCCACCAGGTTTTTCAGCACTCAATAGAATTTTATCTTGCTTACAATTTTTACCTGAAAAAAGTGGAACTAGTATCCTGCCTCCTTTTAGAACCCTGCTTCTTTTAGCTTCTCTTCAAAATTACCCTTCGGATCGGTCGCAACGACTCTCAAATCTAACTCCACACCTGCTGCTTCAAGCTTGCGAAATGCATCCGCTTCTGTTTGATCGACTGAAACAGCTTTGGTGATTTGTGTCCGTCCTGTTTTGAATTGCATCCCGCCGATATTGATAGATGTGATTGGCACCTGCATTTCGACTAATTCCAATACTTCCATTGGATTCGTAAATAGATAGAACACTGATTCATCTGCATATTTTGGGTTATTGTAGACCTTTACTGCTTTCTCCGGAGTCACAATATTCACTTTGATTCCTGGCGGGGCTGCTTGTTTGACCAATGTTTTACGAATCTCATCATTAGCCACTTCTTTACTAACAACGATGATCCGCTTTGCACCAGCTTCCTTTGCCCATACTGTTGCCACTTGTCCATGAATCAAGCGATCATCGATCCGTGATAATTTGATTTGCATCTTATAAATCCTCCTCTTCTTCAATCACCTGCTGTTTAAACGCTTTCACTGTATCGCAGGATATTTTTGTAACATGATTCACAATCTCTGTTAAACTGCTTCCTAGCATACTTGCTGCCTCTAAGACAATCGGCAGCGACATTCCTGATATCACGTCAATCTCGCGTTCAGGATTCTTCATTGCAACTGCACAGCTGGCATTATAAGGCGTCCCACAGAATAGATCTGTCAAAATCAGATATGATGCATCTTCCTTCATTGCCCCAGCAACTTTTTCTTGGATCGTGTCTAATCCTTCTTCTTTCAAAAATTCGATCGATTCAAAATCCGGTAGCGTACCAAAAATCATTTCTGCTGATTTTTTCATTTCGTGTGCCAACTTCCCATGCGCAACCAAAATTACCTTGTTCATAAGCTCCTCCCAGTTCTTTTTTATTTTATAATTCTGCCGACCGCTTATTTCTCACGATCAGCAGAATCAAAAATTACCCTCGTGTTTTTCCGCCAGCGACGTTAACAGTCACACCATCTATGTAGCTTGACCGGTTAGAAATGAAGTAGGCAACTAAGTCTGCTACTTCTCTTAATTTACCGTCACGACCTAATGGAATTGTCTTAGTATTCGTGTACCCAGCACGTAATTGCTCGACTGTTATTCCCCGCGTATAGGCTAACGCTGTTTCGTACTCGATCGTACGTAAGCCGGTTTCTTCCATAATCCCAGGAGCAATTCCAACAACACGGACACCTTTTTTCCCTAACTCCTTTGCCCATGAGCGAGTAAAGCTGTTCACCGCTGCCTTTGTTGCCGCGTAAACACTTTGTCCCTCCGAACCTTCTAAGCCACATTCTGATGACATATTAATGATGACTCCATAGCCTTGCTTGACCATTACACGACCAACTGCTTGGCCCATTAAGTAGACACCCTTTTGATTAATCGCGATCATCTTATTAAATATCTGTTCATTAATTTGGAATTTCCCTTCCTCGGACATCTTCTCGTCAACTAACAAGGCTGGGATATTAATACCCGCATTATTGACAACTGCATCAATTGTTTGAAATTTTTTCACTGTTGTCGCTACCGTCTGTTCCACCGATTCTGGAGAAGTAACATCTGTTTGACTAAAAAATAAATTTTCGTGAGTAAATGTCCCTTCGCGTAAATCCGCATTCACTACATTGATCTTTAAATCACATAACTCTTCAACGATAGCTGCGCCAATCCCTGATGAACCTCCAGTAACAATGACCGTCTTTCCTTGTACACCTAACCAATCCATAGCAAATACCCCTTTAACATTTGTGATTTACTTTTAACATTTGTTGCACTTTTATAGTAACCGCACTAGAAAACGTTGTCAATAACTTTTTGCAATTTTTTTAAAACAAAATCACAAAAGTGCAAGATGGCATAAAAAAAAGACGAGTTTCTCCAACTCGTCTAAATAGATACTATTCGTAAACCAATTCCATAATCGTTTCCTGCTGTTCCTCAGGTATCTCCTCGTCGCTCAAATAATACTCATAAGAAATCCCGCTGAATTTCCCGCCAATTTTTTTAATCTCATCCATCATGGCGAAATAGGGCTCAGTCATATCATCATAACGCCCGACATAAAGTGCAGATAACGCCTTATAGGACGGAAGGAAATAACTGTCGCTTTCGATCTCCGCAGCATTTTTGACTTCCTCTGCCACGGGAAAACCAACCTCCATCTCAATGGCTGATTCATCCAGTCCGCCATTTTCATCCATATTTTTATAAGAAACAAATGGCGTACTTAATATTTGGATTCCTTGCTCTTGAATAAACCCGCCTAGCTTCATAAAGGTTGGTCCAATGACTTGAGGAATTTCTTCGACCTTCACCGTAAAGGTTTGAGAAAGAATCCATTGATCTGGTTTCATGATTTGTTCAAACTTCATTGATATCTCCTCCTTTTTCTATAAGTGTATCGAATAAAAGTGCCAGAACATGTCATATTAAAAATGATTTTTATAAAATGCCCCAACGTAATTTAAAACCTTCTCGCGAATCCAATCCGGGCCAAGAATTTCGACATTTTTCCCTAGCGGAATTAAAAAACGATAGAGATCATCGAATTCCGTGAAGTTCAAAGTCGCATCAAAGCTACTGTCAGGATTGTCCGTCCAAGCAAAATCCGCAAACTCGGCATACTTTTTATAAGCGATCCGCTTGCTGAATCGTAGCCGAACAGACAACTGTGGAAACACCAATTCTTCCTCTGGAAACGGATAGTCGATTGGCTCTTTTAAAACAACGTCTCGAATTTGTTTGAGTGGAAATAAGACCCAATCTAGCTTACTTGATTCCCAAGCCAGCAAATACCACGTTTGATACTTGTACAGTACACGTTTTGGTGCTAAAGATATGAGCCGGGTTTGGCCATATTCAGTGTGATAAACACAGTTGATCTCACAATGATTGAATAACGCCTCTTTGATTTTTTCAAAGGTTTGGCTGGTGATCTCGGTCTGACTCAAATCGACCTCCAGCCATTCGCTCCAATCATAGACCGTACCCATTTTTTTCAGCAGCTCCTCCGTATCAGCTAAGCCTACAGATTGCAATAAATGTAAAGCAAGAAATAAATCATCCTGCTCTTCTTTATCAATCAAGGCATTACTAACATGATAGGAATCATCCAAAAAAATCCCGCCATTTCGCCCTTTATTAGCATAGACTGGAACTCCTGCCAAACTCAGCGCATCGACATCACGATAAACCGTCCGGACCGACACTTGGAATCGCTCCGCTAATTCCTTTGCGGTAACTTGCTTGCGGCTCAATAAAATCAAGATTGTTTGAAGCAAACGAATAACCTGCATAGCTCCTCCTTAAAATAGAAAAAGATAGGACCACCCTATCTTTTCAATACTTCTCGCGCAGTTTCTTCCGTCGTGACTAATACATTAATATACTGACCCTTTAATGCGCTGGCAATCGCGTCGGCTTTATCGACTGCTTCTGCTACACCGATTCGATACGGTGTTCGCTTCAAGTCAGCGATATCGATTCCAATCAGACGATCATCTAAACTATTCTCAATGTGTTCGCCTTCAATATTGTAAAAGCGTGACACCACATCTCCCACCACTTTTTTTCCTTCTAAATAAGCCAGCACATCTTCGCCATAGAACTGTTTCCAGCTTTCACTCGCCTTCAATGTCGGCGAACCGATTCCTAAAATGGCAATATCAATCTTGCGCCAATAATCGATCAATTCTTGATTAAAATCATTTTCCATCAAGGCTTTTTTCAACGCGACCGTTTCGGGAAAAGCTGGTGAGTCGATCAATAATGCTCGACCATTTAGTTTTTTTGATGCTTCATAGGTAATTGTATTGACATGATAATCACTGATTAAACGCCCAGACGGTCCGCCGATCATTGGGACACAGAGAATATTATCTACCGCATAATTTGTCAGCCCTTCTGGTATTGCGGACATGGTTTCGCCCCAAGAAAAGCCAAAGATCATATCATCCTTAATAATCTCTGTTAGGTATTCACCGACCCCTTGTGCTAACATTTTATCCTTTTGCGTACGACTTAAATCTGTTCCCGCTTGCACTATAATTGCCTTTTCCAGATCGAATTTTTCCTGCAATTCCTTTTCGATACTGTAGGTTCCCGCTTTATCATAGTTGATGGAAATATTCACGATTCCTTCGTTACGAGAACGCTTCAGCAAACGACTGATCGTACTGCGATGTATATTCAGCTCTTTCGCGATTTGACTTTGATTTTTATCTTCTTGGTAATACATTTCAGCAATGCGAACCAATAATTTATCTTCTTCTTTTTGCATAGACTTACCTCCTTATCACATTTGTGAAAAACATGAGTCAATGTGATTGTACCCTTTCTTCGACCACACATGCAAGCCTTTTCCCTAAAGACAAAGAACCCGTTCATCCAGATATCGAATGAACGGGATCAATTTATTCCTTCACACTGCGAATAATGTAGTAGCCTTTGTCCTTCGCCACTATTTCAGCGTTGCCGAAAACTTCTTCCATTTTACTTTTTGCGCTGGGCGCACCTTGTTTCTTTTGGATCACGATGGTCAGTGTACCGCCATCTTTTAACAACGGTTCTGCATCGCTTAATATCTGATGAACGACTTTTTTCCCTGCACGAATCGGCGGATTGCTGACGATTGCCGCATATTCTTTTTGATGCAAGGTTTCATAGATATTCGATTGATGAATATCTGCTTCGATGCCATTGCGCTTCGCATTTCCTTGCGCCAGTTCCACCGCACGATTATTCACGTCGATCATTTCGACTGGACGCCCAGTCTGATAGGCCAATGCCATACCGATTGGACCATAGCCGCAACCAACATCTAGCAATGTTCCTTCCGGTAACTCCTCCGCATCGAAATGCTCGATTAATACACGTGAGCCATAATCAACGGTGTCCCTAGAAAAGACTCCGCTATCCGTCACAAATTGAAAATTTTTTCCCGCCAATTTAAACGACCATTGATGCAGATCGTGTGCCGTCTCAGGATTTTCCGAATAATAATGATTTGCCATGTTCTTACCCTTCTGCTAATAAAATTTCTTTGATATCACGTGCAATCAAGGCCCCCAAGAAATGATAGCCCTCGTCTGACGGATGGATGCCGTCGAATGTTTGCACAAACTCTTTTGGTTTTGGATAAACAGTCATGTGGTGATACAGATCAATCACGTTAACGCCCGATTCTGCCGCTATCATTTTCGCTTTTTGGGCGAAGAGCTGTTGACGCTCATTGTCTCCCTTTGAATAAATGTCTGTATTGATGTAACCTGTCGTCAATAGAATCACTTTTGACGCATCAAAGGATTCAATGATTTCTCTAATATTTTCGCCAAAGGTTTCAAGTGAATTTGCCTGCTTCAACGAATCATTGGTTCCAAAAGAAATGACCACAAAATCACCTTCTGCATCCACGGCTTCACTCACCCGAGCCAAACCATCAGAAGAAGTCTCACCGCGCTTGCCTAACTTGACTAATGAGTAGCCGGGAAAGCCCATCTCCGTCAGTTCATCAAGAATATACTTATCTAAAATATCACTGGTTTCACCATTCATGACTCCAGCTAATAAACTGTCTCCGAACAAAACGATTTTTTTCATCATACACACTCCTTCTAACAATTTTCTTCCTTATCATAGCACGAAATGCGGAAATTATTTAGGCAAATAGCGCGGGCCGAATTCCTGTCGTGCCTTTTTACTATATTTCTGCACAAAATCCGATTTCGCATCCGTATAGGCATCACGATTGTGCTCAAACTTTTCCTTTAACGTAAGCTTTAATTCTTCATATTGCCGCGCAACTTCTGGATACTTTCGTAGATAATCCCGAAAATAAAACTCATCCCAATCTCCTATAGCACGAACATGCAGATGATAAACCTTTTCCGCAAAGCCTTCCGATGTGTAGCCCTTATTCAAATCTAATCTTTGTTTCTCCTTATCTTCAATCATCAAGATCCAGCCGGCATTTTTCAGCCTCGCTGAAGCTTCTTCCACATCATACCCATCAGGAAATTCCAGCAATATATCAACGATCGGCTTAGCAATCAAGCCTCCGACTGAGGTGCTGCCGATATGATTGATTCGTTGTATCTCAAAATCAACGAACAATTTCGTTAACTGCTGTTTTTCTTCCCCGTACCATTTCTCATAATCCACGTTATGATCCTTCAAGATAATTGGAAATAATTCCCACAATTCCGCCAGCGTCATTTCTTCCAGTTTCTTCATTTCACCACCTACTTTCCTAAATCTTCTGCTTCTATCATACACTTTTTCAGGTTGTTTCTTGGCTTTTCTTAACATCTCCCTAGTTTTTTCCTTCGCAACTAAAAAAACAATGAAACTCCTATCATTACGATAGCTTTTTACACTTTTTTTCGGCTAAAATGGCTTATAACGTTTTGTGTTAGGAAATTATTCGGATTTCTTGGAAATAGAACACTTTCTAAGACTGTTTTTATGGTAGAATAAGCGCAGTTGCCAGTTCAGCTTTTTACTTGAAATTGACTGGAATGCGCATGATATTGAACTCATTTTTCGCTTTTTGAAAAATGATTACTTTAATATGAATAAGGATGCCAGTTTACGAGTTCCACTAATCGTATGCGCAACGACTATCAGAATTATTTTCGAGGTTTTGGAAAATAATTTCCTAAATAGGAGTTAGCCTTGTTTTGATTAGTAGTTGAATGGTATACGGCATGAAAATAGGACTCATTTTTCGATTTTGAAAAATGGTTACTTTAATATGAATAAGGAGGTTCTTATGAACGAAAGAGGGAACTATTTCCGGATCGCCCGCGACCAGTGGCAAGATTTCTACACACCGGGAAACACACCGTTGACGCAAGCAGAGCTTGACAATATCAAAAGCTTGAATGACCAAATCTCGATGAAAGATGTGGCCGATGTTTATGTACCCTTATGTCACCTGATCCATCTTTATATGAAGGATTTTGAGTCGCTCACGTTAAGCAAAGGGTTGTTTCTGCACCGTTATGTGAAGATGCCGCCGTTTATCATCGGAATCGCTGGAAGTGTTGCCGTCGGAAAAAGTACCACCGCTCGTTTATTACAGACCTTATTAGACCGCCTATTCAAACATCAGACGGTCCAATTAATCACTACTGATGGCTTCTTATATCCAAACGCTGTCTTAGAAGAACGTGGGATCATGGATCGCAAAGGGTTCCCCGAAAGCTACGACATGGAGAAACTGATCGATGTCTTGAATGAAGTGAAATCAGGCAGAGAAAATATTCCCATCCCAAAATATTCCCATGATGTCTACGATATCGTGGATGGAGAATACGAGCTGATCGATTCGCCGGATATTTTGATCGTCGAAGGAATCAACACCTTACAACTGCCAGCCAATCAGCAAATCTATGTCAGTGACTTTTTCGACCTGTCGATCTACGTCGATGCTGATCCGAAAATGGTCGAGCGTTGGTATATCGAACGGTTCGAATCCTTGCTGGACACCGCCTTTAAAGATCCGGATAACTACTATTATGACTACGCAATCGGTGATCGCAAAGAAGCGCTTGCCATGGCGGAGGATGTCTGGAAAAATGTCAACTTGAAGAATTTGGAAGAGTATATCTTGCCAACAAGAGGTCGAGCTGATATTATCTTGCACAAGGCAAAGCATCATATCATTGATGAAATCTATTTGCGTAAATACTAGCTTATAAAGAAAGCTTGCTTTCTTTTATAATAAAACTTGAAAAGGGGTAATAATTGTGACAAACGTTTCTGCCGAAATGACAAACGTAGAAAAAATCATCGTACTCGACTACGGTAGTCAGTACAACCAATTAATCACTCGTCGTATCCGTGAATTCGGTGTTTTCTCAGAGCTTTTGAGCCACCGCATCACTGCTGAAGAAGTCAAAGCCATGAATCCAAAAGGGATCATCTTATCAGGTGGCCCAAATAGTGTTTATGACGAAGGAGCCTTCTCCATTGATCCAAAAATCTTTGAATTAGGGATTCCAATTTTAGGAATCTGTTACGGCATGCAGCTGATCACATATAACCTAGGCGGAAAAGTTGAACCCGCTAAAAACCGTGAATACGGGCAAGCAACGTTAGAAATTATTTCTGATAATGCCGTCCTATTCGCTGATACACCAAAAGAACAAACCGTTTGGATGAGCCACGGCGACTTAGTAACTCAAGTACCAGAAGGCTTTGAAAAAGTCGGTACCAGCAAAGACTGCCCAATCGCAGCAATCCAAGATACAAACCGTAACTTCTTCGGCATCCAATTCCACGCAGAAGTACGTCATTCAGAATACGGCAATGAACTATTACGTCACTTTGCCCTAGATGTTTGCCAATGTAAAGGCGATTGGACGATGGATAACTTCATCGACATGCAGGTCGCAAAAATCCGCGAACAAGTCGGCGACAAAAAAGTCCTACTTGGCCTATCAGGCGGTGTGGACTCATCTGTCGTAGGGGTGCTTTTACAAAAAGCTATCGGTGACCAATTAACATCGATCTTCGTAGATCACGGTCTATTACGTAAAAACGAAGGCGAACAAGTCATGGAAGCACTTGGCGGAAAATTCGGCTTGAACATCATCAAAGTCGATGCTAAAGACCGTTTCCTAGATAAATTAGCTGGCGTTTCTGATCCAGAGAAAAAACGCAAAATCATCGGAAACGAATTCGTTTACCTATTCGACGACGAAGCAACTAAACTTGCCGGTCAAGAAGGCATTTCCTTCTTAGCCCAAGGTACGCTTTATACAGACGTCATCGAATCTGGTACCGAAACAGCTCAAACAATCAAATCTCACCACAACGTCGGTGGATTACCAGAAGATATGCAGTTCGAATTGATCGAACCATTAAATACCTTATTCAAAGACGAAGTACGGGAATTAGGAACACAGCTTGGCATGCCTGACTCAATCGTTTGGCGCCAACCATTCCCAGGGCCAGGTCTTGGTATCCGTGTCCTTGGTGAAATCACTGAAGAAAAACTAGAAATCGTCCGCGAATCAGATGCAATCCTCCGGGAAGAAATCGCCAACGCCGGTCTTGACCGCGACATCTGGCAATACTTCACTGTCTTACCAGGCATCCGCTCAGTCGGTGTTATGGGCGACGGCCGTACCTACGACTACACAGTCGGTATCCGCGCGGTTACCTCAATCGACGGTATGACCGCAGACTTCGCGCGCATCCCATGGGATGTCTTGCAAAAAATTTCTGTTCGGATCGTGAATGAAGTGGCTCATGTCAATCGGATTGTGTATGATATTACGTCTAAGCCACCAGCTACTGTGGAGTGGGAATAGCATAAATTGGTACGCCTAAAAAAGCTTTAAACAACAAATCAAAACAGAAATCGGTACACTATTCATTGCTTAGTAAGCAACTATTCTTACAAGTTATGCCCCGCTACAATTCATAGCCTGACTAACGCTCTTTTCAATTATTTTGAATAATTGGAAGGGGTGTTTTTCATGTTGTTAAAAGAGGCACAGAAAGAGGATCCACTTAATTTAGAGATTTTAGGTAGAACAGACGGACCTATTGGAAATAACACGTATTCAATTAAACTCTTTATTACTTTTGTAAAGGAAAATTTTGTTATCATTACCATTGAAGAGATTCGTCCTACTCATATTAAGCAGATTATTCCTTATTGGAAAAATGAGAAGAAATTGACAGGATTAATCAGAGTAATGTTCAATTATTCAGTTGATGAAGGCTATCTTTCGAAAAATTATAATCCTGTAACGAGGATAAAGAAGCTAAACGCCAAAAACGGTAAATATGTGGGTTTCTGGGGAACTTTTTAATAATTAATCAGAGTATGGCATAAGTCTTGTCTCACTCTAATTTTACGAGCAAACAGTCTCTAAAAGTCGTTTCTTCTTCGGAAATAAGCTGAAATTCAATTGAAATTTGAGAAACAAGTTTCAGAAAATCCGTTTTATTTTTTTAAACTAACACTTCTATCATAGCCTTAAATTTTTTTTTAAGACTTATTCCACCTCTTTTCCTAGCATCTAAACGTTACCTTACTAGCAACTGAAAATCTGTAGCAAAAAGAATATCTATTGACTATAATGAAAGAAAAAATGTTTTGGGGTGAGTGTATGGTTTTATCGGAGCAACTAAGAGCTAGTCGTGAGAATATGGGACTTTCACAAACTGATGTAGCAAAAAGATTAAATATTACAAGACAGTCAATTTCTAAATGGGAAAATGGGAGAGGGTATCCCTATTTGGATAACTTGATATTGTTGAGCGACATTTATAAAGTCTCAATTGATGAATTACTTAAAGAAAACGCAAAATTAAAGAAGAAATTAGAAGAAAATAATGATCAGATTGCAAATAATAAAAAGAAATTGAAATTTATTGAAAAGAAAACTAGCGAGCTAAACCCAAAAGATGATAGTTTTCTACTTTTGATTATTTCTCTAGCTTCATGCTTAGTACCTTTTTTGGGAATAATCCTTCCTGTTTTTGTCTACAAAATTAATAAGACAACAAACGCCTACCATAAATTAATAAAGGTAATTTGCATTTGCTGTCTTATAGTCAGTTTTTACAATACTATCCTAATTGCGAATAATATATTTTTTCATTATGGTGATGGCAGCGCCGAGTTAATCGATTAAAAACCAGAAACTCTTAAGCTGTTTCCCGAAATAGCTGATCGTACTCCACAATTAATATAAATCGCTTGTTTTTTCCATGTGATAAAATATCTCGCCTCGGTGGAACTGGTTACAGACAAACGTTTAGATGTAATTGAACCAGTAATCGCACTTGCACTGGCTGAATGGGCACCTGTAATTCTAGCATTACTAATAGATACTCTATAGTTTGCACGCCACGCACTTGGTGATGTATAACGTACATTGTAAGTACCTGATTTTATTGCTCGAAGCCTCGGAGAGCCAAAAGAATCATTCTGAACCTCTGAAATTTCTACTTCTGCTAGTCCTTCTTCTGTTTCAAGCAGAAATGACTGTCTACCACCTTCAATTAAGTCATAGGTAGCTTCAGAGGTAGTGCTTAATTCTGTTGCTCTTGCTTCTCGAGTTCCAATAGCAATCAATAGTAAAACTGTCCCCAAAAACACTTTAACAATTTTTTTCATAATAACACTCCTTTCGAAATAATATTACAAGATTGGTAAACAGACTTGTAGCAACTAATAGGTGCAACTTAGCAACTATCTGTTGCCTTAGCCATTTTTCATTCTTGTTGAAAAGACAACTTATTTGCTAGTAATGCTCATGGTAAAGGATAATATAACCTAGAAACCAATGATTTCTAGGATGTAATACACTGAGTTCTCTGAAACCTCTCCTAAATTCGGTAAGTTTTAGTTACCAAATATTAGGAGGCGTTAAAAATGAATCAAAAAGGTATTAAACTTGTAACTGTTGTTGCATTGTCATCATTGTTTGTCACTAGTTCTTTAAGATTTATAAATCTTACCGAAAGAACGGCACCTGTAGAAGCACAAGCAGCCCGAATCACACTAGGCTCTTATACGTTAAGCAAGGCACAGACAAAGGATCTAGCGAATCAGATGAAGAGTCTCAAGGAAAGCAGACTAAAAGTTGTTAATCAAGGTTTGGCATCTAAATGGGGTGGTGTACATGGATGGGCAGCTTCTATCGCGCTGGAACTGAGTTCAAGAGCACAGTATAAACAGCAAGTAATCAACGCAGCGAACAATGGTAAGAGAATAAAAATCTCTATCACAGATGATAAGGTGCATACATCATATTCGCAAAGAATTGTCTACACGACAGTAAATTAAATTAGGAGTGATCTAATATGAATTTGAAAAAAATAATTATCGAGTATTTGGGTTTAGTTGCACTGACTCTAGTTTACTTCTTAATGTCATCTGTAGAAATGGAAAGAATGCTAGTGATTGCAGTGATTGAACTACCAATCACGGTTTTATATGTCTTCTTTGTTGAATTGTACAAGAAGCATAAACTAAAAACTACAAACTAAGAATGCTAAAAAAGCAATCTAGATATTTTAATCGAGTTCTTTCTCAAGTTTAGTTATAGCCACAAAAAAACAGGTACAAATGTACTTGCTTTTTTGTGGCTATTTGTACTGTTTTGATACTTCCCGTCTTATACTATTGATAGAAAGAGTATCTTTAGAATGAACTACACCGAACTAACTCATTGCTCTTTTTTGTTGGATGAAAACCATTTTGGCAATGATCCTCGGAAAATTCTGAAGCAGTCCAGTTATTTATCAAATCAAAGCCCCAAGTTCGTGTCCTACTTGTGGTACAGTCTACCGAATCTTAACCGCGACATATCAACGAACACTTCAAGATAAACCAATCCATGGTAAACAAACGTTTCTTCATGCCGATCTTTATAAATACAGTTGTATGAATCCTAGCTGTTCTCGCCGTATTTTTAAAGAACCTCTTTACTTCGCCCGCCTTTTCCAAATTCGAACCGATGCGTTTAGTATCTTTATTTTAGGTATTGCAATCTTTTTTAGCAACAAATATATGATCGATTGGTATTAGATGATCGTCCCAATGTCGAAGTAATAGGTATCGATGATGTAGCGATAAGAAAGGAACAGAACTATGTCACAGTTATTTAGTTTTACTATACTATCCAGATAGGAAAAGTACTCTCGATCTCGCTGGCAGCTATTACATGGATATCAAAAGTGTCCAACGTATCATTCGTACGATGAAAAAACAATGTTAAGAAAGAGCTGTCTCTGGCTCTTTCTTTTTTATACAAAAGGATGCTCCTCCACCTGCAAATCCCTCCTTTATACTAAAGGTAGTCCTAATGAAAGGATTTGATTTCTATGAAATTAATTGCTAACTGCAAGTTTTGCTGAAAGGAGGAACATTCATGCCCCAGCCTAAGGCGAAGCTGGAGGATTTTCTGCATCAGAAGAAAAAGAAAACCTTTGAACACTCGCAGCAACTATCTAAAAATAAAGTGAAGGATAAACAAAACACCCAGCCGGTCCAAAATAGACGCGGTCGTCCATTATCGAAATAATTGACGCGAAGCCCTCATTGAAAATGACCTCATAAAAAAAATAAGAACTTAAACACCGAATTAGATCCAGTGTTTAGGTTCTTATTTCTCGTTTAGTTTGATTAATTTTTCATCCAAAAAAGATCATTAACTCAATAACTACAAGTAACCCGATCAACAGCGCTAACCCCAACGGATGATAAGGATTGATCGCCCAGCCGACGCCAAATGATTTTGGAATGATTATCGGGGCGTATCTTCCGCTGACTTTATCGTCTTTGGGAATAATTAGAAAGAAGCGCAGGATCGTAAAAAGAAACACGATTCCTACAATTAGCATCGGCAATATCCTTTGATTCGCAAGCTCCGGTATCCGGCTCATTATATAAGCAAAAAGCACCGTCAGCAGCAATATCACCACAAAGGCTGCGTCAAAAATTTTTCTTCGCTTGGTTCGTTTGATGAGCTCTGCGTCTTTCTTCATTTTATCCATTAATTGTTCATCACCTTTCAACAATTCGTCTAAGGAGATTTGGTAGTAATCACTAATTGAAATGATCATGGGAATGTCTGGAAAATTCCGTCCGACTTCCCAATTGGAGATTGTCTGTCGTGAGACGTGCAGATGATCTGCCACCTCCTGTTGAGTCAATCCCATTGACTGCCGTTGTTTTTTTAATTTTTCGCCTAGCAATACTTCATCCCCCTAAATCAAAATTACCTGTTGATAAGACAACTTACAAGCAAGATACCAAAGCACTCTGAAAAAGACAAGCTCGAATGACAAGCATCGTTATTAAATCAACGTTTATAGCTGTTGAAACGCCCTAAGCCTTTCATAAGAATTATATCGTTAAAGGCAATCAAAACACACCCTTAATTCGAAATCTAGACAAAAAAGTGGTCGCAAATGAATCTGCAACCACTCCACTTTATTGTTTTTTTCAAATCAATTTTCTACTCTTCGCCGACCGTTCTTCTGTTTTATTTTTCAAACTTCATGGTAATACCGTTTGGATCGACGACGGTCAAACTGCCGCTTTGGTCTTTGGAATAATCGGTCTGATTTTTCCAATGTTCTTCTAAGCGATCCAACTCTGTTTGATCGGGTACGACGAAACTGAAATAATCCAATCCTAAATCCTGTTCAGACATGGCAGGAATTTTTTTTCCTAACCAGATGTTGGACCCGATATGGTGATGATAATCCCCCGCGGCAAAGAATTTGGCTTGATTACCAAAATTATTCTTCAAGGATAGCCCTAAAACTTCTGTGTAAAATTTTTCTGTTTGCATTAGATCCGCTACCTTTAAATGCACATGACCAACCGTCGTTCCTGCTGGAAATCCATCCCCTGCACCATCGCTCGCAGCAATAACCGCTTCGGCATCCATCTCGAGCGTCACGCCAACAATCTCACCATCGGTGCGAATGTCCCATTCACTTTGCGGCTTGTCACGATAGACTTCGATTCCATTACCTTCGGGATCATTTAAATAAATGGCTTCGCTATAACCATGATCACTAGCTCCGATCAAAGGCGCCTCGATCGTCAAATAGTGACGCAGCGCATTTCCTAAATCTTTTCGAGTCGGTAATAAAAAAGCTACATGATATAAACCGGTTTTTGGTGTCAAAGGCAGCGGCTCTTGCACCTTATGTAATTCTAGTAGTACCGTATTATCAACACCTAAAGTACTTTGAATTGCGCTTTGTTCTAAGACCTGCAGCCCAATCACTTCTTGGTAAAAACGGGTCATTTTTTCTAAATTTGCTACTTTCAATGCCACGCGGCCAATGTGTGCGGTGGCACTTAATTGAAATGTGGGAATAATTACTGTCATGGTTAAAACCTCCTGTAAGGAACAACGCCAGCGAGTGCCGTTATTCGTTTCTTGAGATTACCTTAACATCTTACTAATAGTAAGTAAAATCCTATGCTTAACTTCCCCTCAATACTAACTAGAGCATTCGTAAAAAGGTAGACGGTCTTCTATAATAAACTAAAGAAACAAACTTAGACAAGTTTCGAGGTATTTTAGCGGAATGATATACAACATAAAAGGAGCAAGAAGACATGGCTGACTCAACGGAACAAAACTACCTGCGGTTAATTAATAAAACTGAAGACTACATCGAACAGCATCTCGCGGAGCCAATCTCTTTAAGTGATCTAGCCAAAAACGCGCATTTTTCAGAATTTTATTTCCATCGAATGTTTAAAAAATATTCATCGGAGACATTGAAGGAATTTGTAACTAGATTTAAGCTAGAACGTGCGGCTATTTTTCTATGTATTGCTTCTTCTATTTCATTAACCGACATTGCCTTAAGCTACGGTTATAACGATGCGAGTTCCTTCAGCAGAGCCTTTAAAAAGCACTTTGGCGTCAGCCCTTCCAGCTATCGGAAACAGCAAGAAATGACAAGAGCTTCTGATAGAAACATGGAATAATGAAGTTATTCGAAAAGGAGGACATGAAAATGATCGAACCAAAAAGCATTACCATAGAAAATTTAGAGGACTTGACCTTCATCTACATTCGTTTCAGAGGAAGCTATGCCGCCTTTAGAAAACAGAGCCGCAAAATGTTCAACGAACTATTTGAGTTTGCGACAAAGAATGAGCTTATTATTCAAGATGAGACCAAGGTATTAACTATTTACGATGACAATCCATTTATTACTGACGCGAAAAATTTACGTACAAGCGTTGCCATGACGATTCCAAATGATCGGCCCCTTCAGGAAACCGGCAATATTTGTTTATCGAGTATTTCAGGAAAATTCGGTGTTGGACATTTTGAACTATCTGCGAAGGAGTATGGGGATGCGTGGCAGTATATGTATCAAGAATGGCTGTTTAAGGATGAACGAAAAGTTCGCGATGCCGTTCCGTTTGAATTGTATGTAACTGAACCGCCTAGAAATTCAAAGGAAAAAAGTTTGACGGATATTTATATTCCGATAAATTGAAAAATAGAAAAAACGAGGTTGTTTAGATTTTCTATGAGGAAAAAGCAGGACCAAGTGCTCAGATAGTCATTCTGAGCGCTTAGTTATTTCGTTGATAGTTCACGCTACTGGATACATAAGAATTCATAGAATTCACTTGTTACTTGATATCCTTTGCCCCACATTGTTTGAATGATTGTTTCTGGAATATTTCTAATCTGTAATTTCTTTCGTATTTTCTTTATTAACACGGATAAAGAAGATAACTTAGATTGCGTTGTTCCGCCTTGCCACAAATGTTCGCAGATCTCATCCCGAGAAGCAATTTTTCCTTCTGTAAAATAAAGGTATTTAAGTAACTTATGCTCCATTGCTGATAGATTCAATTCTGAAATTGTTCGTTTTATTTTTACGTGATTTGTCTCGTTTAATGGAGATAACTGGTTCATTTGATTGAATGTCTTATTGGCTAAGTATTTCTTGGTAATGACTTCTCTAATTACTTCCAACGAATGAGATGTAATTAGCCCATCCACTTCATGATTCATCCAGAACTCTTCAACTTCTAGGGTTTGTTCTGTATCAAATTTTCGTAAAATCGGGCGCTTCATTTTTTTCAAATTCTCTAAAGTTTCCATAGCCTCTTGATCTGATAACGTATTGCTTAATATAACTAAATCAAAATTGCTTATCCGTGTTCCTTTTTTTAACAACGTCAGCAAGTGAGCAGAACAATAGACTTCATGGCTCAAGATTTGAAGTCTATGTTGAATATCGTATTCAGCTAATATGTTTTTGGTTAAAATTAGAATTTGCATTCCTTTATTTCTCTCCTTCTATAGTTACTTAACAAAGCTACTTTATTAATCAAAACTTCTTCTTTTTTTGATGAGGATGTTAACGAAATTAAACCAATCAATCGCGCGAGGCGGCTCCAGCCAATAGATAACTAACGTGCTATTCAATTTACTATTGTCTAAATTGTTGGAATCTGTTAGCAGCACATCGGTATTTTTCATTAACGTCGGTTGAAAATCGAGGTTCAAGTGGCTACAAATATTTTTAATGCTCCTTTTTATGAAAAGGTTGTATTCTTCACCAAAAGAGAAATCAATCGTGATATTGATGGCACTCTGAAGCATTTCCGGTGACAAACAATTCACGAGCATTAATAAATAGTGATAATATAAATAGACTGCATGCTCTTGAACAAATAGGTTCTTTGCTTTCTTTTGAGTAGCAATAAAGCTCCGGCAAAAATCAAAAACGACTTGATAATTTTCTTGAAAATATGACAAATCAAAAATATTTTCAAAAAGCAGGACCTTTCCACTGAATATCGCGTTGAAATGAATTCGGGCCATTCTATTCGTGATTTCCTTTTTTAAAGAAGAAGTATAAATTTGTGGAAAGGACTGAAATAGCTTTTCTATAAAAAGCTCAATGAGATCACTTTGTATTTCTTCATTTACTAATTCTTCCGCCGCCTGCTCAGGCAAAGCTTCATTCAATATCAAAATTCCTATGAACTCATTCAGCTCATTTTCTTGACAGAGTTTTTTTATTCCGTTCGCAAGTAAAAGCTGTTTTAATTCTTTAAACGTTTCTGATTTCATCAGCTTCTCTTTTATTCTTCTAGATAATTTTCTAGTACTTTTATCCGAAGAAAGAGCAATTAGCACATAATTAATGATTCTATTTTTATGTGAAGGGCGCATTGGTTTATAGTTTCTTTCAATAATGTCTACAATGTGGGTCGCTCTTATGAGCATTTGTTCGCTAAATAGTGACCCGGCAAGATCCGTCCGATGCAAAAGATTTACACCTAGCAGTCGAACCGTGCGTTCGTTACCAGCGATCGAGTAACTGCCCTTCTTTTTTACTAATTCCAAATCTAGTGGTTTTAGCGATTCTTGTACTTTGTCTAACCACTTGTAGACAATCGAATTGCTGGTGAAATGGGTACTCGCAAATTCAGGTGCCGAATCAAATTTGCCCATTAAAATCTGTAAGAGCATCTTTACCCCTATAGATTTTTGAAGGTACTTTTTTAGAAAAAAATTGGATGTCACACCGCCCAATTCCTCTATAGAAATAATGCTATCGTCTTCAGTAATTTTGAATTCTTCTGTAATCCCAAATTCACAGCAATCTTCTTGAAGTCTATCAATCGTTACTCGCAATAAATATTCTGACAATTTGAACTCGTCTTTGATGAAAGATTTTGACTTTGATAAAAATGGGTCCATCTCCAATAATTTAATTAGGTGGTATTTTCTAAGGTCTTTCTTTTCAATCAATTGTTCAATCACTCTTAATTGCTCCTCCAAATAATAAAACAGCCAGTTGCATCCCCACTTAAAAGGGTCCTTTTTGTCCAAATAGTACAGTTCCCGATAACATATAAGCCATTTGGCTCAGCGTCCCTATATTTTCTTTTCCATCACCACTAGGAACAGGAAATTTATTGATTGGATAATCAAAAAAATGGTCGTTCGTAGCTAATATTCCTTTTCTTTTTGGGATAACCACGGCTGAATCACTCTCTTTTGCTTTTTCAAGCATCGTGCCTACAGGTTTATTTTTTCTAGCTTTTCTTTCTTCCCTCTTAACTTTTTCAGGAACAATCTCTTCAGCCGGTTTTTGCGAGTTAAAAATTGGATTGCTGACTGCTTCAGAAATACTGCCTATTGAAAAAGACATTGCTACTAATGAACTGAATAGTACTGGTATGTAATATTTTTTCATCTCAATCCTTCTTTCTGCCTGTCATCATCCAAATAAACCAAGAGAAAAGAATCAATAAAAATATCAACCCAATACTAGAAAGAATTAATTGATTTGAGGGCACTTTTGGCTTGCCTAGATATCGCTTGTTCATCGTTTTATCGCTTTGATTAATAGAATTCTTTGCATTGACTAAACAAGCCTTCACACAAATTCGATTGCTCGTTGCATTTGTACTGTCGCAAGTAAGTAGTGTTAGTTCAGGTTTCTTCGTTTCCTGCATAACCTGAATATCTCGTTCATCAATTACTTTTTTCTCTACTATTTTGTACTCATAGTTTTTCCCCAGATAATGCAAGAATACGGAGTCCTCTACTTTCACCTGATTCAACGAACCAAACAAAAAATTTTGACTGCCAACATAGTGTCCTAAAATGACTAAATTATTTTTGGATGGCTCTCGTTCAGGAAATATGGTACCCGCACCGATTAAGAGCTCTTCGTTTTTTAGACCTGAAAAAACTGGTAAAAAAATATCAGCAGCGGGTACCTCAATAGTTCCTATGCCAGTAGTTTTTGGGACCTTCGCTGCTAAAAAACTGGACAGCTGCAAAGGCTGGATCTCTTCGACTACTGGTTGTGGGGTATTGGCTAAATTTGAAGTGATCGTTATCTCTGTGTTCTGATGATAAAGAAGCAACCACTCTTTGATTTTGTCTACTCCCATCAAAGCAATAGCAACCAGCAATGCTCCTATCAACATAGTTCTGAGAACTAGTCTATTCATCCGTTTTTTTCTTATCCTTTCTGCGAATCAATAGCAATATCGTGAGGATAAGCAGTAAAATAATCGCTCCTAATAGGTAATAAAGCCATGTATAGTTCGGAGAAGCGTCTAAGACATCAACATCTTTTTTATTGTAGGTTTGTGCAGCTTTTTGAGTAATGGTAAATTTCTTTTCAAATTCCCATTTCTGTTGATAATTCTGTGGTTTCCCTTCGTTGTCCTTCCCGAAAGTAAATTCCCCATTTTTATCTTTTATTCCGTAAGCAGTTCCTTTATAAAGGTATTCACCAGCTTCTAGTTCTTCTCCCTGTAAAGGAATGTTGTACCAGAATCCAGAATTTGGTGCCATCTGCATATTTTCTGTTTTCTCTGAATAAACTTTTTTTCCATCTTTTTCCTTATAGATTGCCGCATCAATGGCTAAATTGTTTATGTAAAACGGCTTATCATTGCTGAAGTATCCACGAATAACATTCCTGACATTCCGTTGATTGGCTTCGGCCTTTTGTAGGGTCAATTCTCCTGTTCCAGAGATTCCCTCTGATTGTCGCATCAATACAGCCACTGCAAAATTAAATTTATTTTTGATGGCCATGCCTTCGGAATCCTTTTTCTCTTTTTCATCGCTATCAACTTCTTGGAATGAAATTCCTCCGGCAATAATCCCAGGAAATTCTTCTTGAGGCATTTTTACAGTAAAGGAATAGCGTTCTTTTGATTTAGGTGCTAAGGTGACTACTTTCTTATAGTCGACCAATTTTTCGAGATCATGCTTTTGTGAGGCATGTAGTGGTAAATCATTAGGCGAATATTCTACTACCCCATTATCATTCGTCTTGGCGCTAGTCATTCCAACGTTTATTTTTACTTCTTTATCGGTAGCATTTGATAGATCAACTTCTAGTTTTTGTGTTCCTCCCGGTTCAAGAAGAATATCGTAGTAACCCAATTGCCCTTTTCGTTGGCTCTCCGGCAAAATCGGATCGACATTAAACGCAAACTCAGAAGCTTGAGCAGCTCTTAACGGGAAGAAAATACTTAACGTAACTAAAATAAGTGATAGTACACTATATTTTTTCATGAGACTTCCTTTCAAATTCAAAAATAATATTTTTAGGCTTTACTGCCAGGGCGCGCTAACAAGTATCCACTGAAAATTGGTTGTATAGTTGGTGTCATATTTGATTGTTCGACCTGGAACAGATAAGTGAATACTTTTTTCTCCTTCTTCAGCATCTTTCCCCCAAACAAATTGAAATGAACCTTCACCAGTACCTTCTTTGGCCTGCATCACGTTTACAGACTCATTGGGAAAGAGCACAAAACGCTCTTTCCCATCAGGCAATTCTGAAGTTGAATTTGTGACAGCTCTTCCATGTTCAAATGAAATACTTGCACCATCTAAGATACGGCCTTCAGAATCTGAAAATTGATTTTCTTGCTTCAGCTCTAAATTCCAACCAGTATAAGTTTGTCGGTTATCAGTAATTTGGATGAAATTGGGACCTTTTTCCAATTTACCTGTTGCTTTCACACGAAAAGGCTGTAAAAATGCGAAATATTCTTTGTCGATTGTTTGAATTGATTGCTGTCCAAAATAAAACTCGGAAACATAATCAATTTGTAGCTTTTTCGCTTGATTCTTCGAGTAGAAAAAACGAATATCGCCTTTGCTAGTGGTTTGCCCATTGACTTCTAGGGAATAAGCAAATACTAGACACAAACAAACAATCCACAAGATTTTTTTCACAGATTCTCCTCCTTATTCGTTTTAATGAATTAATTTTTCATGGAAAAATTAGTTCTATTCGAATGCCGTATATCATTCAACTAAAGTATTCAGTCCATTTATGAAACATATTTGCCTGATACTTCTCTAGCTATATCTCCTGCTAAAAGTTGAACTGACATCCTTATTCGTTTTAATGAATTAATTTTTCATGGAAAAATTAGTTCTATTCGAATGCCGTATATCATTCAACTAAAGTATTCAGTCCATTTATGAAACATTTTTGCCTGATACTTCTCTAGCTATATCTCCTGCTAAAAGTTGAGCCGACTCTAGTAAAGATGTGTAAATTTGAATCAAATTCTCTTATTATCGTCGACATACGATTCCACTAACGTATTAAAAATACGTAGTGGAACTCGCAACTGACATCCTTATTCGTTTTAATGACAGGTATTAATCAATCGGGCTGCTTGTTAATGTCCAAACCAAATTTGTCGAATAGTTAACAGCTTCTTTTGGTGTTTTTCCAGGCAGAGAAAGTTCCACCGACTTGATTACAGGTATTTCTTTCACTTTATCTTCTTGATCTTTCTCTTCTACCCATTCGACAGTTCCCCAGCGGTTTACCCATGTACCAATCCCAGCGTTTTCGCTCGCCTGCATGACTACATTTGAACGATTATCGCCTTCTAAATAAATTTGAGGATTCAGCACTGGAGCCTGACTATCAGATACACTAGCGCTTTCCGGATTTTTCAAAGTGATTCTTGCACCCGTTAACGTGTGATACTTCGCCGCCTTCTCCGCATGAAACTGATTGGTTTGTCTGACTAATAATTGCCAGCCAGTATACTCACCTCTCGTATCTGTCACCTGCACATAATTTGGGCTTAAATACTCCGTGTCAACGTAACGTTGCGCTCTAGCGTAATATGTTCGATCTTTATTCGTGATTTCTTGCTCACCAAAGTCTAAGCTGGAAACGAAATCGACTGATAGCGGCCCGGGTGTTCCTGGCTTTGGACCATTGGGATTAGTTGGATCAATTGGACGTATCGGCTTATTCGGGTCGGGATCATTTGGATCAACGGGTGGTGTAATTTCATTCCCTGATGTAAAGCCTACATCACCCTCACTTGGATAAAATTGTTCTTGCGCATGTGCAGCTGTTTGAATTGAGGCAAAAATCGATAAACTTGCTGCGGTAATGATAAACTTTGTTACTGCTCTCATATTTTGCCTCCTATTAAATTAAGGTTTTGCCACTAATTTCCAAGTTAGGCTAGTCGTGTATTTCCCAACTTCTGCATTGGCAGTCCCTGGTACTGTTAAGCTAACCGCATCGGCTGCATCCGTTGCATTTTCGCCAAAATGGAAAGCCCAAGTTCCTTTACCTTGTCCTGCAGCGGCAGAGGCAATACTATGCTCATCACCAGGATTTAGATCTACTTTAGTGGAAGTTGTAGGAGCAGCAGATCCGCTGATACTTTTAGCTTTGATCTTATTCAACGTCATAGCTGCACCTGTTAAATCAGTCGTTCCTTTTTTAAATTGTGATTCTTGTTTAACGGTTAAGTCCCAACCTGTATAAAGACCAGTTTTATCCGTTACTTGCACATAGTTAGGGCCATCAGCAGGGGTTCCATTTTTGTACTTTTGCAATGCGGCATTATAAGTATGTGTTTGAGTTGAGATTTTTTGTGTACCAAAGTCAAAGCTTGATGCATAGTCAATTGACAATGGTCCAGGGGTACCAGGCTCTGGGCCATTTGGATCAGTTGGATCAACTGGATCAACCGGCTTGTTTGGATCTGGATCAACTGGATCAACTGGGGGAGTTGGAGTATCGTCCTTTTCAAAATTCACGACGCCATTCGATGAATACGTAGCTGCATCCACTGATAGACTGCCTAATACAGCCGAGCTTAATAAAAGTCCTGTTAATAAAATAGTAATTTTTTTCATATTTTCCTCCTGAGATTATAAAAATTTTTTATGTTTATATGACTAACTTCGCTCCTTAATTAAGGCGCTGTAGGAGCTTGCTCCAATGTCCAAGTCATGGTTGTTTGGTACGTTGTTTTTTCAGCTAAGGCTGTTTTTGGCACATGTAAATTTGCATTATGATTAAAGGTCCATTGGCCTTTTCCTTCATCTTTAGCAGCTTGTACGATTGGTTGATTTTGATTGAAATTCGTAAAAGCGATTGTTGGATTGATTGTAGAAGGTGCTGTCACACCTTTTGCTCCCACTGGGGTTCCTACGTCAGTCAATGATAAAGCAGCACCTGACAAATCTTTCCCATTTCCTTTAAATTGGGCATTCTGCTTAACTAATAAATTCCAGCCTGAATAAACACCCGTTAGGTCTACGACTGAGAAGGTATGTCCATTACTCTTATAATCTTGATCAGTCAAACTAATTTCTTTTTTCCCAAAATCTAAATTAGACACATGATCAATGTAAAGATCCTCTCCGTTATGCCCAGCCCCTTGAGTAAATTCGATTTTTCCAGTTGTTTCTTCAGCATTTGCTGAAATAGCACCTGTAGAGATAGACCCTAAGATTAGTGCCAATACCAATAATTTTGTTTTCTTCATGCTTGCACTCCTTTTTTTCGTTCTTTTACTATCATGCATCCGATCATTCCTAAAATCAGTGTGCCGAAAATTTTAGCTCTTACATAGCTAGAATCCCCTAATTGTGGAATAGTATCGGGTAAAGAAGACGTGCTTGCTCCACGATCAACATAGTCGTTCCCATTACCAGATGTCCCTGGTAATTCTTTTTTGTCTTTCGGATTAGCTGATTCTTCCTCAAACTTATATTCTCCATATAACGTTACACTGCCATTACTGCTATATTCTTGTTTTTCTTCTGCATAAGCACCTAGGCTTGTTGAATGAAAGAAAAAAGAAATCATTAAGCAACTGATCAATAGCAATAGCCATTTAGGTGTTTTCTTAACTTGCATCTCTCAAACCTCCAGTCTATGGTGCTAAAGCATACGTCCAGGTTAGCTCACCTGTATAGACGCCTTTGTATTGCTTACTAAACGGTATTTTCATCATCAAGCCCTTAGTGTCTGTCCAACTGCTGCTGATATTCAAAATAGTATCAGTCGTAAACGTATCCGATTCAACAACTGAAGCATTTTGATTAATTTGAGCATCAGAATAGTACAACGTATCTGCTAGTGATTTACGATCACCGTCCCCTTCTAATTGAATCGGTTTGCTTTGAGCTAAAGAAAGCGTCCATTTTGATTTTTGATAACGCGTATCCTTAATACTCAAATCAGTTTGTGTGCTGCCATCTGCTTCGTATCCTTTAGGTTTTGTCGCATTGATTTCCTTTTGCTGAATGGGGTATGAGCCAAAGTTAAAAATCTTTGGAACCGTCATTTTAAATTCACCCTTTGGCTTATACAAGAGCGTAAATTCTGCGCCAGCTGAGGTCATTTCATGTTCGGTTTCATCTGAATCGCCGCCTTCAAGTCCCGTATAAACATAGTCTTGATAATCGGATGTCGCTTTTTTGTAATCGATCAAACGAAATTTTTTCCCAATTGGCATTGAGATTGTTTCCGTCTCAACACTTTTAGAGTCAGCTTTCTTATGATGAAGGACTAGATTTGCAGCAGGCGGATTCTCTACTGTTACCGAGACATTATTTGACGTGTAATCTACCTCTAAGGCATCGGGATTGGTCAGATGAAAATTCGTGCTCAATGATTTTCCGATTTCTGCGCCATCGCTTACCTTCGCATTGAAGGCAA
Organism: Enterococcus avium; assembly: GCF_002891025.1. Taxonomy (NCBI): domain Bacteria; kingdom Bacillati; phylum Bacillota; class Bacilli; order Lactobacillales; family Enterococcaceae; genus Enterococcus; species Enterococcus avium. The sequence goes on along the minus strand of NZ_NBSL01000002.1, from coordinate 2,873,305 downwards.
TCACATACTCCTTCAGCAGATCGTTGCTCGTGTTTTCCAGATTCAAATTAGGAAATTTAAGCTTTTGACCACTAATTTCGTAAAGCGTTTCAGGAATCTCAGTACCATTCAATCTCAGATTCAACTTGTCATCAAAATCGAGACCATCTGGTAAAGTTGTTTCAATGGTGACATTCTTGGAACCAAAGGAATTTTTCTTGATTTTGATGGAATCCTTGATTTCTAACTTATCCCCACGCTGCGCAGTCACATCCGTACCAACAGATGAATTTTGCGTGACATTTTGAATTGTTGCTTCTTGACTTTTGATTGCTGTTGGCATTTCGCGGATCATCAAGGCATTGGTTTGTGCCAACGACCCTGTTGAACCAGTAAAGCCGAAGTAAACTTCCTTCGAATCACCAAATGTCGATAGCATTTCTTGTTCATCCTTGAAGGTGTAGCTGATTGGCGGAATGCCGTCATCTACATCATTTTCTTCACGGATCATTAACGTACGACTAGCCGCATGCCAAGCAACCACCATTGAACGCCAGCCTGGAAGGAGCCTATTATCGTAATACGTCCCACCAAATGACAGCCAAAAATTAGAATTCGTTACTGCGAGATGCCCCTTGGGTGTTGTTTCAGCAGGTTTGACAACTCCGATATGTCCGTATCGACGATCAGTAGCTGAAAGACCGGAATCCTGGTCATCGTTATAAAACGTATCGTACTCAACTGAGATGGCATTGCGAACATAATTTCTTCCCGCACTACCGACGCCATAAGCACCTAACGCCTTCCCGCCAGAACCGATCACGCTTGTTTCATCAGCAGTTCCAATTCGCGGATCATTTGTAAAAGTGAAGGTCATCCCATCACCTGTTCCCATTTCACTAGAAGGGCTTGTAGTTTTTCTTTTCTTTAAGCCTAAGTAAATATCAAATCGAAAGGCAAAATCATACGACAGATCGATTTTATTCTTGGACCAGACGGCACCCAGCTGACTTTTCTGATCCTTCGTAATCGTCAGCACCTTACCATTCTCATATACCTGCGGCGGCAGTCCCGAACTTGAGATACCTGGTCGAAAAACATTCGAAATGTTTACACCGCTTTCGTATCCATTCGGATTGTGATAATCTCCAAGCTCTCCCCAACTAGGGTGAACCTTTGAAGGATTATCCGCTGTGCCTACCAAAAAGGGCCTAACTAGCGTCCTTTTATTCTTTGCCGGACCATAATTACTAGTCACAGTCTCCTCTTTCGCAGAAGTAGGTAACTTTTCCGATTCCGATGTACGAACAATTTCAGCGTTTTCGTCACTTTCATCGCTTTCATGAACGGATTCCTTCGGTTCTTCTGGATCTTCTGACGATTCTGAACTACTTTCATTACTAGAGCTTTCAATGATTCGCTCAGAAGTTTCCGCACTGACAAACGAAACTTGGGATAGAGCAATGAAAGTTAGGATGAAAAATACTGTAAGCTTTCTCAGTCTCTGCATTTGCATCCTCCTCTCTTTATAAAATAACTGTTCTCTTTTATATCCTTAGACCTCCTTTCTGTAATGACAATAACAGAAATTGATTTCTTCATTTTTCTTTTTTTTTTGTAAATTAAAAAAAAAACAAAGGAAGGTCTTTTTAAATCAACTTATTTCGAAATAAAATTTAAGAAATATGTTTATAGACATACATATAACCGCTTACAGAAGATATCACAATATTGCTTTTAAAAATTAATAATAACATTTTCCACTTTGTAAAACATGTTAATATCATGGTAATTAAGCAGAATTATGCCTTATTTTCTAATCATTTAATCATTTATCAAAAGAACAAGTTCAAAAATATGCTAATTAGAAATTTGTTTCTCTATACATGAATTATCTATATGTATAATTCGTCAAATATATTATTAATAAAAGGGTTAGGACTATTTCCAAAAAGTTTGCTTCAAGTTGGAAAAACAATTATGTTTCAACTTTGCTATAGAACACCTCTAATTTACAGCAAATATAAACAATTATTTTTTGTATATTATTTTATTTATTTTCGTTATGATTTTATTACTTAGCTATTCAACATCCTTAAGAAAAAAGAAAAGGAATTTTCTATATATCAAGTATTAACTATAGATTAAATTACGGAGCAACTTTAGGTGTAAATTTGAACTTACTTCTTGTTATTAACAAAATAAGAAAACACCCTTTTAAGGGATATAAGAATCAAAAAGGAACTCTAAGAATAACTAATAAAACACGAGAACAACAAATACTTCCTACGAAAAAAAGAAAACGTTTACTGAAAATGACGGCTGCTATTAATTTTATCTATCACTAATTACTCTAGCGAGCCGCTTGACTTGCTCAATTTTCACCTTTCTTTTAAACTTATCAAAAGTAAGTAAAAAAGAAGGGAATTTTATGCCAGCATTTCATCATATTTCATTATTAACCAAAGACAGTCGTGAAAATGTCCATTTTTACACAGAAATTCTAGGGATGCGCTTTGTTAAAAATACAGTCAATCAAGATAATCATCGGATGCTTCATTACTACTACGGTGATTATCAAGGAGCACCCGGCAGTGTCGTAACCTTTTTTATTGTCCCTAGCCTAGGACATCGCTACGAAAATCAAAACTTCATTTCCACAATAGGTCTGAAGCTTCCGCAAACTAGCATGGCTTATTGGCAAGAACGGTTGAACAAATATTCTATCGACTATTCTGTAAATGATCGCCAAATTCACTTTTTTGACCCCGATCAGGTAGAAATCATCTTAACTGAGACGGATTTACCACCATTGGCGATGGACCATCAAGTCAACAATGACGTTCCAGCAGATAAACAAATCATAGGATTGCATTCTAGTCAGCTCCATGTTAGTGATCCTCAAGCGACGAGTGCTTTTTTCGAGACGTTTCTTGGGTGGGCAACAGTTAATCAGCGAATTCAATTGAACGCGACGGATTTTCTCGAAATCTTGCCTACTGAAGCTAACAAGCCTAGTCACATGGGACGAGGCAGTGCAGATCATATCGCTTTTGCGGTTGTTGATGATACAGCCTTAAATGAGTTGTATCAACGAGCAGAAAAACAAGGCTGGCAGATCGAAAAGCTAGTTTCCCGTGGTTACTTTAAAAGCCTTTACATTCGTGAGCCTGGCGGAAATCGTATAGAGTTTGCGACTTTGACCCCTGGTTTTACACTCGATGAGCCACTGGAAAAATTAGGAGAAAGTCTAGCTTTACCACCATTTTTAGCGAAACAGCGTGATGAAATTGAAGCCAATATTTATCCAGAAAGATGATCAGAAGAAGCGTGAATCACGAATTTCCGTTGATTTCACGCTCTTTTTCCTATTTTTACCTAAAATGGAAAGGCTGTTCTGCTAGACCATCCTGTCAGGCTCCCTCTAGATAGGATTTACTTCAATAGTTATTCATTCCTGTAGCTTGATAATCTTCTGCTCATAATTTGATCTTATTATTTGATAAATATTCGTTTCAAAAAATCGATTTAATCACATCCGTTATTATTCTAGCCGTAAACATTAACGCCAGCAACGCGCTATATCACGAGCTTTTTTATAGAAAACGGCTATTTATAAGACTTTAAGTCAGTAAATACACAAAATCCCAAATTTTTAATAAAAATGAAAAATTTTGTTTAAAAAAAGAATTACTAGCCTCTCAAACTTTTAAAAATAACGATTATTATCCAAAGAACAGCTAACGGAAAACACAAATAGCTATGATACATCAAAAAAAAGACCAACTCATTCATGAGTCAGTCTCCAATTAAAAACACTTATTCATTCATAAAAATGACAGACCATTCATCACGCTTACTTAAAAATTCTTTCGCTAAGTCCTGTGCACCTTCCAACGTATGGTTCGCTGCCCAGCCGCATTGCACTGGATTGCTTGCGGGAACTTCGGTAGCCGTTAACACGTCTTGCATTGTCAACGCTACTACGTCCATGATTTCATCGATATTGTCGTGATTCAAAACAGTTAAATAAAAACCTGTTTGGCAACCCATAGGCGACCAATCCACAATATAATCTGCGTGGTTACGAATTAGCTCTGCCGTTAAATGCTCTAACGAATGTAGCGCCGCCATATCCATATAGGCTTGATTTGGCTGTTTTAGGCGGACATCGTATTTGACGATCAAATCACCATTCGCTCCGGTCTTCTTATCTGCCACCCGAATATAGGGCGCCTTTACCTTTGTGTGATCCAAATTGAAGCTCTCAACATTCATTTTCATTTATTCTGCCTCCATTATTTTTTCTGCGATAACTAACCAAACAAAGCGATTCATTTGTTTATACCTTGTTTGGAAGCCATTCATGCGGAATAGTTCTTCCAGCTCACTCATTAAGGAATAGTATTCCCGTTCGAGATCAGCTGCTAAGTTGGCTCGTCCTGCTGCTTTTTCTACTGCCAAGATTTCCGTATACGTCTTCTGCGATAGGAACATCGTATCTCCAAAAACGATCTTTCCGCCAGTAGTTAATAGCTGACTGTAGCGTTGGATCGCTCGCGCCTTTTCCTCTGTGGTCAAATGGTGAAAGACCAGATTTGAAGCGATCGTATCTATTGGTTCATTGGGTACAGGGAATTTTTCCATATCGCCAGCGAAAAAGGTGGTCTCGTGTAACGCTGGTTTTTCCGCTGCGATATTTCGCATTTCCGGTGATGGCTCGACTGGATAAACGGTCTTGCCAGCAACGACTAGTTTTTCGGTTAAATTGCCTGTTCCACTACCGAACTCTAATACTACCTCCCCCGAAGCAGCATTGATTTCATCCAGTATCTGCCAGTAATTAGCGAAAACTTCCTGATATTCAGGATTTCCGCCATTCACCTCATCGTCGTAGACCACTGCCCACTCCTCAAAGATCGGCATAAACTCCAATCCCATGTTGTTAACCTCTCTCTATTTTTATTTCTATCACTCACTTTTTAGGCTCTATCAGTCACACCTCCAAAGCCCTTTTGCTTTTCCTTTCTGTCATGTAATACTCCTGCGCCAGCAGCAAGTTTCCTCGCTGTTGCTCTCACGCATTTTTTGCCAACTCATAATAGCCATGACTTGGCAAATTAGACTACTGGATAATCCTTAATAAACTTCCTTCAAATAAATCTCCTTCGACAGATAGCGATCCCCCGCATCAGGAAAAATCGTCACCACCTGACTTCCCGCAGGCAAGCTAGCAACCTCCACCAAGGCCCCTACCATCGCGGCTCCCGATGAACTGCCAATCAAAATTCCATGCTCCTTCGCTAGCTTTCGGGTCATCGCAAAGCCTTCGTCATCACTAATCGTAGCAAAGCCGCTGATCGGTAACTCGTCTAAAAATGCCGGAATAAATTCAACACCGATCCCTTCAATCTCATGGCCATGACTTTCCCCACCGTTCAGGATCGAGCCTTCAGGTTCTACACCAATCAAGCGAATCTCAGAATTTCTTTCTAATAGATACCGAGCTACCCCGCTAAAGGTCCCGCCACTACCGATTCCTGCTACAAAGCTGGTGATCTCTTCTCCAATATCCTCAACTAATTCCGGTGCCAACGAGCGATAATACGCCTCTGGATTGGCAGGATTTTCAAACTGCAAGGGCAGATAACTGTCAGCAAGTTCCTCATGAAGTCTTTTCGCTTCTTTAATCGCACCGCTGATTCCTTCCGCAGTCGGCGTATGGACAATATCCGCCCCTAAAGCTCGCATCAACGCCTGCTTCTCCAAACTGAACTTTTCCGGAACTACAAAAATTGTCGGCAAGCCCGTCTCCAATGCCGCAAGAGCTACACCAATCCCGGTATTACCAGCGGTCGGTTCAATAATAGTCGTCCCTTCTTTGATCCTGCCCTGTTCGAGGCCCTCCTCAATTAGATAGACACCCAGCCGATCTTTAATGCTTCCTCCTGGATTCAAATATTCCAGCTTCGCATAAATCGCTGAACCTTCGGGAATTTCTTCAAATTGATGGTGAGTGAATCGCAGCAGCGGAGTATGTCCGATTGCCGCTTGGATAGAATTAATAATCATCATTGATCTCCTCGTATTTATTTTATTCGCATGTTTGTCGTTCAATTTTAGGTAACAAAAAAAGGCGCCGACTACTAATCAGCACCTTGAGCTTCCGCTATATTGCTCCTGTAAATCCTCGTTCAACAAGTATACAGGTAGCCAAAATAATCGAAAATTGGGCAGTTAATAGACATGACAAAACGGTATGCTGCTTTTTAGCACCATACAACAACAGCAAGATTCAGTTGCGAACTGTTTGCTGAATGTCATGACTATACCTCCAAAAATTTTTAGACCATTTAGAATAGTTAAAAAATTACCATAGATAGCGATTACTGTCAAAGGAAAGACTCATGCGGTTTTAATCGAATGAATAGAAATACCTTTTACCTTAACCCTAGACTATACTCATACTCCTTTTCGATCAATCATATCAAGCGACAACTTAGAATTAGCCCCTCAACTTCAAGTGATTCAAACAGTCTTTCAATGTTTCTAAGACCTAAACATTCTAATTGAACAAAAACTTTAATTGTACTCTAAATTGAAAATCATTTCAAATCGCAATTTGACACTTCCCCCCCCTAAAATAACCATTTTCAGGGTAAAAAAGCCCCTTTACACCCTAAAACGTGTCAAATTGAGGGGGGTAACGGTTATTTTGCGATTCGCATCTTTTTGCTAAATCTCGTATCGTGTAGTTAACAAAAATAATAAGGCTATGCAGGACGCTGCTTCCTTTTCTCAAATAGAAAAACACTGAACGATCATATAACACACCCATGAGGAGGAAACCCTAATGAATGAACAGCTTTTGACATACAATCAAACATTTTCACTAAAACCAGAAACACTAGAAAAACGCATCATGGAGTATTACCAAGAAACACAAAATAGTAGTTTAACCATCAAGTATATCTTAGCCTTACGCGTACGCTTCAAGCTTGGTGCGCAAGAGTTCGCCCACATTCTGGAGGATCTTGTCCGCTACCTGTTTATGAATACCAAAGCCACACGCACAATGAAACGCTTCTTCTATTATTTCAAAGATTACTTCATGGAATCTGAGTGGAAACGACTGACCTTAAGAGTCTTTCCCTTAAGAAACTTTGGCAAAAAAGTATTCTCTGTTGTCCGTTCACTTATTTCAGCTGTCCGTCCAGAAGAAACGACGGAGACCTGAGATAAAACACCCTACGCATAAAACAAGAAAGGAAGATTCGATGAGAACCGAAACGACAGATTTAGTTGCATTATTTACGAAGAATAACGGTGACAAGCACAACTGGCGCTACAAAGGTGTGGACACCAGCTTGCCAGCAGAAGAAATCAAAGAAGCTTGCGAACTATTAACGACACTCGACCTTTTTGAAAAAGATGGCGTAAAACTATTTGATTCCGTCTTATCGGCGAAGTTCGTCACCACGATTGAAACCATGATTTTTGATTTGGAGCATGATCCCGAAGAAACACAAATTGAAGCAGAAAAAATGAAGGACGCCACCCGTAAAAAGGTTTGCTCTTTTGAAGTCACTGATGAATCTGACAAAGTAAAAGAAACCCTGCTAACCAAGTTGTTGCGACCTAGACCTAGCATCCCTGTCTTAAGCCAAGCACGTGAACGTCAGCATGAACACATTGAAACGGTAGATACCTCGAACTCTATCACGATCAACCATGAGGCCCTTCCGACAATCAAAGACAAGCAAATTATTGGCGGTGAAGCAGAGTCAAATATAGAGCAAATTCCCGACACTGAAGTACAGAGCACCAAGGAAGGCAAAGGTCTGTTTCGTTGGATTCAAAAAATCAGAAATCGAACTCGGAACAAAGAAGCACCAGAGAGCACACCACGAGAATAACCCTTCACAACGAAATCCTGTCATTCATGCGTAGGAAGTAAAACAATCCCCCTGCGATCACGGTCTCAGGGGGTGTGAAAATATGTTAGAAAGCGACGGTATTTTTGATGACTTTTTTACCTACTTTACTCAAAGAAGCACTCATGAATTGTCTATTTAGCAGCTTTTTAGCTATGCTTGCATTCAACGTGTCCCTGATTAATCTCAGCTTTATTGATTTGGACCGGATGATCCACTACAGGATGATTCTACAGCCCATCCTTCAATTTTATCGGAACATAGCGTTGCATTTGGCGATAGCCCAGACCTTTCTCGATGTCCTTTTGGTACGCATTTTCTTCGTCCAAATAAGGCATATTGAACATAAAGTTGCGGGATTTATCCACTTCAAAGTTTGTTCCTTCTACCCACTGAAAAATTTTGTCTTGGACTTTCTGGATGCTCTCGTCGTCTTCGTCAATACTGACGGCCATCGCATACAGACCACCTGGAAAATCAATCAGCTCAAGCGGGCTCACATCGGCTTCACTGACGCCTTCTTTAACCGCGCATATCATAGTGGCTTTGTCTTCATTTACCAGCATAAAGTCCAAACAGTCAAAAATAACTGGACGATACAGCGGGAAATGCTGCCACAGCTGAAACATATAGCCGCCTTTTTTGAAGATCTCTTCAAAGGTGCGTTCGCCAGAGGTGACTGCCCTAAAGGATGGAATTCTGATCACCATCACATCGGGAACCTTCTTATCTAATTTATCCGTGATCTCGATCAAACGATTGATATTTGCTGGTTTGCCAATATAGTCTACATTGACAATCTGTGTCTCGATGTCCTTGGCCTTGTTGTAGAGCTGCTTGATATCGGCATTATCCGAAAAATTCATTTTTTCTATTTCCTCGATAAAATCAAGCACAATACCTTTCAGTTCATTCAGCAAAGAGACCTCATCGTCAATCGCGTTGACCTTTCTACCTAAAACCTCCAGCACAACATCCGAGCCGGAAGCTTTGAAAATCCGTTGGATGTCCTTTATGCTGATGTTCAACTTGCGTAAAATAAGAATCTGTTCGATCCGTCGAACGGCTTCTTCGTCGTACATCCGATACGTGGACCCCTCGCTGCGAGTACTATTCAGTATTCCCATATCCTCATAATAGCGCAGCGCACGCGCAGTAATATTGTATTTACTGGATACCTCTCTGATCTTGACTAAATTATTCATCGTTCATCTCCTTTCCTGACTTACTCCATTATGAAGGCTTACCCAAAGGAAGAGTCAAGCTATTTTTAAATATTTCCTATGCAACCAAGCAGAAGCTTTTACCGTCACTTGTAGTTGTAATCGGTCTCTTTTATAATGAAGCTATCAAAACAAAGGAGGTTCTTGTTTGACTAACTTGTGTTTATTATCGGTGATTTGCTCTTAAATCAGATGAAAATTTCATTTATATGAGGAGAGCAAAACAATGAAACTAACGATTCGAGAAACAACTAAAGTAGACAACGAAACGATTTATCACGTCGAAAAACACGCATTCGGAGAAGTAGACGAGGCCGAGTTGACTGAGAAGCTATTGGCCGACCCAACCGCTCAGCCGCTTTTGTCCCTTTTAGCATTTGATGAGGATACGCCTGTTGGGCATATCCTGTTTACGAAGGCAACACTCACGAATCACGAACAGCTTTCGGTTATGATCTTGGGGCCTTTAGCCGTTATGCCCGATTATCAAAAGCAAGGAATCGGCGGACAATTGATCAAAGAAGGACTGCGCCTGCTACAGCAAAAGCACGTTGAGTTAGTCTTTGTCTTAGGACATATCAAGTACTATCCAAAGCATGGCTTCAAGCCCGCGTTGCCACTCGATTTCCAAGCGCCTTATCCTGTAGAAAAAGGCAAAGAAGAGGCATGGATGGTTCAAGCGTTGAAGGCTGATTTTCCGATTGAAGACTCCGCTGGAACCGTGCGCTGTTGCGATGAATTTATGCGGCCAGAATATTGGCGCGAATAGACGATCCAAACCCTTATACCAAAATCGCGGTATAAGGGTTTTTCTTTGCAGATTTAGCCGAAGTTGTATATAACAAAAGTAAGTAAAGCCTCGCAAATAAGCGAGAAAAGGAGTCCCAGTCATGTACTCATTAGTTCCCGAAAATATGCATGAAGTCGAACAAAAACTAAATTACTTCAAAGAAAAAGGCGATAAAATCACCGAAGAAGAAGTCATCCGACAAGCCGTACTCGATAATAGCCAGCAAATCCTAGATGGCGATCTAGAAGGCCCTTACTGGAAAGTAAAATGGCAGCCCGAAGATCAAACACTAGCCATTTTTGATATTATGAACAAACAAGTCGGTACCGTTGATAGTCTGTCGGGATCGTTTATCGATGACTTCCGCACTAGTGCACCGAATGTGATTCGGCATTTGGCGGAGGTAATTCAGAAGATTGTGAATGATAATTAAAGCGTAATAAGCTGTTCAGAGACCATGATTCATGGCATCGAACGGCTTATTTCTTATTTAAATACTAAATCTCTAAATTACTGGCTTTTACTTTAAGAACAAATCCTCGCTTTTTAAAGTCGATCGTAGTAGAATCGGTTTAACTTATTAAAAGTAAGTGAATTTAAAGAGTACAAAGGAGGTCATCTTCATGAAAAAAATCGGCTTTTTGAGTTTTGGTCATTGGATGGACCAAGGTTCACTTGTTAAAACAGCGCAGGATTCTTATCTGCAATCGATTGATCTAGCGGTGGAAGCGGAAAAGATCGGAATCGATGGTGCGTATTACCGCGTCCATCATTTTGCGGATCAAATTGGTTCCCCTTTCCCATTATTATCAGCGATCGGTGCGAAAACCAGCAAAATTGAGATTGGCACTGGTTTGATTGATATGCGTTATGAAAATCCTTATATGATGGCAGAAAATGCTGGGCTTACAGATATTATCACTCAAGGAAGAGTGCAATTAGGCGTGGGTCGTGGCTCACCTGAGCAGGTTCTTGATGGTTGGAAATATTTCGGCTATGACTACAGCGAAGAAGAGATTAAGGACATTACTCGTGAACGGACACTGGAATTTTTAAAATTAATCGAAGGCGGACGTTTCGCTGAACAAAATCCGCAGCCAATGTTCCCGCAAGCACCTGGAAAATTACGCTTGGAGCCTTATTCAGAAGGCTTACGCCATCGAATTTGGTGGGGTGCTGGTTCGACTCAGACTGCCGTTTGGGCAGCGCAGCATGGAATGAACCTGCAATCGTCAACGTTGGTAAACTACGAAACCAACGAACCCTTCCATATCCAACAAGCTAAACAGCTGCGGGCATACAAGGAAGCTTGGAAAACAGCTGGTCACGACTTCGAGCCACGAACATTAGTCACCCGTTCAATCCAACCGATTACTACAGATATGGATCGTCAGCTATTCGGTCATCAAGGCGACGATGCAAAATATGATCAAGTTGGTTTTTTGGCTTATCATCAAAATCCTACAATCTTTGGGAAAACCTTTGCGGGTGAACCAGATAAGATCGTTAAGGAATTAGCTGAGGACGAAGCGATCAAAGAAGCGGATACGGTGTTAGTTACGATCCCAAACACCTTGGGAGTAGATTACAATATGCACTTACTTGAAACGATTGTAAAAGATATCGCCCCTGATTTAGGCTGGAGATAAATATACTATTAGAAACAGGAGCAAATCTAATTTTTCAGATTTGCTCCTGTTTTGAGGTTTTAGTATTTATTTTACAATCAATACAGATCCAATATGAACTATCTTATAAGTCTTGTAGGATTGGTCTGAATAATTAAAGGTCATCTGAAAATCCCGACTGAAGTGTGGAATGTTATTTAGAGTTGACTATAGAGCGTTAATTAAATACAAAAACAAATACAGATACAACCCATTCGTTTTCACCAAACAAATTTGTTACGATATCGTCAACACAGAGGTATACTTGTACATAGAACGACTATATTTAGGAGGTTTTCTTAATGGAACAGTTAAAGCTAAACAATGGTCAGACGATCCCTCAATTAGGTCTAGGTGTTTTTAAAGTTCAAGATGCAGATGATTTGAAACGTTCAGTAGCCGCTGCATTAAAAGAAGGCTATCGTCACTTTGATACGGCAGCGATCTATCACAATGAAGCATGGCTCGGTGAAGCACTGGCTGAGAGTGATGTAAAGCGTGAAGACCTGTACATCACTTCAAAAGTTTGGAACAGCAATAGGACTTACGATGAAACAATCGCAGCTTTCCACGAATCTTTGAAGAAATTGCAAACAGATTATTTGGATCTTTACTTGATCCACTGGCCAAGTGACGGCTACAACGAAAAATGGCGAGCAATGGAAGATTTATACAACGATGGCCTGATCAAATCCATCGGGGTTTCTAATTTTGAAAAACCGCATTTGGAAAAATTATTAACGACGGCAAAAGTAAAACCCGCTGTTGACCAAATCGAAACTCATCCCTACTTCCAGCAAAAGGAATTGAATAAGTATTTGAGAAGCTTGGATATCGCTCACGAAGCTTGGGGCCCGCTTGGTCAAGGCAAGAGTAATGTTTTAGACGATCCAACGTTAATGAAAATCGCTGAAGCTCACAATAAATCAGTTGCTCAAGTCATTTTGCGCTGGCACTTGCAACGAGAAATCATTGTGATTCCAAAATCGGTTCACGCAGAACGGATTGCGCAAAATATCAATGTCTTTGACTTCACATTAACAGATGAAGAAATGAGCCTCATCGCAGCGATCGATAAAAACCAACGCGGTTCTGGTGACCCTAATGATGAAGAATTTTTGAAAAATTCAATGAGCAGAGACTAGTCTTCTCTATTTTTAACCCGCAGTCTCTTTGACTGCGGATTTTTTGCTTGATTAACTGGCTATAGGCTTCACTTATGTTAGGATTGTTAATAAGAAAACAACAGGATTTTTTAGAGTGATACTCGCGCTGTGACTATAGAAGGCCAGGATCAATTCAGGAACCCGTTCAGATCTTAAAACCACTTTTCAAGAAAGAAGGTGTCATATGCGCTTTTCTACATTATTTGTCGGATATAGCTGTGTTTTAGGCTTGTTGGTGGGAATCATGTCCGCTGTTTTTTTGTCATTCACAAACCTTATGATAGACGTTGTGTGGACAACTATTCCAGAAACCTTATCGATCCCCTTTTATCCGATACTTGTTGGATTAATTGGCGGCTGCTTGGTTGGTCTTATTCAAACTAAAATTGGACGATACCCGACAACTATGCATGAAACATTAAGTGAATTCAAACAAAAGAAGCGGGTAACCTACAAAAAGCAAATAGGCAAAAATTTCTTGTCAGCAATCATCGTCTTGATGTTTGGTGCCAGCCTAGGACCCGAAGCCGCACTTGCTGGAATTATGGGGGGCTTGATCACTTGGATGGGTGACCGACTAAAGCTAACTCTACAACGCAAAGAAGAACTATTAGAATTAGGTATTGGAACAATGTTAGCCGCTATTTTTCGCGCACCGTTGGCTGGTGTCAGTGAAGTATTTGAGCAAAATAATCCGCCAACAGGTAATGATAAAGTGAAAAAAACGATCCTCTATGCACTTAGTACAGGCTTCGGACTTTTAGGATTCCTTCTTATTAAACGATTATTTCCAGAAGAAAGTATTTTTTCACTGCATTTCCCCAAAAATATTTCTTGGAAATGGCAGGCAATAGTCTTCTCCCCTGTTAGTTGGTTGATCGGTGGTTTATTCGGTGTTCTCTTTTTGGAACTTGAGAAGCTGACTGACCGTCTGGCTGCAAAAATTGATAATCTAGTTATTTCTGCGTTGATTGCCGGACTCTGTATCGGGATATTTGCTTTGTGGTCGCCGTATTTTCTATTTTCTGGTGAACAGCAGCTATTGCCCCTTTCCAAACAGGCACTTCAGCTCTCCTTCATCAATCTATTGTTATTGGGGATCGGAAAGGCTTTTTTGACGAATCTTTGCTTTTCCTTTGGTTGGCGAGGTGGTAAGATTTTTCCGGCAATCTTTTCTAGCACTGCAATCGGCTTTGCTGTAGTCCGATTGATTCCTTATACACCAGGCTTAATCGTGGGTGTAGCTGTGGCAGCTAGTACCACTATTATTCTCCGCCAGCCCTATGTATGTGCCGCGTTATTGCTTTTCTTATTTCCAATTCAATTTTTCCCCTTTATTCTTATCAGCTGTCTTGGTATGAAACGCTTTGAAGAATATCTCCGAGCTAAAAGAAAATAATCAGTCAGGAGCTGATCAAAAGTCTTTGGACTTTCGGATTAGCTCCTATTCACGAATAAACGGCAGCGCCATTCCGGTCCAACGATTTTTCTCAAATTCTCTAGAGCAGCCTAGCCTTTTATGGGCTGTTTTTTTGTTGTGTCATCATTATCTCGCAGCTGATAAAGAACATACCTACAACAAAATTATTGAACAGCTCCCTCGCTAAAAATATGAAAATCGTTCTCTCTCATTAACCGCATTAGTTATACCACCTTTTCTTTGTTTTTACGAGGACAAGAGACATAAAAAGAAAATAAATAAATAAAATTTTCATCCACGCACCAAAACTTAACCAAATATCGGAGAAACCCCACCGAATTAGTATGAAATCGGTTTGGTCTTAGCAGCATTCGCTTTTGCTATCTACTATCGTAGGAAAAAAGTAAGCTAAAACGAATAAAACAGGTCCTGAAATCCCTTCAGAACCTGTTTTTTTATTACATTTCTTTAAAAGGGACCACTAATAACGACTTTTCCTAGCATGTGACCGGACTCCACATCCTTGGTAGCCTGTTTTAAATTCTCTGCATTGATTCCTGTATCATAGATTTTGCTGACAGTAGGAATAATAATCCCTGCATCAGCTAGTTCAACGATCGTTTTTAAGGCATTGCCTTGTGATTCAAGGTCATAGCCAAAGTCGGTCTTCGCGAACATATACTCCCAATCGAAGGATACCGATTTATTTTTCCACTCGGCAAGCTCTAACGGTTCCTTGATTCCAACAATTGTTCCTACATGACCAAAAGGATTGATCATGGATTTGATGATATCTAGATACTTCGTGATATCAAATAAAACGGCAATATAATCAAATGAGTCCGTTCCGATTTCTCTAAGCTGCGCTTTAAGATCCTGATGGTAATCTAACGGATGATCGACACCGACTTTTTTCAGCCAGTCAAAATTCTTAGGATTTGAAGTAGCGAATACTTCTAGGCCAGCCCATTTTGCTAATTGATTCAAAATAGAACCAACTCCGCCGGCACCATTGATCACTAGGATCGACTTTCCTTTTGCTGAATCCTTTTGAGGCACGATATTAAATTTGTCGAATAGTAATTCATACGCTGTCAAAGAAGTTAAAGGCAATGACGCTGCCTCTTCCTTCGTTAGTTTTTCAGGAGCTAACGCCACTATTCGTTCATCGACAATCTGGTATTCTTGATTGCTCCCATGGCGTGTCGTTGTTCCCGCGTAAAAAACATGATCTCCTACCTTAAAGTTATCTACTTCATTCCCGACAGCCGCCACTTCACCAACAGCATCAAAACCAAGTACCCGAAGTGCATTACTTGTTCGTGCCGTTTGACGCAGCTTCGTATCCACTGGATTGACCGAGACAGCTTGAACCTTGACTAACAAATCTCTTCCGACAGCTTTAGGAATTTCTTCCTTCGTATCAATAAAGCTGTTAGGATCATCAATTGGCAGTCCCTCAAAAAAACCTATAGCGTGCATCATTTCTTTTTCAGACATTATTATCGGCCTCCTATGATTTATGATTATTGAATCACTTGGTAAACATCACTTAATTTTTGGCGCTTTTTCTCTGGAATCTCTTGGTCTCTGTAACCAAAACCAGCCATATAAGAAACACCAAATTCTTCTGGATCAACATAGCTTTTTTCAACTAAATACTGATCCACCGCATCTTTATTGAAGCCTTCGATCGGGCAGCTGTCGATATCCAGATACGCGGCAGTTGTCATCATATTGGCTAAAGCAATATAGGTTTGTTTTGACGCCCAGTCGAATAGTTCTCGCTCTGAGGACAGATCAAAGTCATTTTTTTGGAAATTATTGAAGAAAATCGTTTGCGGAGATTCTTCTGAATAAGGAACGCCAAAAACATCCTCAACCATATGTTTGACATGCTCACTATTTCCAGTCAGATTTTTTCTAGCTAAGACGATTAAAAAGTGACTGGCGCCGTTCAAACTATTGCGAGCGCCCCAAGCGATCTCTTGCAGCTCGTCCTTGACTTGCTGGCTTTCGATTAAAAGAAACTTCCAGGGTTCATAACCGAAGGAGCTTGGTGATAAACGACCAGTTTCAATGATCGTTTCCCAGTCCTCGTTGCTAATTTTCTTACTTTTATCGAATGCTTTGGTAGCAAAACGGTGTTTGTGTGCATTTAAAATTTCTGCTCTTTTGTTCATGTGTTTCTCTCCCTACTTAGATTTAGCCGGCTTTTTGCCAATGAAGATCCGGAATAAGCTATATGGTTTTTCCCGCAGGTCTTTGCCATAATGGAAGCCCGCTTGACGTTGTAGCTGATTACTATTGAAGTACAAGTATTCATCCGGACCAATCGATAAAGTGTCCGGCCATAAAATTCGCGGATCGTGAGCGATGGTTTCCATTGTACCATCCGTATAAATCGCGCGAATCCCATTATTTTCGTAGTCACCAGCATAGATGGTCCCGTCAATTGCAGTAATCATGCCATCAGAGGCTCCCTTTTCTCCCCAGTCCTTGACGTGTGCTTCTAGCGCATCGTCTTCGATTTTTTCATCAAAAATGAAATCTGTCTCAATGGAATAAAGATGACGACTTGATAAGGGACTATAATAAAGCAACTTGCCATCTGGTGATAAGGCGATTCCATCCGCGGCTACCTGCCAAGGAGAAGTCTCACCATTTTCGTCACGATTCATTAAGATTTCCCCTTCAACTTTCGGTAGAAAATCTGGATCTACCGCTGTCGATGGCGTTCCATCTAAAATTCGGAAGGCATTTCCTGTATCCAACTCAACCACAATAATTGCGCCCGGTCCGGTAATCGATGAATCGGTAATATAAGCGACGCCTTCTTTACCGCGACGAAGATCGATACGGACATCATTTAAATAGGTCGAATCCAATACCACTTCTTTGCAAAAGGTGTATACACGACGAATCGTGTTTGTCGTAAGTTCTACCGCTACTAATTTAGCAGCTCCTTCGACCGGAACATCAAAATTTGGCGCAGCTGTATCTAAAATCCATAAGGTTCCTTCTCCGTCAGCAACGATGCTTTGGACACTTAAAAAGCCTTTTTCTGGATTCGCTGGATCAAAGGTGTTGGCTTCTTTGCTTGGATAAGGCACCAATTCTCCATCAACGATCTCAACAACTGTGGCTTGAACATCATCGCCCCATTCAGGGAAATTAATAAAAATTCTGCCTGTCTCACTGACACTTACACCTGTGGGCATTTCACCGTAAAACGCATGAACTTGTTCTAACTCACCAAAATATTTTTCTGTAGGTAATTCCATCATATCCTTCTCCTTTTCATTCTGCACATGATAAACACTAACAGGCTGCCGAAATTTTCTTCGCATAGTTTGGGGAAGCCGCCTGTTTTGTACAGCTATCATAAAACCAGCGTCTACAAATGTAAATTAGGGAATTTTTTTATACCTATGACTTTTTTTAATTTTTCTTGTCCTTCGTTTTCGGAGATAAAATAATAGACGCCTGTTTTCGTCTGCGTTAAAAAGATAGTATTAAATTAACAATGACGGCCACAGTCTATGAGGAGGGACCAACATGGTTCGAAAAATTTATAATTGTGAAGAAGGTTGTTCTGTCGAATCCACGCTTCAGCTGATTTCAGGAAGATGGAAAAGTGTTCTATTGTATCATCTTATTTTTGAAGGAGAGCACCGCTATAATGAATTGCAGAAAAAAATCCCAGGCATCACTCGCAGAATGCTCTCACTGCAATTGAAGGATTTAGAGAGTGATGGGTTGATCAGCCGCCAAGTTATTCAAGAAAAACCCTTGATGGTTTCTTACCACATCACTGACTATGGCCATTCATTAAAGCCGGTCATCCAAATGCTGCACCAATGGGGAAATGAGTTCAATCAAATCAACAACGGAACATTGGAAGAAGAGTGCTTGATTTGAAATTAGTCGTTATACATAAAAAAACAGCGGAGTTGACTAAAAATCAACTTCGCTGTTTTAGCTTATTTTTTGACTGGTCTTACATATTTCCAAAAGCGTTCTGGATCATGATAAAAATAGATTACTCGTCCTGGCGTAGTGTCATAGTGATAATCGGTGTTGGAAAAATCGAAGTTTGCCATTGCTTGCTCTACTTTTTCCTCGACACTGCGATTTTCCTGCTCGTAATTAAACGGACCGTGTTCAAAAACCAGATACTCTGCTTCTGGAACATCCAGCATCCGCATTTGCTCTGGTACCTTTCCTTGATAATCAGCAGGTAAACGAGCGCCGTAGCATTCCGATCGCAAAAAGCCCCAGTCACAAAGGCGTCCTTCTAAATCGCTGATATACGCCATCACTTGGCCGCTGCTGCTGTCAGGTTTATGACCGCCATTATCATCTAGCTTTCCTTTGATACTATCCAATAAGCCGCTGATCGTATCACAATCCTGTCCGGGAATCCGACTTTGCTTCTCCCAAAAATCCCAATAGCCATTACTCTGATTGTTTTTGATATACAGAAACTTATGGGCTGGGATCGTCACAAAATACGTCTTGATATCGTCGGTAGATTTCACCATGCCTATCTCTCCTAATCCTAAAAAGTAGCGGTCAAAAGAGCTGATTCTGGTTCGAAGTACCACCGGCTTCGGCTCCCTGCGATACTCACTGGGAGAGACCCCATACATTCTTTTAAATGCACGGGTAAAGGCTTCATGCGAGGAAAAACCATAATCAAAGGCGATATCCAAAAAGCTTTTCTGCTTGTCGCGAACTTCCTTTAACGCAAAAGCTAATTTTCTCTGACGCAAATAATCACGAAAGGACATCCCAGAAATTTCCTTAAATTTCCGCGTCGCGTAAAAATCAGAGTAGCCCATTTTGCGAGCAAGTCTCCGCAGTGTCAATGCTTCATCATTGTAGCCTTCGATACAGTAATCAATCTCCTCGACGATCTGTTGGATCTGCCGCTGCCATTCATACATCCTTCCACCACCCTGTCTTTAGTATAGAAATCAGGAAAGCTTGTCGCTTGATTTGACTTGCGGTGTTAATAAACAATCTTTACTTTGTCATTCATGATCTGCTTTGTTCGTTCGATAAAATACTCACGGGACAAATCCTGCCCTTGATTGACATGGATCATATGCTGATTGGCTAACTCGTTTGTATAATCCTTTAGCGCATAGGTTTTGTACGTTTGATAATTGTCGCCAATATACGTAATGGTCGGCCAAAATTCGACCTGTTCGATCTTGACATCTTTCTGTTTTTTATTGTAATCAATCGTCCAGCGGCCCATTCCGCCCAGCATACGATCATTTTCTGCTTGAGAAGAAATGAAGTTTCCTAAAGAATACATTACTAACGTTTGATTCCCTGATTTTCCTGTCAGATAATCCATCGGCTGAATCACATGGGGATGTCCCCCGACAATTACATCCACGCCAGCATCGCTTAATACCTGTGCTAAATGCGTTTGCTCTTCATTCGGAGTAAATTGATATTCTTCTCCCCAGTGCATACTGACGATTTGCACATCACTTTCCTTCGTTAATTCCTCCATATCCTTTTTGATTTGTTCCTCATCAATCAGATTAACGAGATAGTCTTTGCCCTCTGGCAGGGGAATCCCATTCAAGCCAAAAGTGTAGGACATAAATCCGACATTGACACCCTTGATCTTTTTGACCTGCAGTCTTTTAGTCTCAGGTGATTTTTGTGACCCTGTCACAGTGATATCAGGATATTTTTCCAAATACTCTAATTGTTTGATGATCCCTTCCTCGCCTTTGTCCATCGTATGATTGCTCGCCGCAGACAACCAATTGTAGCCCGCCTGATGCAGCGAATCTAAAACCTGCGTCGGACCATTAAAAGTCGGGTATCCTGACAATCCTAACTCTTCTCCTGCACAAATCGTTTCCAAATTAATATAGGAAACATCTCGATCCTCGTTCAAATAGCGTGTTGGTTCATACATCTCATCAAAACGATAGGTGCCCTCGGGCTGTCTGAGATGATCATAGATATAATCATGGATCAAATTATCCCCTACCGCAGAGAAGGTCAGCTTTACCCTATTACTTGTTTTGGGTTTCGATGCCTCTGAAGTTTTATTTCTCGTCTCGTTTTCCGCTTCTTTGCTCCCGCACCCTCCGAGAATGACTAACACCAACAAACTAATTTTTAAAAAGCGCTTCATAATCTGGTTCCTCTCCCTTTTAGCCTTTACAACGAACAAATGACTCCCTCAACATTACACAGTTCTTTTAACTAAAATTTTACGGCAAATGACTCGATAGATAAACTTTTTTATTAAAAAAAGAAATAATGAAAATGATTTTGTCTTCTGTTTATTCAGCTTCTTTTTGAATCTAGCAGAATATTTTTCCGTTAAACGATTGCTGATTCATTTCATTTATCATAAGATTAGCCCGTAAGCATTTTCTTTCAATTCATTAATGGAGGCAAACTTGTGAAAAAAATCATCTATTTTTCTTTTGGTGCGATCACATGTGCACTAGGAACTTTGGGAATCTTCCTGCCCTTTTTGCCAACGACCGTTTTTTACTTGCTGACGGCCTTCTTTTGGCTGCGTAGTTCAGATAAATATTACAACAAATTCATTCAATCCTCTTTTTATCAACGAACTGTGGATGAGCCGATCCTCAAAAAGAAAATCACCAATGCTGGGATGGTCAAAATGTTTTTAATGATCCTTGTAGTCTTTCTAATCCCAGGATTATTAGTGGATAATACACTGATGCGAATTTGTTTAGCGGTGCTATACCTCGCTCACGTCATCGGATTGACCTGGTATCTGCGGGGGAAAAAAGATACAGTAAAAATGAGCGATTCAAGTAATTAAGCGACCCGCTGCCTCAGAAATAGACGGTTATTCTTTTTGGGGGATATAAAGAGCGATACACATTTAAATAAAACAGATAAAAAGGCTGCTCAAAAACCAAACTACAAGCTTGAAGCGCCTTTTATCTACAGTCTGACAAGAAGATCGGTTTCTTCTTGTTTTTTTGTCTTTATGTTATTTCCTTTGCTTCCCTTATCTTGTGAAACATTCTTAAAATATCGAGTGTTCTTAAAAGACAAAATGACAGACGTTTTCTATACTAGGTAGGAAATAAAAATAAGTGAATGAATGTTTATATTCAAATGAATTGGCTCACAATTATAACTGATGAGTCTTATTTTTTGCTTAATATAGTCTATTCTTTCATAAACATTAGACTTTCGCAGGAGGAATATCATGAGAAAAAAAGTCTTCTTAGTCTTTGGAACAAGACCAGAAGCGATAAAAATGGCTCCTTTGGCCAAACAATTAGCTGCGGATGCACGCTTCAACGTAAAAGTAGTCGTTACTGGGCAACATCGAGAAATGCTTGATCAGGTTTTGCAGACCTTTGGAATCATTCCTGACTATGATTTAAATATTATGCAGCAAGGACAAACCTTAAACGAAATTACCAGTCGTGTCATGGAAAAATTGACCGCTGTTTTACAAAAAGATCGTCCTGATATTTTATTGGTTCACGGAGATACTACAACAACCTTTTCAGCAGCCTTGAGTGCTTTTTACCAGCAGATTCCAATCGGTCATGTCGAAGCTGGCCTGCGAACATGGGACAAATACTCGCCTTTTCCAGAAGAAATGAATCGGCAATTAACCGATAGTCTAACCGATCTTTATTTCGCACCAACACTCAAAAGCAAAGAGAATCTGATCAAGGAAAATCATTCGGAAAAGCATATCTATGTCACGGGAAACACCGCTATTGATGCAATGAAGAATACATTAGATGACCATTACGAAATTCCAGTTGAAATTTCAAAAGGTCAGAAACGGATCGTCTTAATCACGATGCATCGGCGCGAGAATCAAGGCGCACCAATGTATTCTGTGTTCGAGGCGATCCATAAATCTGCCTATGATTATCCGGATACTCAATTTATTTTTCCAATGCACAAAAATCCAGCAGTACGAAAGGCGGCAAAAGAAATATTGGGCGAAGCAGAAAACATTTCGTTGATCGAACCTTTAGATGTAGTTGGTTTTCATAACTATGCTAAACAAAGCTACTTGATTTTGACGGATTCCGGCGGGGTTCAAGAGGAGGCTCCTTCCCTAGGGGTTCCCGTATTAGTCTTGCGTGACCAAACGGAGCGTCCAGAAGGAGTTGCAGCAGGCACGCTCAGATTGGTTGGAACAAAAACGCAAGCTGTTTACGAAACTATCAGAGAATTATTTGAGGATTCCGCTGCCTACGAGAAAATGTCAAAAGCCAGCAATCCTTATGGTGACGGAAAAGCCAGTCTGCGAATCACTGAAGCAATCGCTCATTATTTTCAATTAGCAGACCGCCCAGAAGATTTCAGCCTTCAAGGAGAACAATGATATGAACTATTTACGAAGAATTCGAATCGAGTGGATGTCGATCTTACTAGCCGCTGTCTTCTTGATTCAAAATTTAATTTTAGATGATCGTTTTGGATTTGTTCCTGTTGTAACCCTCTCCCTTTTAGCCTTTTTAGGGCTATTGGTAGGCTTTTTAGGCAATACGATTACCGTCGCAGTTTTTTCTATGCTGGTAATATCTACAGGAATCTTTCTTTTATATTACACTCCGATCCTAATGCCAAATCTGCAAAAAGTCTATTTGATCATTGTCATTCCAGTCTTTGCTGTTTTGGGTCTGATGGCGAAAAACAGCGTGCTGTTCAATCAACGCATGAATGCCTTCCAGCCAAGAATGCGCCATTATTTGACGACCCTGAATGAAACGACAGGTTTGTACAATAAAGGAGAATTCGAATCACGCTTTGAAAAATTTAAATGTGCCATGAATTTGTATGCTAAAACTGGTCGTGGTTTGGTTGTCTCCTTTTATACTGTTGACTTCATTGAACAGCTAAAGTATCAAAATGATCAGGCGACAGATCAATTATTGCAGGCGTTGGCCCAAGAATTAGTTGATATTCGACTACCTGAAGAAGATCAATTTTATTTAGGAAATGGAACCTTCGTTGTCATGTCTCCAATTTATCAATCAGGTGACAGCCTTGAGTTCATCCAAGAATTGAATAAGATTACCAAGATACAATTCTCATTATTTCCCTTCAAAAATGCGGAGCGTTCACAAAATACGATCATTCGTTTTGGTGAGATTGTCATTGAAGGCTCTACAGAGTTGACCGCCGAGCAAGTAATCAGTCGCGTACAACGTCGCTCTGAGGCTGATTTGACCGATGAATACATTTTATAAGGAGGAAAAACAGATGGATCAATTACTCAATTATTTCTTTGAAGCGAGCAAGATTGTCACGGGGATTTTCTTAGTTGCCGCGATTGTCTTATTTTTCTGCTTATTGATCATCAAGGACCGAATTTGGCGTTACTTTAGGAGGCGGGATTACTAATGAGTACGATTTTATTAATGTTTGGGGTCATCTCAATCTGGTGCTCGCTGCTTATTACCTTGGTCATTCTATTTGGAGCTGTTTATTTCTTACTAAAAAATATTCGTCCACCGAAAAATCAATTAGAGCCCCTCAGCTCCTACCCGCTTATCACGATTGTGGTTCCAGCACATAATGAGGAAATTGTCATCCAAGATACCGTAAAGGCAATTTTGAGTATGAATTATCCTCGAGAAAAAATGGAAATCCTAGTATTTGCGGATAATTGTGACGATGAAACTTATGATCGAGTTCATACCATCTTTCAGCAGCCAGAGTACGAGGGCTACTATTTAACTAAAGTAATCGACCGTAGAGGGACTGGAGGAAAAGCCGGTGTCTTGAACGATTCCTTAAAAATCGCCCATGGGGAATACCTCTGTGTCTATGATGCAGACGCCATGCCAGAGCAAAATGCGCTCCATTTCTTAGTGGAACGAGCTTTGGAAGACCCAGACCGTTACGGAGCGGTCTTTGGCAGAAATAAAACAAGAAATTATAAACGTAACTTTTTGACCCGTTGTATTAATTTGGAAATTGTCACTAGCCAACGAATTATCCATACAGGCTTATGGCAATTATTTAAAATTGGACAGATCCCCGGTACTAATTTTATTATTCAAACGGAGATGATCCGGGAAATGGGCGGTTGGGACAATGGCGCCTTGACTGAGGACACCGCATTAAGCTTTAAAATCATGAAGCGCGGCAAATTGATCGCTTTGGCTCCACGTTCCGAGGCCTTCCAGCAAGAACCAGAGACTTTATCCGTTTATTACCGACAACGGAAACGTTGGGCTAAGGGAAATTACGAGGTTATCGTAAGCAATCTCAAGGATATCTTCGGCGTCTCCAACTGGCGCATCCGTTTACAAAGTATCTATTATTTCAATACATTCTTTTGGTTTACAACGGCGATTATTCTATCGAATATCATGTTTGTCGCCAACCTAGTTGCAATGCTTCTGCATATTTGGTTTCCTTCGGTCAATGCGATTTTTACCTTTGGCGGAAGCAATCGGCAGATCGGCGCTCTTTTACTGGTGAACTGGGCTTTAATGTTTGCGATCTACTTGCTGCAAATTCAATTGGCCTTATCTAGTCAGTTTGGGCAGGCGACCGCCGCGAATTTCTTTTATGCCATTGCATCTTACTTTACCTATTCCCTGCTATTCATAGGCATTTCCATCGTCTCATTTTTTTCCTATATAGGAGATAAAATGTTTCAACGTGAAAGTAGCACTTGGTATAAAACAAAACGTTTCGATAATTAGGAGGCAATTTTATGCGCAGACGTCCTGCGATTATGTGGTCACTATTGGCGTTGCTTTTTTGGGGCTATATCGCAATGGTACTATTTAATATAAACGACAATCAGAAAAAATTAGAGAAGTCAGCTTATCAGCAATGGCACTCTACTTATGCGAAGGAAAGCTCTGTAGGAACCTTTGTCAAAACAAATCCCAAGGAAGAAATCGATATCTCACTGTCTGAAGGACATGGCTATGGCATGCTGATAACCATGGAAGCTGTAAAACGTGGTTGGGCTTCTGAAAAAGAGTTCAATGAATTTTACCAATACTACAAGAATTTTCAAATCAGTAAGGACAATCCACTGATGAGTTGGCAACAAACCTATGAAGCAAACAAACAAATAAAAAAAGAAGCAACGAATGCTACAGATGGTGATCTAGATATTGCTTATGCTTTAATCGAAGCAAGCAAACAGTGGCCCAATAGCCAAACGGACTATAAAGCCGCAGCGAAAAAGCTGCTTTCAGGAATAAAAGCGAGAAACTATAATTCTACCAACAAATTATTAACTGTCGGTGATTGGGCTACAAAGGATTCTGACTCCTATAACTTGATTCGACCATCGGATATTGTTCCCAGCTATTTTGATACCTTCGCAACATTTAGTGGTGATAATTTCTGGCGAACGCTTAAGGAAAGTTCAGTAAAGACACTGGAAAATTTAAGTAATCAGCACAAAACCGGATTGCTTCCAGACTTTGCTTGGGTAGAAAAAGACACAGCCACTCCGGCGAAAAAGAATCAAATCGCTGGAGCTAATGATGGCAACTATGGCGCCAATGCCTGTCGAATTCCTTGGCGACTTGCTAGCTCGAATGACAAGGATGTCAATCAAGTTTTAAGCAAGATGATGAACTTCTTCTTAGAAAAAAATACGATTAACGAAGGCTACACTCTATCAGGGAAGGCCTTATCATCAAGCCAGTCTAAAAGCTTTTCGGCACCAATTCTATACGCCGCAAACCAAAAAGAAGCCTATGGCAACCTGATAAATTCACAAGGTTGGGTAATAACCGATGGACTTTCTGGCGAGGATTACTACGGTGATACCTTAACAACGCTGATAACTCTGCAAATGAACCCAAAATAAAGACAGGAAGAGCGCTTCTTCCTGTCTTTTCTTCATCGAAAAATCTCAAAATCATACAAAAGATTCTTTAGGTTTTGAACATCCCATGGCAACAGCTCCGCGATGGTCAATCCAACGATCTCGCTTTGCTCTGCAATAGCTTCCATGGTCTCCTTCACTTCTAATAAGGACATCTTTCCGGCTGCAGCAGAATACTCTGTGACTCCAGGTTCTGAAAAATACAACATCCGAAATTCATTAGGATCTAACACATCCAGGTCAAAATGAATAACTACTTTGGTAAACTGTTGTTTTCTTAGCCACGCCTGGATTTCGTTAGGAGCAATCCGCGCTTGATCTTGCACCTGATAATCTATTCCCAATCCTTCCAAAATCGCTTTTTCATCTGAGGTTGGTGTTTGAAGCCCAACATATAAAATATCCTTGGCCGCAAACGGATGCTGAACCTTCTCTGCTAGTACAGGATCACCAGCCTTCAACAAATTTCCCAAAACCATTGCATGTTCATTGTAAAAAACATCCGGCGTTGAAATATCTGGATGAGCGTCGAGCCAAATAATCCCTAATCGCTCCCCATATTTTCCATGCAGGTAATCAAAAGGCGCCTGCGAAACTAGACAATCGCCACCTAAAGTGATGATTTTATCTGGCTTCTCCTCTTGAATGATCGCCATTGTCTGGTCCACATTCTCAGCCACAATACTTTGAGCGGTCACACCATTTTCTCTTGTCAGCGGTTCTTCATACTCAGGAATAGGGACGGCGATTTCTTTGTGCTCCAAATTTTTCGGCACCAAAAACGAAAGCAAATCTGAACCAAGCGAGTAGGTTGGATTATTTCCACCCTGCCATTGAGGAACTTTTAAACGGATTGTCTTGATCAATGGTTTCTCTCCTCTACCTTTTTTATTTTCTCTTGCTTTCATCTTACCTTTTACCGCTTCGCTGGTGCAAATCAGACCGCTTACTTTCCATATTCTCCAACTAAATGACCATATTGCAGAATGTTACCCTCCATTGCAGTCAATAGTTCTTTTTTCCTAGAAGATGCAGGTAAAGCCAACGTTTTATCCAAGACAAAGACATGATATTTGTAACGATGCCTGCCAAATGGCGGCTTGGGTCCGCGATAGCGATGTTTCCCATAGCCCATTCCTTGCACAGCATTATTCAACGCAGCTACTTGTTCTCCTTGCGGTATTTCTGCTGGAATCGTATCCCTCACCGGCAGATTCCAAATCAGCCAATGATTATAAACGCCGGCGAGGGGATGGTCAATGTCATCCATAATTATCGCTAAAGAAACAGCTCGTTCATCTAGCTCAGAAAGATGCAGTTCTGGAGAAATGTCCTTTCCATTTCCGGTGTATTCAACCGGAATCGTGCCATTCGCTTCAAATGCCGGGCTTGTTACCGTCAATTTAGGAACATTTTCAATTACAAAATCCTTTTGACGAATAACCGCCAAAAGGATCACTACTAAAATAAGTAATACAATAAGGATACTCACTAGCATTTTTCGGCTCCTTCTCATTAATTTTCTTCCCTTAACGTCCGCCGAATCCGACTCAAAGATACTGGCGTCACACCAATGTAAGAAGCAATATGAGCATGACTGACGCGCTGATCAATATCTGGAATCTCAGCCTTCATTTTCACATAGCGTTCCGTGGCGCTTTCCGTTAATAAGGCCGTCTCTCGGACTAATTTAACGCGCAGAGTTTCTTCCAGAATGCCGATATAAACTTGGCTCAATGAAAAAGCTTCCAGCATCAGCTTTTGAACCTGCGCATAATCAAAACATACCAATCGACACGGTTCTACTGCCTCGAAATTACACATGACACGTCCGCTAAACACCACATGCTGCGTGCTGAAAATCTGTCCTGTTTCTAAAAACTGATGGGTTATATCATTGCCCTGATAATCCAAATAATACTTGCGGATCAACCCATTCACTAATACATAGAGCTTATTTTCCTCATCGCCAGCCGCCACAATTAAGTCCCCAGCAGGAAAATCCACAAACTCTCCTAAATCAATTAACTGTCCAAGAATCTCTTCCTCAATCGGAATTTTGGCATACCGTTTCACCAAGTTCTTGATAATCTGCTCAATTCCCTTCATCGGCCGCTCCTTCGCTTTTTATTTATTGTAACGAAGGAGGAAAGCTCTGTCATTAACATAGGATAAGTGATTGAATTTGTTGTAAAGCTATAAAATTTTTTTAACCCAACTTATCCCATTCCTGTACAAAAGTTACCAATTAGTAACTATAGAACTTTAAAGTACGTACTATACAAAAATAAACTTGCCAAATATACTAGCTTCTGGAAACGATAAGGAGGCTCTCACATGATTCATTCATTATCAGATAAAGTACCATTTAACAACGGAACAAAAATTCCCGGATTAGGTTTAGGCGTTTTTCAAATTCCTGACGAAGATACCCCTGAGGTCGTTAAAAACGGGATCATCAATGGCTATCGATTAATCGATACCGCTCAAATTTATGGAAATGAAGTTGGAACTGGAATCGGTATCAAAGAAGGCTTGGCCGCAACAGGACTAAGCCGCGAAGAGTTATTTGTCACATCAAAGGTTTGGAACAATCATTTAACCTATGACGAAACAATCAAAGCCTTCGAAGAAACACTGAACCGTTTAGCTTTAGATTATCTCGATCTATACTTGATCCATTGGCCAGGCAAAAATGCCTTCAAAGAATCTTGGCAGGCTTTAGAAGACTTATATGCAGCTGGAAAAATCAAAGCGATTGGTGTCAGCAATTTTGAAATCCATCATTTAGAAGAATTGCTGTCCTTCGCAAAAATCGTTCCCGTAGTCAATCAAGTAGAGTTGCATCCAAAATTAACCCAACAACCACTTCGGGATTTCTGTAAAAAGCATGACATTAAAATCCAAGCATGGTCTCCATTGATGCAAGGAAAGATTCTAAATGAGTCAGTCGTTAAAGCGATTGCTGAAAAGCATCAAAAAACACCTGCCCAAATCGTCCTACGCTGGGATATCCAGCAAGATATCTTGCTCGTTGTAAAATCCGTGCATGAACAACGGATGCAAAGCAATTCGGATATCTTTAATTTTGCATTGGGTACCACCGATATGGAACGCTTAAACAAACTGAATGAAGCCTTACGGAGCGGTCCAGATCCGGATGCATTTGATTTTTAATAGACAAAAGCTGCTTCAAGCTCGTAATTTTCGAGTTTGGAACAGCTTTTGACTTATTTTTTACCTACAATGAATAAATACATTCCTTCTGCTGGTACTAATTGTTGGATAATCGGCAATTGCAGTTTTTCCAAACTTTCCTTCATCACATGTGACGGAATTCGATGCCCACCATTGGCATGCATAGTTTCTGATTCAAACTCTAAAATGACAAACTGTCCATCCGGCTTAATAATGCGCGACAACTCCTTCAACGCCTCTTCAAACGGATGAACCTCATGAATCATCACCGAAACGAGCGCAATATCGACTGAGCTGTCTGGCAAGTCGATTGCTTTAATATCACCACTCATACTTGTGATATTTGTCAGCCGTGCGTTCCTTGCTCGTTCTTGGATCAACTCCAGCATTTTTTGTGATTGGTCAAAAGCGATCACCTTTTCGGCCTGTTTTGCTAACGGTAGGGTTAAAAATCCCGTTCCAGCCCCGCCATCAAAGACCGTTTTCCCAGCTAGTTCTGGCAAATAACCGATGATTGCTTCAGCTGATAATTGCTGCTTGCGCTTTTCACTATCTAAAGCTGCGACAATTCGTTTGAAATTTTCTTCATTGTCTAAATTATGGTGTTCGTGAGTATGGTGTGACATTTTCATCATCCTTTTCCATTTTATATTATAGATATTTTATATCGCTAATTATTCTAAAAATGAAGCATTAAACTTCATTTAAAGCGCAGATAGCTGGCTGAGCTTCATCGAGTCAAAATATTCCCACATTTTATCTTCACCCTCGTTGATAACTTTACTGATTGGACAACTATGCTGATTGTTAGCCAAACAGCTGACTTCATCGGGAAAGCCATCGATTGCATGAATGACATCTAAAAAAGAAATTTCCACTGAATTCTTTTTTAAACGATAACCGCCTTTTACCCCTGAAACCGATGAGATCAAATTTGCCTTTGCTAATTGGGTTAAAATTTTTGATAAATAAGAAGGTGAAACCTCAAATTTGTCCGCTAAGTCATGAATACTCAAATTACTATCTATCTGATCCTTTTGAGCAAAATAGACCATGACATGCAGTCCCATATTTGCGGCTTTGGTAAACTTCATAACATTTCCCTCCATCCCTATTAGAGATATTGTTTATCTATAATATATATTTAATTGAGATTTGTCAATTGAAATAAAAAAAAGCAATCAGAAACACAACTCTGATTGCTTAAGGAAGTCATTTAGGCAGCTTTAACAAAAAAGCAACGATTGTCACCATTGATAATAAAACAGTGAGTACGGACAACATCCCATGAAACCCAGCGTCCTTCTCCCCAGGTCCAAATTTCATCCACAAACCACACAGCAATGTACATGCCAACATAACCAAAGTAAAAATCCCTAAAATTCTCATTAGGCTCCCTCCTTAGACTTCCTTTTTATTCCTTCACAGCATCTTCAACAAGCACTCGACAAAGTTGGTGGCGTTGGTGCTCATTCATCACATCAATTGAAGAATAGCGTTCAAAATCTTTTCCTCGATAGAAAGCTATTTGTAAAAACGAGACTAGTTGATAAGCAATCACGCGACATTCTGTTTCATCTCTCTGATTATTGAAACATTCTTTGATCAACGGCAATATCTGATACGATAAATCAAACTCTCCTTCTAGAAGCAAGTATGGGATTGTTGGTCGAGTTAACTCTGCATATTCACACGTGCTATCCGCAATGGCAGTCAGAAAAGTGATCAATCTTTCTTTAGGCACTTGATCTTTTAGGTCTAGCTCTTCTTGTTTTTCCCCACTTGCCTCGATTAACTGGTTTACAGCAAGGCTTACCAGTTCATCTTTGGACTTAAAGTAATAATTGATCATGGCTAAATTTGCGTCCGCTGTCTCTGCGATTTTTCTAGCCGTCAATTTTTTAGCAGATTTTTCTTTCTTCAACAAGTCCATCGTTGCTTGGATCAATCGTTCTTTGACATTCTCTTCATTCATAACCATTCCTCATCCTCTAATTAAACATGTTTAATACATGATTAATCCTATCAGAATACGCTGAAATGTCAATAACCAGAGAAAGGATTCTTCTCTTTGCTATATGAAAACAAACAAACTTATTGATTTATTCGCACTTTTCTTTTTCATTTTTATACACAAAAAACTTCAAGGCAGCAGATACTACTGTCTTGAAGTCTTCTCCATTTATTTAAGTAATGCCAAGTCTGGCTGCTGCGTACTTTGAGCACCATGCTGACTTAATTCGATTGTACGTTGACCAAATCCTTTCGCAAATTCAAAATCATGGGTAATAATAACGAATGTTATCCCTTTATCGGCGAAATCGACGATCATTCGTTGAACTCGTCGCATATTTCCCGCATCCAAGCCCGAAGTTGGTTCGTCTAGGATTAGTAATTCAGGCTCTCGCATTAGGCCAACAGCAAAAACCAAGCGT
This sequence comes from Enterococcus avium, assembly GCF_002891025.1. Taxonomy (NCBI): domain Bacteria; kingdom Bacillati; phylum Bacillota; class Bacilli; order Lactobacillales; family Enterococcaceae; genus Enterococcus; species Enterococcus avium. The sequence goes on along the minus strand of NZ_NBSL01000002.1, from coordinate 2,841,633 downwards.
TGTTTCTGCCCACCAGATAATGTAGCCGGGTGCTGATCCTTGAATGTCCATAAATTTAATTCTTTTAATAGTTTCTCTGCTTTTGCCTGATTTTCCTCAGTTTTTTTCATCCCCAACAGCAGTTCATTCAGCACACTGTCAGAAAACAGCTGATAATCCGCATCTTGCAATACAAACCAACATTTCCCGCGGCGTTTTTTGGCCGATTGAAGCTGACCTTCGATACTGATCGCCCCTGCCTTTTCTTTGTTCAATCCGCACAGGGTACGAGCTAGGGTGGTTTTTCCTAAGCCATTCCCACCAGTAAACAGTACAATTTCGCCCTTAGGTAACTCTATATTAAGGTTCTTAATCAAACTTGGCGCTAATCGATGGTAGCCGATTGTTAAATCCTTCAAGGATAAAAATGGCTCCTTCACAGCCGTTTCTGCTCTTAATAATTCCGCAAGAGCAATTTCCCGCCTTTTCCGAATGTCATAAGAATGCAGTTGCGCCTCTGATAACTGGCGAAACTCTTCAATCGTCCATTGGGCCGCGATTTCACCTTTTGCCATATAAACAACTCGATCAGCAGCCTCCATCAAATAATGAATGCGATGATCCGCAATCACCACCGTTTTTCCTGTTCTTTTTAGCTGCTCCACTGTTGCTGCTAATTGCGCATTGCTCTGATTATCTAAATTGGCGGAAGGTTCATCCAGTACAAAAATCTCAGGATGATGAACTTCGACTGCTCCCATCGCAACCTTTTGTTTTTCGCCACTTGAAAGCTGTGATAATTTTCGTTTTCTTAAATAATCCATTCGATTTAATTCTAGTACCTGATCAATTCGCTGAGTAATCGTTTCTGCTTCAAGTCGATAGTTTTCAGAGGCAAAGGCCAACTCGTCTAACACATTAGAGGTAAAAAATTGTGAACGAGCATCTTGAAAAACACTTCCGACTTGTTCCCCATATTCCCAATCTGCTAAAGTTGAGGTGCTTTTTCCATTTAATTGAAGATCACCGGTTAATTCTCCTTCGTAATAGTGGGGAATTAGTCCGTTAATCAAACGCGTCAGCGTGGTTTTACCGCAGCCTGAGGCCCCAGTCACCAACACACACTCTCCTTTGTCTATTTCTAACGATAGGTTGTTCAATTGCGGTTCTTCCCCGTCATAACTAAAACAGACATCTGTTAATTTGATCGCTGATTTTCCCCTCATCCTCTAGACCTCCAAAAAGTTGAATGTAAAAATACAGATCGCATAACCGATAAAAAGAACAACCACTAATAAATCTCTGCTAGTCAAACGCGTCTGATAAATGGACGTTCGCTGTCCAGGATGATCCATCCCTTTCGTCATAGCAGCGGCCGTCAATTCATCCGTAATTTTCATGGTTCGCATCATTAAAGGAACAAAGGTGCATTCAAACGCCTGCAAGGGTCGCAGCCAGTTTCTAGATTGAGAATAGGATAAGCCTCGCAAGCGGGCGAACATTTGGATCGTGTCGTTTTCCATCTTGATGATAGGGAAAAAGCGTAACGTCACAGCTAAGGTGAGAATAAAATTTTTCGGTAATTTTAAGGACTGCATCGCAGCCATTAAATGTCCGATCGGTACCTCTTGTAATATTCGCGCCATCATAATGACCGGACCGAACCGCAAGACCAGAAAGCATAAAAAACCGAGAATTTTTATCCACTGCTGATCCGTCGCGACGATATAAAAATATAGTGCTGTTGTTGCGGCGATCACCACACTCATTTTAATCGCCAGTTGAAAAAAGCCTGAATAAATTAAATACAGCAGCGCGGAGACGTTCAATAAAATCAATTGATCCATCCCAGCGCACAACACTAAAATACTTTGAAGGATCAGTAAAAGAAACTGGATTCTCGGATCGATACTTTTTTTCATAAATGTCTCCTTTTAGCTAGGCAGATTTGATAACGCCCGCTTTTACAAAGTGCTTATTCAATAATTTGTACCCGAAGATGCAGCCTAAACAGATCGCAACAATCAACGCTGCGGCAGAAACCATGATCCAAAATGGCTCCGTTAAATATTCAAGCCGATTCTCTGTGTAGCCGGTACTTTCCATCAATGTATAATAGTAGTCAACAGAAATTGCTAAAATAATATAATTTGAAAATCCATATAGAAGATTATAGATCGTGAAGGCCACAGTTTGAGCACCCAACTTTCGGTACCCATTGGTTTTCGCCAAAATCACTTCGCCGATCACCCCGCCGATTATTGTGATTGGCAGGATATAGACGGTTCCCATTATGGCGTAAAATAGTCCGTTAATCGCACCAAAAAGCAACAGCGTCCCTCTTTTGCCAACCTTGTAGGCCATCAATAAGTAGATCGGACAAGTAAAAAACAAAACAAAAGCAGTCGCATAGGGATAAAACCAAGCCATGAACGGCAGAGTCACCATCGACATGACCATCATTACGACGATTTCTACTACTGTGTATAATCCGATCGTTAAATAATCTTTCGAGATAAGCTTATCTGTTTTTTTCTTTTTCATTCTGTCACTCCTTAATACTCCCTATTAGTGAATTACTATTTACTAAATTTCCAATTGGTGGCTTCATTTTGCATATCGACTAATTTTCGGTAAAGGTCGCAGGTTTGATAAAGGTCTGAATGTTTTCCTTTAGCCGCCACTTTTCCTTTTTCTAAAACAACGATCTGATCAGCATTCATGACGGTTTTTAATCGATGAGCAATTACGATCACGGTTTTATCTGCTACCAGATTTTTGATGGCGCGCTGAACGCCCGCTTCATTTTCTAAATCGAGGGCCGCTGTCGCTTCATCCAATAAGATGATTTCAGACTGTTTAATGAAGGCTCGAGCAATACTGATTCGTTGCTTCTCTCCGCCCGACAAGGTTGATCCGCCTTCACCCACCAATGTGTCATAGCCATCTGGCAGGGCACTGATAAACTCATGACAATGGGCCTTTTTAGCCGCTTCTACCACTTCTTCAAAGGTAGCTGTCTGGTTACCGACACGAATATTATTTAAGATCGTGTCTTTAAATAGATAGACATCTTGAAACACCATCGATAGATGACTATAGAGGTTTTCTGGATTCACTGTCATCAAATCTTTGCCACCGATCTCGATGACACCCTCTTGAACATCATAAAAACGCGCCAGTAGTTTTACGATCGTCGATTTCCCACTGCCTGACGGACCGACTAAAGCGGTCAATGTTCTCGGCTGGATTTCTACATTTATTTTCTGCAATACCGGCTCGTCTTTATAAGAAAAGCCCACGTCCTTAAAGTGAATCGTATAATCTTCAGTTAGCTCCTCGGTTCCTTGTACCTCTGGCTGATTGCGAATTTCCATGATTCGTTCGCCGCTGATCAGCGCATACCGCATCTCAGTATAATTGATCATCAAGGTAGTGAAGGGATCGTAAATCCGGCTGGCCACGACAATAAAGACTAGAAAAACGGATTCTACCAGACTTCTTTGTGCAAGCAAGTAAGAACCCATGAAAACTAAGATCGGCAAACCCATCCGTAAAAGCGAGATAGCTACCATGACAACCGGTCCTAAAAAACCTTCGATTCGGATGGATTCCTTGCGCAGTGTATCAAAAGCCTGTTGAATTCTGGCAAACTGCTGCCCGCCTAAAGAATAGGCTTTGATTTCTTTAATTCCCTGCAAATACTCTTGAAGGCGTGAAGCACTTTCTACTTTGGCTTGAATGTGTCGTCCGCCTAATTTCTTCATTAAAATATTCGACCCTTTAACTACCAACAAGACAATCGGCAGCATCGCATACAAGCATAGCGTCATTCGCCAATCAATCAAACATAAAGAAATGAAGGCCATAATCAGTAAAATGACTGCTGCAAGTGCCTGGGGAACCAAATGGGACACCGCGCTTTCCAACAGTGCATAGTCCCCCAACATCATAGTTGTTAAATCACCGGGATCGCGACTATCTAAAAAGCCTAACGAAAGTTTGCGTAAATGATTCGCTAACTTGGTGCGTCCTTTTTCGGAAACATCATAGGCCGCCGTATATTGTCTGTCGTAGGCGATCGTAGAAATCAAGACTTGTACCGCAAACCACACCACACTAGCCAGAATCAAATAGAGATACAGCCGTGTGTCTAATGAACGATTTTGCTGATAGGATTCAAACAGTTCGAAAATTCCATAAAATGCAATCACTGCAGGCAGTAAGCGGGCAATTGATTCTAACGTCGCCCAAAAAGTCGATTGAGCCAATGTTTTCGGTTCACCAGAGGTAATATTGTAAATCGCATCTTTCATCCTACTTGACCTCCCAATCTTTGGTTTCTTCATTGATCATCCACAATTTTTGATAAAGCGGATTGTCTGCCAGTAATTCTTCGTGGGTTCCAGCAGCTTGAATTTCGCCTTTATCACAAACCAAAATTTGATCCACATGCTGAATCGTCCAAAGACGATGGGCAATAATCAAAACCGTTTTTCCTTTGACCAGTTCACTGATTGCTTGTTGAATGTAGACTTCATTTTCAGCATCCGCATAGGCAGTCGCCTCATCCAAAACCAGAATGGGTGAATTTTTCAATAATGCCCGCGCAATTGAAATCCGCTGCGCCTCACCCTTAGATAAGAAAATACCCTGCTCACCGATCATCGTCTCGTAGCCACTAGGTAATTCTTGAATAAATTCATCACAACGCGCTAATTGAGCCGCCCAACGAACCTCTTCTAAGCTGGCTTTTTTATTGCCTAAGCGAATATTCGCCGCGATCGTATCATTGAAAAGCGTGACATCTTGAAAAACAAACGAAACATCCCGCATCAAAGTATCAATCGTTACTTCGCGAATATCCGTTCCGCCGATTTTTATTGCGCCTTCTGCCGGATCGTAAAAGCGTAACAGCAGCTGAGCGATCGTGCTTTTCCCGCCGCCAGATGGTCCGACTAACGCGTTCATCGTATTTGGCTGCAAGTCAAAACTTACTTTTTTCAGTACCTGGTTGCCTTCTGTGTAGGCAAACGAGACATCTTCAAAGGAAATGCGATTGCCGGAAAACTTCGTGGTATCCGCTTTTTCGATTACAGGTGCTTCAGCAAAAATCTCATCGACTCGCTTTACTCCTTCATTGACATTACTAAAGGTAGAGGCGGCATACATCAACTTCATGAAAGGTCCCGTCGTCCCTGAAGCCAAAATGATAAACAGCATCACCGTTAGTGACAAAGTTTTGTCTTGTGGACTTTGACTGATTAAATAGGCTCCCAGCGGCATCACAAACAAAACAACAGATGTTATTAATGTGGTAAATAAAACGTAGCCTGTTCGAAAGCCATTCGACCAATCCATTACCAGGTTTCGATAATCCTTGATACTTTGATGGAATCGCTTAAAATTTCCGACAGATAGACCAAACACTTTAACTGCTGGCATCGCGCGTATATACTCCACACCATTACTGTTCATCGCTTCTAGCGCATCATGATATTGTTTAACTTTGTTGTTCTTCATCGTTTTTCCCATCAAACTAGCATAGATACCAACTGCAAGGAAAAGCGGGACTAGTGACATCAAGCCCAAGCGCCAATCAATCTTCAGCATCAGTCCAATATAGATCAGAGGGAAAATCAAAGCCGAGACAATATCTGGAATTTGATGTGCAATAAAGGATTCCATTTTTTCGACACACTGATCAATGATCTTCATCAATTGACCACTGGATTTTCGCGTAAAATAGCCCATTGAGACCTTTGACAAATGCTGCAGAATATCCATTCGGATTTCATACAAAATATCAAAGGCAGCAACATGCGAACACATAGATGAGGCATATAAAAGAATTACCCCCACCAATACGCTGCCCATCGAGACCAAGCTCCAATGGAACATTCTGCCAGCCGAATAATCTCCGACCATTAGTAATTCAATAATTTTGTAAATACAATAAAAGGGAATGAACTGGACTACGGTTGAAACCGTCGCTAAAATCCCCGAGGTTGTTAACAATCCCTGCTTTTTCTTGATGTAACGAATCAAGACTGATTCATCCTTCATTTATTTAACCCCTTCCTAATTTTTCATTAATCAACCAACAACTACGAAACTCAAATGATAATGAGATTCATTCTCATTTAACCATTTTTTCTGGTTGTTTTCAACATTATTTTGCAAGATAATTCACAAAAGATGACAAAAACTGAGCTTCTAGATAGATTTATTATGGTCTAGCTCGCTTGCTGGTTCTCTTTCACAAGGTTCTGCTATATAAAAAATCTATCTCCCGCCGAGGAGATAGATTCCACTATTTCTTTATTTGATTTCTTTTCGCTTCTTTAATGATTTTCAACGCACGTTTACGCGTCTTGATATTAGGACTTTTCAAACGGCGATAGGCACTTGCTAGATCAGTCTTCTCCATTATTTCTACCTCCGTTTAATGCGCCAGCATTTCCTGTGCAATTTCCTGACCTGTCATGTTTACTGGATAATAGGTTGGCCAGTTATCGAGCTCTTCGTATAAGGCTTTTTGACTTTCTCCACCAAAATAAATATGGAAATGAGCCGCTTTTTCTGGTGCGATCCCGTGATCACTGAATTGAACATACTTGTAGTTTCCAGCATTCGGATCATCGGTTTCAAAAGTGAAACGAACACCACGATTGCCTTTTTCATACGTCAAAATTTCATATCCAGCATACTTATAGGTATATTTGTGATGTTTCCCGTTAACGATGAAATCCATCTGCTTATCAGTAATCTTGATTTCATCAACATCGGTTTTATACCCAGTTTTGTAGTATTCTTTATATTCTGCTGCTGTTTTATCTTTCTTCAGTTTGGCTTTGTAATCAAAAACTTGATCTAATGTACCTTTTTCCAATAACGGATAAACGGACTGCCAATCACCGGCATAATCGGATAACTTTCGGTCTTTTACTTGAGAATCTTTGAAATAGCCGTTATAGATAGTCTGCTCCGCCGCATTTTCCTTTTCAGTCTTTATTTCTTTACCCGCAACATCCGTAGTTTTCTTTAATGCCTTCAAATTTTCTTTCATGACCGATACGTAGTTTTCACCTGCATCCATCTGTTTCTTAGTTAAGCTTTCCAGCGGATTGAGCACTTCCAACTGAACGTTTGTTTCATCAGCAAGTGTTTGTGCGGCTTTTCCTTGATTATTATTTTCGAAATAAATATAGTTGATCCCGTTATCTTCGACGTAGTGTTTCAGCTCCGCAATACGTGAAGGGTCGGGTTCTTGATCTGGATTGATCCCCGAAATTCCAACCTGATTCAAACCGTAGTCTAAAGCTAGATAGCTAAATGCAGTATGCTGTGTGACAAAATTCTTTTGCTTCGCCTCTTTAAGTGTATCTGTATAGTTTTTATCTAGGCCTTCAAGCTTTGCTAAATAGTTTTTAGCGTTTGTCTCAAAAATCGCTTTTTTCTTCGGATACAGTTTGATTAACTGATTTTTGATCGACATCACTTCTTTGATCGCTCGATGCGGCGATAACCATGTATGTGGATCTAACTCATGATGATGCCCTTCTTCATGACTATGATCGTGTTCTTCCTCACCACCTGGCAGCAATAGCATTTCCTTGGTGCCTTCAATGACATTCGGTTTTCCTTTCTTCCAAGAGTTGATTGCACTTGGTACCCAGGTTTCCATATTCTCATTGTGATAAACAAACGCATCCGCTTCTGTAATCTTTGCCATGTCTTTGGCGGATGGTTCATAATCATGGGGCTCCGTTCCGGCGGGTATCAACAAAGAAACTTCTCCTACATCGCCAACGATATTTTTGGTAAAATCATACATTGGGTAAAAGGTTGCGACAATTTTCAGCTGCTTTTCTTTATTTTTAGACTCCGCTTGACTAGCTTCTTTGCAGGCGGCTAAACCGACAAGCGCAAGTAGACTGATCAGTAGAATCCCTAATTTCTTTTTCATTTCAAACCTCTTTCTATCGTTTAAATTTTTCTCATTGACTATTTAAATAAAAAAACACACTTCACCTCTATTCCATTATTTGGATCGAAACCCTTCAAAAGAATCTTAAAAGAATTAGGTCCCTTTCCTTGCTAACCATCCTCGCTGGACCATTACAATTTGCGGATTACAAATCGTAATGATTACGATTCGACAACGATACTTTATCATCCAGTCAAAATAGTGTCAAGATAAAATAACATGAAATTTTATTCATGTGAATGGAGAATCATTTTTCAACGAACGGATGCAAAAAAAAGCGATTAAAATCAAACGATTTTAATCACTGTCTTCTTTATGCTAGTTGCTCTTTTTCAAACTGACTATTATACAAATCGGCATAAAAACCTTTTTGCGCCATCAGTTCTTCGTGATTTCCTTGTTCAATGATATTTCCTTCTTTCATTACCAGAATCAGATCCGCATTGCGGATCGTTGATAAGCGATGGGCAATCACAAAGGAAGTCCGATTACTCATCAATTTGTCCATTGCGGCTTGAATTAATTCTTCTGTTCGCGTATCAACAGAGCTAGTGGCTTCATCCAAAATCAACATTGGAGCATCCTTAATGATAGCACGAGCAATCGTCATTAATTGTTTTTGTCCTACCGACAAACTAACACTATCATCCAAATACGTATCATAGCCTTTTGGAAGTGTTCGAATAAAATGATCGATCCCGACTGCTTTACAGGCATCAATAACTGTGTCATCAGCAACATGCTGTTGATTATAAATCAAATTTTCTTTGATCGTTCCTTCAAACATCCATGTATCTTGCAGTACCATACAAAATTGATCATGCACTTCTTCTCTAGTCATGTCTTTCGTAGAGACCCCATCGATCTTGATTACTCCGCGATTTGTCTCGTAAAATCGCATCAGCAGATTAACGATTGTTGTCTTCCCAGCACCGGTCGGTCCAACGATGGCGATTTTCTGTCCTGCTTTGGCATCTACACTAAAATTATGAATGATTGTCTGATCTTTGTCATAACCAAAGCTGACATTTTCAAAACGAACATTCCCTTCTGCACTACGTATATGCGTCCCTTTTTTTGACTCATCAGCTAATTCTTCTTCAGCAAGAAATTCAAATACTCGGTTCATGGCCGCCCCTGCTGACTGTAGACTTGAAAAAGCCTGAGCTAACTGAGACAAAGGTTGTGAAAATAAACGAATATAAACCGTAAAGGCCACGATGACTCCTAATGTGATATCCCCTTGTATATTAGAGTTAGGGTTTTAACCTTCCGGTTTTGATTGGATAACCCTATGAACCATCGTTATTTTAATTTGGTATTAACTCATTTCTTTTGAGATAATATATTTATTGGATTGAGAGGCTAAGCCGTTCCCCCCTTGGGTCATTGAACCCGCACTCGAGAGACTGGCTCCTCTCTCTGATAAGTGGATTGCGTATGAGTTAGATGTTGAAAGTCCTTACTTTACTCCGTATCTCGTACAAGGTAGTGACGCTTTTCAGTTGAGTGGATTTCAATCCAAAATTCTTTTTTTGAAAGGTCAGATATACATGTACTTTTTAGGCATTGATATCGGTAAACGCACTCACGTTGCTTCTATCATGAACGAGGAAGGAAAGGTATTACTAAAAGGTTTTTCATTTCCTAACACCACTGAAGGAGCAGAGTCATTAATTGAGCGAATGGTCGACTATTCCGGAGCACCCAGTGACTTTGTTATAGGGATGGAAGCCACGGGGCACTATTGGCTGTCCATCTTTTCATACCTTCACGAATCAGATTATTTGATTCACGTTGTGAATCCCCTTCAAACAGACGGATGGCGTAAAGGTACAGAAATACGGAAACGAAAAAACGATATTATTGATTCTGTTTTGATTGCTGACTTAATGCGCTATGGCTCATTTGTCGAAACGGTCTTATCCGATGAAAATGTTTTTTCTTTGAAACAACTTTCTCGTTACCGAACTTATTTAGTAGGTACAGCGAGCGACTTCAAAAGAAAAATTATAGCCGTATTGGATCAAGTCTTTCCAGAATACGCGACGATTTTTACCAAGCAGGGCGTTTTCGGAAAAGCTTCTAAAGAGTTATTGCTGGCGTTTAGTGCCCCGATCGACTTAGAAAACATTTCCTCAGAAACTTTGGCCCAATACTTAGCTGAGTTAAGCAGGAACCGAATCAAGGCAGAAAAAGCGGACCAATTGAAGCAAGCAGCTTCTAACTCCTTTGGAGTAAAATTTGCTCAAGAAGCGTTCACCTTCCAACTACGTTCAATGATTGAACAATTAAAATTCATTGAAAGCCAAATAAAGGAAACGGAAAGAGAAATCAAGCACATAATGGACACTTTAAATTCTGTTATTCTCACAATTCCTGGAATTGGTCCTATAAACGGTGCGACTATTCTTGGTGAGATCGGAGATATTCAAAAATTTTCTAACCCGAAAAAACTCGTTGCTTACGCTGGGATAGACGCTTCCGTGACACAATCAGGGCAATATGAGGCAACGCATAATGTTATGAGTAAACGAGGGTCTCCATATTTGCGAAAAGCCTTGTTTTCGGCGGCTTTAGTAGCTTCTCAATGTGATCCTGTTTTTAGTGCGTTTTACCAGAAAAAAGTTTCCGAAGGAAAACATCATCTAACTGCCTTAGGTGCGGTTTCTCGTAAGCTTTGTTACGTGATTCATGCTATTTTGACTAAAAACGAGCCTTATATAATTGTTTCTGATTAGCTATTGAACATTCAAAAAAACTAATGGTAAGAAGCTTATTTGTTGTACCCTTTTTTCGGAATTATCTGTTATAAAATATTTTTTGATTTGGCTAATTTTTACTTGACTCTATATAGTTAGTCTCTCAACGCTAATACAGCACCCACAACACAGACCGCTACATAGCCGAAATTTCCGATAAATCCCATTAGTGGCTGCATGATTCCTGAAAGAAACTGTGCCTTCCACACACTACCGTAGAAATCTTGATTCATTTCTTTAAATTCATCTTTCATGTCTTTTTTTGCACTATAGGCACTAATCACCTGCTGGCCTGAATAAGCTTCTTCAGCAAAACCATTGATTTTAGCCAATTTTTGCTGTTGCTGATTAAAGTGGACTTGCGATTTAGCCATAATAACCGCCATCAACACAAATCCCAATAGTACAGCAACCACTGAAGTAATCGTTAACAACAAATTTGTCCGAAACATCATCACTAAACAACCGATAAACAAGGTGATCGATGGAAACAATGTACTTAAGCTTTGATTTAACGACTGACTAACTGTATCCAAGTCATTCGTTACCCGACTCAAGGTATCGCCTTGACTATGGGAGTCAAAATAGTTCAATAGAACTGCATTGATTTTTTCAGATATCTGACGTCGCATTTGTTTAGAAAAACGTTGCGTGACAGTCGCTACAATGAATCCTTGAAAGTAGGAAAGAATTGACCCTATTCCATATAAAATGACCAATCCTAGACCAAGCTGACTGATTCGCGTGAGATTGATTGAACCACTTAAGCCTTGAGTAATCAAATCAGTGATTTCACTTAATCGATTCGGTCCAACGATTTGAGTGATACTGCCAATTGTCGCAAATACGATCGCCACGAGCAGCGGCCATTTATACTGGTTCAGAGCTTTAAAAACATTGTCTCTCAATGGATGTTCCTTTACCGGTGTGTGAGCATTTTCTAAAGTATTATCCATGTGCTAATTCCTCCTTCGACAGCTGAGAATACGCAATCTCTTGATAGACTGCATTTGATTCCAGTAATTCTTCATGGGTTCCCTGCCCAAAGATATGTCCTTCATCTAAAACGATGATTTGGTCGGCATCCATGATGGTACTGATACGTTGCGCCACAATTAATTTAGTGGTATCTGCCAATTTTTCTTTTAAAACTTCTCGTAATTTTTTATCCGTCTTATAATCCAGTGCCGAGAAAGAATCATCAAATAGTAAGATTTCAGGTTTACGGGCTATCACTCGCGCAATTGCCAGACGCTGCTTTTGACCTCCTGAAAAATTACTACCATTTTGCGCAACGTGACTATTCAGTTTGTCTTCCTTTTCATTCACAAAATCACTAGCTTGTGCGATTGACAAGGCTTCTTCCATCTTTTCCTCATCTAACGGAGCGTTGCTGCTGATTCCAAAGTCTAGGTTCGATTGGATCGTCCCACTAAATAGAACAGGTTTTTGTGGAATATATCCGACAATATCATTCAAATTCACATGGCTATAAGTATTGATCGGTTGCCCGTCAATTGAGATCCTGCCTTCACTGGTTTCATAAAAACGCGGAATCAAATTCAAGATCGTACTTTTCCCACTCCCGGTTGAACCGATGAAGGCCACTGTGTCTCCTTGTTCTGCTTTAAAATTGATGTCATGAACGACTGGCTCAGAAGCATCTGGATAACGGAAGGTCACGTGATCAAACTCAACAGTCCCTTTAATATCTGGCTGCTTTTTCTCTCCCTCATTCGGAAATTCAACAGAGGATTCCTTATCTAAAACCTCATTGATCCGTTTGGCCGAAATCGTTGCCCGTGGCAAAATCATGAAGATCATCGACATCAAAACAAAACTCATGACCACCTGCATCGCATAGGAAGAAAACACGATCATATCACTGAACAAGGTCAGCTTCGCCATCCCCGTTGCTTGCTGAATCATATACGCGCCGATCCAATAAACTGCTAGTGTTAAACCACTAGATATCAAGCTCATACCAGGGCTCATCAAAGCCATCACTCGGCCAGCAAACAAATTCGTCGAAGTTAGCTCTTGATTTGCCTCTTCAAATTTTTCTTCCTGATAACCTTCAGCATTGTACGCACGTACCACTCGTAGTCCGGTTAAATTTTCTCGTGTGATACTATTTACCTTATCTGTCAATTGCTGAACTTTTCGGAATCTTGGTTGCACAAGTGATAGGATGACGAACAACATGATTAATAAGATCAGAACGGCTACGCCGGTAGTTGTCGTCCACTGCCAGTTCTTGCCAGCGATTTTCAAAATCGCCCAAACTGCTGTGATCGGTCCTTTGATCAGCAATTGCAATCCCATCGCCACTAGTTGTTGAATTTGCGTTAAATCATTCGTCGTCCGTGTGGTCAAGCTAGGGATCGAAAATTGCTGAATTTCATGTGTAGAATAATCCATCACCTTGCCAAACATGTCTTGGCGTACCCGGCAAGTTAAACTCGCCGCAATTTTGGCAACGAACAAGCCCACGATGGATGAAAAAACAAAGCTCATTAAAGATAATAAGACCATCCAGCCACCAGGTTTTAAGATTTCACTGATAGCGGTATTCGGAGTTTGAAGCAGCGTCGTAATTTGCGACATATAATCTGGTACCTTTAAATCCATCCAGACTTGTCCGATGATAAATAGGACACTCGACACTACCAGCAGTCGTTCTTTCTTATTTGTTCTTTTTATTAGTTGTATCATAGGGAACCTCCTTGTTCGATTTTCGTCGTACATCCGTCTGGAAAGGATGTAAAAACGGATAGTGACATCTTATAAAATTAGCATGCTAACCATTTGTGGAAAATGAAATCTGACCGCTTCAACGGCCAGATTAGAGATGGTATTTCAAATTTTGTTTGAATTTTTCCATCGTTGCGGAAAACTGAGTCAGTTCTTCATCAGAAATACCTTGTTTCAAAATGTTTTCGATATTTTCGATTTGTTGCTCTACTTCGATCGTCGTCTGAATTGCCTTTTCCGTCACGATCAAGCGCTTCAACCGTTTATCCTTTTGAGAAGGCGCGGTGGTCAAAAAACCATTTTTGATCATGCGATCCACTAGATTACTGGCGGTTGGCTTCCGAATCGATAATTTTTCTTCCAAATCTTTTTGATAAATTTCTTTGTCGCGATTGTGAACTAAATAGCCCAAAGCAAAGCCTTGAGGCCCTCTAATATGTCCACCATCGCTCATTTTTTCAATATATCTGGCAATTAGCAGTGATAGCTCTCTGACCTCAAAACCAATTGATTCGGACTGATTCATGGGACTCTCTCCTTAAATAGTTATCATGCTAACTATTTTAAATTGTTTTTTATTTTTTGTCAACCTATCTTGTGCCTTCTTTTAAAAATTATTGTTAACGCATCACTGATTAAGGCACAAAGAAAGCAAGCGATGGTTACGATAAGTACTTTTTTATCGGCAGAAATGTCACTTAATTTAAAGAACAAATACAGAATCAAGGATGACCCCGTCAAAATTCCGCCAAATAAACGATTGGAAAACTGCCAGATTCGTTTACCATATTTCAAAAAAGCAATGCCGCGAAAACCGATCCCGCCAGTATAGCCCTGTGCACTAATAAGCATAACCAGCAAACCTAAAGCAGTTAATAATAAAAGAACAGTATCTACCTCCGTTTTTTCAATGATTCCCACGACCATTATTTTTCAGCCCCTTGATTTTTATATAAAGTTCTTCTTTTAAAATACATTATAGATTATCGACTTACAAAATACAGCAAATAAAAAGAGCAATCAAACTGATCAGAATCAATTTGATTACCCTTTTTACTAATTATTCTGCATCATACTCTAAATCAGACACCGCCGATTCTTCCTTACTAAGGCGTCTGATACCAATCGTATAAAGAATTCCCGTCAAAAGCGCTGCGCTTGCATCAGCAAAAGGTGCCGCATGTAGCAAGCCATCCATTCCCCAGGTGTTTGAAAAAAGTAAAATTGCTGGAATCAGTAAAATAATTTGACGAGTCAATGTTAAGAAAATAGCCGACCGGGTTCTTCCTGTGGCCTGAAAGAAATTCGAAGCGACAATTTGGAAGCCGATAACTGGCAAACACAAAAACCATGTTTGCAAGGCCTTCGTTCCAAACGTCAGAAGTTCAGGCTCATTATTGAATAGCCTCACCAACTGTTCTGGCATGATCCTCGTTGCTAACCAACCAATACACACAATCGTCGTAGCGACCGTGATCGCATATTTTTGCGCTTCTTTTACCCGACCAAATTTTTTTGCCCCATAATTGAAACTAACGATCGGCTGTGCACCTTGAATAAGTCCAGTGATCGGCATCAATAGAATCGTTTGAATACTGTTGACGATTCCCATTCCAGATACCGCAATATCCCCGCCGTAGGTCAATAACGACATATTCAAAACGACGTTCAAAATGCTATTTCCCAACTGCAACAGAAAACTAGGCATTCCCAAAGTAGTGATGCGCACAGCGACACGCCCTTTGATTCGCATATTCTTAAGCCGAATCTGATGATGACTGCGTTTACTAAGTAGATAACTTAAAATCCAAACCATTGAAATAAACTGTGACAAGATTGTAGCTAACGCCGCGCCTGCCATCCCCATATCAAAAAAATAGATAAAGACTGGATCAAGAATGATATTGACGCCTGCGCCCATAAACATCGTGATCATGGCTAATTTAGGTTGTCCATCTGCTCGTAAAAAGTTATTCATACCAATACTAACAATCTGAAAAACAGCCCCTGAAAAAATAATCCGCATATAACTGATGGCATAAGGAAGAACGCTATCACTAGCGCCAAAAGTCGCCAACATTGGAGATAAAAACAGATGCCCCATCAGCATAAATAGGAGCCCGCTAATTATCAGTAAAGAAAAGGCATTTCCCATTGCACGCTCAGCTTCCTCTGTTTTTCCGGCACCTAGCTTCATAGAAAAAAGCGTCGCACCCCCGACACCAAATAGAATACCAATCGATAATAAAATAATCATAATCGGAAATCCGATTGTGATTCCCGCCAAACCATTTGCTCCCAAGCCAGGTGCATGACCGATATAGATCCGATCAACTACGTTGTACAACGCATTGACTACCATTCCAATGATTGCTGGAATAGAAAATTGCATTAATAACTTGGGAATTTTTTCTGTCCCTAACGGATTCGCTGCTTCCATTTAATTTCCTCCCTTTAAATCATGTTGTTCGGTTTTCTCGACCATCTCCTCTAATAATTCAAAAAGCAGATTACGCTTAGATTCATCCATTCCCTCTAGCATGATCTTATTCCAACCGACAAATTTTTCGACCATCGCTTCTCGCATATCCAGACCCTTTTGTGTCATAGAAATTTTATTGCAGCGTTTGTCCTTTTCATCCTTTTCCTTTGTAACCAGACCCTTTTTAATCAGCGATTGAACTGTCCGAGCCGTCAGTGCCTTATCTACTTGCAAGTAAGTGCTGATTTCCTCCTGAGTCACTGCGTTATGTCGATAAAGATACATCAGGATCGGCTGTTCTGCCGTAGTAATGTTCAACGGCTTCATCGCCGCATTCAAATAAATTTGATTTTTTCGATACAAAATCGAAATCAACCGTCCGACACTTCGTTTCATAATACCCTCCGAATCTTTTAAAAAACAATAGTTGACTACTCAACTAATTTACCAAGAATTAGTTGAGTAGTCAACTATTGTTCAAAAAGAAATTTTAATAAATATGAAAAGCGAGCTTTCGCCGTGTTACACCTGTAACTAGCAGTTGGTAAAAATGTAATGGATTCATTTTCGCCTCATATGCGATTTGACTAAATCTCTTGTTCTTTTTTGATAAAAGCTATATCTACAACTCACCCTTAATAAACTGCAAAAAGCCAAACTCGCAGCTAGCTCAATAGAATGATAAACATTTTTCGAAATACGCGAAAAATGCTCTTAGTTTCGCACGCATACGATTTAGCTAAACCACTTGTTCAGTTTTTTGTAAAAAACGACATCCTCGTCTCAAGCTTTATAAACTGCGAAAAGCCAAACTCGCAGCTAGTTCGTATTAATGGACTAACTTTTTCAAAAAGCGAAAAAGTTAATCTTATTCTCACTGCGCATACGATTTGGCTAAACTACTTGTTCAGTTTTTGATAAAAAACGACATCTTCATCTCAAACTTTATATACTGCGAAAAGCCAAACTCGCAAAAAAGCGATTAAAACCAGCTGGTCTTAATCGCCTTGAATAGATTCTTTATGCACGCTCAGTATTTGAGCTTTTTGGTGTCTTATCACCCGTTGATTTCGCTAAACCTTTAATTGATCCGCGAATGATCATGGAAGCCGCAAAACCAACCAATGCTAAAACAGCGAATATTCGCAAAACATTCGTATATGAATGGAACATTTCAGTGATCTTCCCTAAAAAAATCGGACCGAACATCCCAGCCGCTGCCCAGGCAGTTAAGATACACCCATGAATCGCACCGACTTCCTTTGAACCAAAGACATCGCCAATATATGCAGGGACAATCGAAAAGCCTGCACCATAACAAGTCATCAACAAACAGATCAATGCGGCAAACAGCAGTGGCGAGCTTACTACTGATAAACTTAACAACACAATAATATCAATCACAAAAAGAATCGTGAAGACATTCTTACGTCCCAAGACATCTGAGATCAAGGCCCAAACCAACCGGCCGCACCCATTGAATACACCCATCACACCGACCATCGTAGCCGCCATGCCAGCAGTCATTCCGGTAATTTCTTGGGCCATTGGTGAAGCTTCTGAAACAAGCGAGATTCCGCAAGTAATATTTAAAAATAGCATAAACCATAATAGCCAAAAGGTTTTTGTTTTAATCGCTTGATTGGCGGTCAGTTGCACGCCGCGATATTGAATTTTCACTTCTTCTTTTGGATTGGGCGCTTCAAAGCCTTCTGGCGTCCAGCCAACTGGCGGTTTTTCCAAATACCGTGAAGCGGTGAACATCACTAAGAAATACGCAATCCCTAAAATATAAAAGGTCGAAGGAACACCGACACGCACCATCAATTGTTGGGCGATCGGTCCAGTGATCATAGAAGCAAAACCAAATCCCATGATGGCAAGTCCAGTAGCCAAGCCCTTTCTATCTGGGAACCATCGGATCATGGTTGATACTGGTGTAACATACCCAGCTCCTAAACCGATTCCGCCAATAATCCCATAAGTCAGATACAACATTGGCAGCGAATGACTAGAAACCGCAAAGCCAGTCGAGATAATTCCCAAACCGAATAAAATCGAGGCGACCGTTCCTGTCTTTCTTGGGCCAAATTTTTCTACAAATTTCCCCATAAATGCCGCTGATGTTCCTAAACAGAAAATCGCTAAACTAAATGCAAAAGAGATTGATGATTTATCCCACCCGGTCATCTCTTTAATTGGTTCCTTGAATACGCTCCACGCATATGCTGAACCGATAGATAGATGAATCGCTACGCCTGACAAAGCGATCAGCCATCTATTTTTTTCCCTGCGCATCTTTTTTCCTCCTATTTTCCGCTGATTTATGTGTTTGAGTGTGACAAAAAATAGATAACAAATGTTATCTTTTTTTGTTTGAAAAATATTTATTTTTAGCACTCAATAAACACGAGTATACGCTCTCATTTCGTTAAATTCAACTAAAATTTTGATATATTCCGAATATTGAGATTGTGTTAAAAAAAAGAATTCTATTTAATTTCTGTATGTATCTATCCCTATACAGATAAATGCTCTTATAAAATAAAATTCTTCACATTCCTCGCCTATTTCCGCTTTAATAATTTTGACTCTTTCTTCACTTTTTAACCTTGAAAAAAAGACTATCAATCGAATTTCCCTTGATAGTCCCTAGACTCAGAATGAATCCCTTTTCTCACTCTTACTTCTTCATTTTTTGAATAGGTACATAAAATAATACCTTACCTACGCCTGTGTACTCTTCTAAATTAAAATTTCCGGCAATTTGGAAATCTTCACTTTGAGCCAATTCACCATAGTTGCGGCCGATCAGTTGATCCAACTCTACTTGGTCTGTATAGTTTAGGTCAAAACAGGCATACGTTCCCGCAGGCAATTCAAACTCAGATGGACGAGTTTCTGTGGTTTCGGTATTTCCAATCAGATAACATTGTTCACCATCGATAACTGCGTTTACAGCTAACAGATTCTCTTCAACCTTTGAGGCATATTCTTCTTTTGACCGCATCTTCTGTTTACTCATTTCTGCCAATCCATTCGCAGAATTCGGCGCATTCAAAGTTGTAATCCAACCGTAAACCGTCACGGCCTCTCTTTCAACAGTCTTAAACATGACTAGATTCCTTCTCTCTTTGAAGTTCTTTCCATTTTTCGCTAAAAAAACAGGGAGTCATCCGTTACACGCTAAATATATAGTCCTCACCTAGTCAATGCAATAAAGATGCCTGTAGAAACCAACATCGTCTGTTTAAAAATGAATATAGCCCAGCGCAGCCAGGATTAAGAGCGTTGTGCATAAAATTATGAGAAACAACGTAACCAGCAAAAACATACTAACAGTGTTTTTAACCGAAGGAGTCATTACATCCTTCAGGTTTTTAAAGTGGATCACACATACCCAGCCCATAGCGATCGTTAACAACAACTGAATCGGAATGATTCCAGCCAGACTTCCGCCATTGATCGCTGCTACAAATCCAGCAAATGAAAAAAGTAGCAGCGCAACTGCACAAATTACAGAAAATAAACCCACTTGAAACGACTGCAACAGCTTTGCCTCTTGCTTTATCTTAGCCATATACTTCACATCCCCTTTCATCAAATAATCAAGAGAGACTTCATAATAATCACTGATGGCAACTAGCGTTGGAATGTCGGGATAATTTTTCTCATTCTCCCAATTCGAAATCGTTTGGCGTGTCACGTGAAAAATTTTTGCCGCCTCTTGCTGTGTAAGTCCCCGCTCTTTTCTTTGCGCTTTTAAAATCTTAGCGATCATGATGATTTCTCCTTCCTAACTTGATGATAGGATCTCTAACTAAATTATACTAGAAAGCACCACTTACTTATTGTTTTTGTGACGCAAGAACTATTTGACATTGCCAATTTTTGCAACAAACCTCTCTTTTCCTGCAACAAACGAAAAAAAGATTCTTTCTGCTGACAATCCTTGCTATGCTTAAGTCACAGAAGGGGGAAACATATGAACATCAACTTTACCTGGGTGAAAGAAAAAGCCTTAAACGAAATTGATATTTTTGCGAATCCTGAAAACAGGGCCAAACTCGAACGTCTTGAAAAACAGCTGCAACAAGAACAGGAAATTGTGGCAATTGATCCTAAAAATAACCGTTCAATCAAATTACCGCTAGACCAAATAGTCTCTTTTGAAACCATGGGGCATTTAGTCAACGTCCAGTTAATCAATCAGCAGAACTATCTCATGCAAAAACGGCTTAAGGAATTGGTTACTTTAGAGAGTCAAAATTTTTATCGCATTAATAATTCGCAGATTTTAAATCTAAACTGTGTTCAATCCTTCCAATTAGGAGAGCACGCGCGTTTAGAAGTTCACACCAAAACAGATTCTACTTATATTGTCAGTCGTCACTATGCCAAGAAAATCAAGGAGGAACTATCATGTTCAAACAATTAAAAAATAATTTCTTTCAAGCAGGCTTTGGATCGTTTATTTGGATCACTATTCTTTGCTCACTCACGGATTTCTCTTCAAAAATTCCTTTTCATTATATCTGGAATCTCGTTGGAATTAGCGTTCTAATCGGCCTTTTATTCGGGATCGTCTATCCTTTTTTATGGAACTATTCGACCTTTAAAGCTTCAATCAATATTGTCATCTGTACAGTGTTAAATACGCTTTGCGCTTATACAGGCGTGTATCTTTATTCGACTCAGATGTTCGACCTGATCCGACCGTTCTTTATCGCCGTATTGCTGCTTACATTGATTCTGCATATCATCACCTTTTATTTCTACTCAAAACACGATAATAAAAAAATGGCCGCAGCATTAAACAATCTGAATGATTAAAAAAATCCCTGACTTTGTTTTCAAGTCAGGGAGTTTTCTATGCTTTTAAAATGTTACGATCTTATCCGCCCACTCCACCATTTCAACACAATCAAACATCGTTGAAATTGGACAGGAGGTTTGATCCTCTAATTGTCGAGATTTGAGGCAAGTACCGCAAGCCAATAGCTCGCCGCCTTGCTCTTCCAACTTCTGCATTTCCGCTGGCACATTGTATTGATCGTCTTCAATACTTTCAACTTCCACGGCTTCCCCCATAAGGAAAAATTTCACCTGATGCCCTTTCTTCAAAGCCGCTACACCAAATCGAAAAGCGTTCCAAGCTTTCTCATGCTCTTTGGTTTCCAAAATAATCGCTAATTTCATTTCATCCGCTCCTTTGGTTTTATAGTTTATACAGTGGGTATTTCTACTACAATCACCTTAAAGTATAGCCTTAAAAAAAACTGAAAACAATCCGCTTTTTACTATAAAAATAAAAGGTACCAGCACACGCTAATACCTTCATTCTTTTAACTTATGAATAGATTAGTCTAGAATTTTCGTTACATCTTCTTGCATTTTTCCTTGCGCAAGGATATTTACTCGAGTTTGCAACTCTTCATACATTGAAGCAACCGACTGACGAGACTCGTTTACTTCTTCAGAAATCTCTTTGGCTTGCTCGTTGATCATCGCCAACTCTTTCTTCGCTTCTTCTATAATCCGATATGCTTCCATCTTGGATTTTTCTACCATACGATTGGCTTGTTTTCGTGCTGAAATCAACACTTCACCGATTTCCTGCTGTGCTGAAACTGCTTCTTTTTTTAATTGTTCATTTTCTGCACGAAGCTCGGCAACTTTTTCTCTTAGATCTAGGAGTTCTTTTTCTTGAAGCTCTTTCGCTTCTTGTTCTTCCGCCATTTGATCCATCGCTTGGTCTTTCTCAACGATTACCTTATCTAATTGAGAGTATTCTTCGTCTTTCTCATTGATCTCTGCAATCAATTCATCGATCTGGCCTTCCAATTGATGGATTTTTTCTAGTCGTTGGATTTCTTCATCTTTTTGCTGGGCAACTAGTGCTTGATGTTCTTCGTGAATTTCTTCCAACTCCTGTTCTACAGTAGCTAAATGGGCTACCGAATCCTTTAATTTTTCATTTTCTGCTAGAGCTTGTTCCAACTGCTGTCTCAACTGATCCAATTCTTGTGTCTCTTTCAGTCGTTGAACTTCTTGACGCGCTCGTTGGACCTCTGCTTCTAAATCTTGGATTTGGCGGCGATTTTGGGCCTTTTCTTCTCCCATCCTTAATACAGATTGACGATAATTCTCGTTTTCTTTGGTTAACTGCTGAGTTTGTGCCGACATTTCCTTTTTATATTTCTGTAAAACTTGTTCCTTTTCAAAAATCAAACGTTTTAACTCTTTGATTTCTTCCGCTTGCTTTTCTGGAGTCTCTGGAATTGTGTTATCAGAAACCATCTTCAAAGCGGGAGCAGGCTTCGCCTGTGTTTGCGCCTGCGCTGCCGGCGGGGTTTGCTCCTCATTTTCAACTCTCTCTTCTGGAACAGAATTGATCTCATCGATAATGTTCTTGTTGAAAAACCATCCGCTCTTTTTTTGTTGTGCTACCATTTTTTTCCCTTCTTTCCGTTAGTCTTCTTCTTGAATCATTAAAAATTTATCTTCTCCATTCTCACGAGAGAAAGTACAGCTATAATCTTGTTTCTGCTTCTCCCCATCCCTTACATTTAGCTGGAAGGTGATCTGTGTTAGATTGGATATCCCCTCTGCTTCAGCAGCAAAGGCTGTGATATTGTCTTTAATTTGTTGACGATTGTCTTCACTGGTCAAGTCACCAGCCAAGGCAATATTCAACGTTTGAGTCGGTATATCTAAGACGATCAATGTCGTCGGTAACCCAAAGTAAGGACTGAGTTTGCTGGAAAGATCACTCTCCATTGCGTATTGATTTTCACGACTATCATC
Source organism: Enterococcus avium (assembly GCF_002891025.1). Taxonomy (NCBI): domain Bacteria; kingdom Bacillati; phylum Bacillota; class Bacilli; order Lactobacillales; family Enterococcaceae; genus Enterococcus; species Enterococcus avium. The sequence continues at coordinate 2,818,859 of NZ_NBSL01000002.1, read as the reverse complement.
AGAAAATAATTCGTCCCACGCATAATCCTGCAAGCCGATTCCCTCTTGCGGGTACTCTTTGACAGGCAGCTTATTGACTAATTTCTTTTGCTCCTTTTTCATTACTTGGACATCATCTTTCAGTGTATTGTTCTGCTCATTCATCGCATACAGCTGATTTTGTACCTGAAACAGGCTGTATGTGCTTAGAAGCATTCCCACTGCGAGACAGAAGATTACGAATAATAACGCCGATACATGCTTTGATTGTTGAATTTGCTTAACATAATCCAACTTCCGCTGAAAAGTCGCCGATGCATCTCTTGGTGGCTTAATCATCTGCAATCGAACGTTGATAACCATTCGATATAACCACACTAGGAGCACTAAAATGATGAGCCCTACACAAATCCAGTTAATGATTATCACGTATTTTCCCCTTTTCTTTTAGTATTCCAATTTAGCGAGATGAATCGCTGGAAAACGGAATTGGACAGTTCCTTCGATTGACTTTCGATGGACAAAACCAAACGACCGGCTGTCCTTAGAAACATCCACATGATCGCCAATAACGAAGTAAACATCTTCTGGAATTTTGTTTAACGTTTGAAATTCATCTGCTACAGTTGGTGACAACTGATACGTATTCGTTGTTTCAAAATCACCTTGTTCTCCGAGATCTAAAACCATTCGACCATTTCGAACAAACATACTGTCACCTGGTAAACCAATCACCCGTTTGACAAACATCCCCTCTTCCTTATCCATTGAAAAAGCAATAATATCGTAACGTTGAACTTGAACATTTTTTTTAACGAGAACTTGATCCTTTTCCGTCAACGTCGGAATCATCGAAGTACCTGAAATCGTGTGGACACTATAGTGTTTTTGTAATTGTCCTCTCATAACAAGCAGCATCGTTACAGATAGAATGATAAGAAGACCGGCAGTTAATAGTATGGCCCTCCTGTCATTCGACGGATCCTCTGCGTGCCCGTGTCGCTTATTTGCCATGAGTGATGGCACCCCTTTATTTTGCTTTAATATAAGTAACCAAATCTGATTTCGCTAAGTTCGAATCAATGACTCGATATGAAATCACCGTTCCTCCATAAACATTGCCTTCTGAGATCAAAATTCCCTCTGGTCGAACCACTTCAACAAAAGCAACATGTCCATAACGCGGGTCTGAGCCAGCTGTGCCTGGTGTAAAGGAAATCAACCAGCCAGCTTTTGGTTCGCGGCTGACTTCATAGCCTAATGCTTTTCCTTTGGTTCCCCATTCACCGCCGTTTCCCATAAAGTCATCGACGCTCTTGCCTAATTGTTTCACGCGGTTAAAAGCGTACCAGGTACATTGCCCGACTGGATACGAACCAGAAGTGTTGTAATTGACCCCGTTATAATCCGGGTAGCGCATCATCGTTCGGTATTCTTCAGGAATCTCATCTTTTCCCTTAATGAAAATCCCTGAAGACTGATCAACTTTGACACGATCGTATTGTGTCAGGTTGTAGACAGCAATAATCGAGTTTAGCTTTCTATTATAAGAAGTATCCGTAGCATACTTTCCAGTTAAGGCCTGTGTCGATCGTAAATAATTCTTTGCGGTAGAGCGCCACGTATCTTTATAGTATCCGTCATTACCAGAGATTCCGCCCCGTAATAATTGAACGTAATCTCCTAATGAAGCAGCATAATTAGGATACTTTCGAAAGGCCGAATTAATCGAGTACAGCTCGCCATTCCCACGGTCCTCTTGAGTCGCCATTGAAACAGCCTGACCTTGATAAGTTCCCTTTACACCGAATAGATTATAATTTGGCGGCAATGACAAACTGCTTGTACCAGAACCACTTTCTAATAAAGCCTGTGCGATCATCACTGATGCAAAGACATCATATTCTTGTCCCAGCTTACGTGCATCCTCCGCGATGGTTGAAATAAAATTCTTCGCTCCTTCATTTTCAGTAAAATTAATAGAAGCAGGATATTCAGCCAAGATTGTTTGTCCATATTCAGTCAATTCCACAGTTGGCAAAGCTTGAACCAATAAATCTTCATCAATACTTATTGGCTGAAGAACGACCTGTCGCTGTTTTTCCTTTTTATCTGACTCTTCATTCTCAGCCTTTTCTGTATCAAGCTCTGTAACTCCATCCGTCGCAGTTTCCGTTGATTCATCAGAAGCAGCGATTTCAACATCTTCAACTGTCAGATAATACTCTTTTCCAATATAGACACCGACTAATTCAAGCTGGTCGTTTTTCTTTTGGTAGAGCAGACTACCGACACTGATTTCTTCGCTTGCCTGTTCTGGAGTGCCTGTGATCTCAATCGCAAACAAATCGCTATAAAGCTTAGCGGCTAATTGTTCCACATTGAAATCCTTCGCCTGTTCCATCCCAAGCTTTTTAATACCGTCATAAATCAAAGCGGCCTGTGCTTTATTTTCAAAGCTTGACAGCAAGGGTAGTTCATAGCCTTTTAGATCGGATTGTGCAACTTCAGATGTCTTCAACTCACTTGGAAGCTGTAAAGTACTCGTCTCTGAAAAAGCAGCTGGCGGCTGTTGAATAGCATCAGTATTTGTTTGAACCTTAGGCTCACTTGGAGCCGGAGGTGTCGGGGCTGGACTTGGAACTGGTCTCGGCGTAGACGGTGTACTAGGATGGGGCTGTTCCTGACCAGAACTTGACGGTATCGTTGAAGAACTGCTGGTCGTTCCTGTTGAACTACTAGTAGTAGAGCTAGTCGATCCACTAGGTACACTGCTGCTAGAAGTCGATGACTCACTTGGTGTAGTAGTCGAACTGGACGTAGTATCTGTTTGGCTCGTCGAACTCTGACTTGTCGAGCTCTCACTGGATGTACCACTACTTGTGGAACTTTCACTAGTTGAACTATCGCTTTTCGGTGGTTCTACTGTGCTGCTTTGTGTAGGCATTTCTGGGATGGTATCTATCGGTGCACTTTCTGCCGGCTGCTGTTCCACAGGAGTCTCTGGTACAGCAGATACTTCCGATGCTGGTGCTGGTGTTTCAGTAATCGGCTCCGATGCTTTCGGTACGGATTCAGGTTCAACCGGTAGAACGGTAGAACTTTCAGGAACTGTCGTCTCTATGACAGAGGATTCTTGAAGTAAATTATCCGCTTTTAGTGCCCCACTTTGCAGACTAGCAACTCCCCAACAAACTACTGCTATCCCGCAAATTACCATAACAATCTTTTTCATGAACATTTCCCCTTCTTTCTCTCTCAAGTCAAGCTAAGTATTTAATGAAACACTAGGGGCAACCAATGAATGGAAAAAAATCAAGGATGCTGAAAATAATCCGCATCCTTGATTCATTCTTCAATAATGATGCATCCACTTAAATTTTCCAATGAATGCTAATCATCTGCCGCCGCTCATCGCTAAACCTTTAAATAGCAACTTGATAAGTCACACTATTTCACTGACTCGCGGCACTTTAGCTTCTCCTCGCATAAGGAGAGAAGCTAATCAACATGATCCATGATTGAGTGCTTATCAACCTTCAGCATGCTGTCAGTAATAAAATTACAATGACCGGATCTTTATATGTATTTTTTATTTTTTGTATGAACTTTTATGAGTGTTATCGTTCGCTAGTAATTTGCATCAAATTCCTTGCATTAACACCATAAAAAAGCGAGAACTCCTTCATTGTACGCACCATTGGTTACACATATTATTCTACCTGCATTTATAAGGAATGTCTCAGCCATTTTTGAAATATAAAATTTAATTTTTGGATAAAAATAAGGAATTTGGGTTTTTGAATTCGCTTACAAATTTGTAATAGCCTAAATCTAGCTAAATATGAAATTATTAAGAATAGCAAAACAGAAAAAATCTTTTTTTGTTTTTTCTTTTTATTTTTTGAATAAATAAAGAAATATCGACTTTTAAAGCCGATATTTCTCTTCGCCTACGCTGATTCTCGCTTTTTTGTTTGTAATTTTGGAATCGTTGAATGCTCCTGCAAAAGCTCAGCTAATTCCAGTAGATTTTTAATACAAAGATCCGCCCCATGCTGATAAAAGATTTCCGCTGTTTGTTGGTTCAACCGTTCCATTTCTTCTTTTGAGAATTGTTTGTATTCCTCTAAAGAAAGTCCCATCACTGAGCTTCCCTCAGTGACAGCGATACTCAAGACCCCCGCGTTTTTTCCTTCTTGAATATCAGCGATTGTATCTCCTACTTTAATCACTTCTTCCATCGAATGGTTTTGAAAATGGCGCATATTCTCAAAAATCATGAATGGATATGGCCGCCCCAATGAATCAACCTCATCTGGTGTTACGACATAATCAGGACGATAGCCTTCCATCGTGGCCGTGTTTAATACAACAGCCATCATTTCTTTGGTATAGCCAGTCGTAGAGCCAATATTATAGCCTAATTGCTTAATTTTTTTCATCGCCTGCTTGGTTTCCGGTTTTAAATGACTGTTCTCTGCGAGATCTGCAAACAAGTATTTCTCAAAATCCTGATAGATACTTAGCACATCTTTCTCTTCAGAAAGACGTCCATAAAGCTCAAACCATTGCTTTTTTACTTGCTCAAGCGAAAGCAGCTGTTTGATATGCTCAATTTTAAGCATCCCCATCGGTTTTCTGATTTCTTCATTGGAAAGCTCGATGTTCTTATTTCTAAATGCTTTTTTGAAAGCATGAACCGGTGCCATACAGCCGAAATCGACTGTTGTCCCAGCCCAGTCTAAAATAATTGTTTTAACTGACATATGCTACCTCCGAGTAATTTTCAATTACTTTGACTAACTGATCAATATCTTCTGGATAAATCTCACCGATATTTCCAATGCGGAAACAATCGACGGAACTTATTTTTCCTGGATAGATCACAAAGCCATTTTGTTTCAAATGCTGATAAAAATGGTCGAAGTTAAAGGCACTCTGCTTGGGATATAAAAATGAAGTGATAAATGGCCCTTGATGCTGCTTGATGAAGGGCTGATAGCCCAATTCACTCATTTTTTGCCGTAGCAGTCGATTATTTGTTAAATAGCGCATATAGCGTTGGTAGATTCCGCCTTCTGCATCTAGCTCTTTTAAAGCTTGATGAAAGGCTAAAACCGTGTGGGTGGGTGAAGTAAAGCGCCACTTGCCGTCCTTTTCCATCGTTTCATACTGATCATAAAGATCTAAAGACACCGTTCGTGAAAACTCTTTACGTTGCTCAAGCTGTGCCCGTTTGGCCAACGTAAAGGAAAAGCCTGGTACTCCTTGAATACATTTGTTCGAGCTTGAGACTAGAAAATCGATGGACAATGCCGTAACATCAATTGGAATTCCCCCAAAGCTAGACATTGCGTCCACGATAAACAGCAGCTCATTGTCTTTGGCAAGTGCAGCAATTTCTTCTAACTCATTTAAAATACCAGAAGTCGTTTCACTGTGAACCATCGCAAGCGCAGAAATGGTTGGATCATTCACGAGAATGCTTTTTATGTCCGTTGCTTGCGGAATTTCATCTTCTGCGACTTCATACACGCTGTAAGCCAAATGATGCCGTTCGCACATGCTGACCATTCGACGCCCGTAAGCGCCATTTACACAAACAAGCACATGATCCGTCGGTCCGATCACGGAGCTTAGGACAGATTCCACACCAAATGATCCGCTTCCCTGCATTAAGATCGTCGTATATTCTACTGGGGAAGCACCTGCTAAAGACAATAGCTTTTGTCGAATTTCCTGAGTAATCGTTTTGTATTCTTCATCCCATGTACAATGATCCACCATCATTGCTTGCTTAACCGTCTGAGTCGTCGTTAACGGTCCGGGTGTCAATAATTTGTAGTCCATGCTAAGCTCCTTAATCGATTAATTTCTGGTGCTGCTCTAATAATTCTGCGGTTAATTCTGTTGGAAAGACTTTTTGGTCCTTCGCTACGTGCGCGCTATCTACCTGCTCATCCTTGTACAGTGCGCTTGGATAGATTTCCAATAAGTCTTTACGACCCTTTTCCAAAATCAAATCCAGCATTTTTTCTGCTTCAGGATTGGTTTTGTCGCCTTTATTAATCACCGCCAAAGATTCAGTTAATGTATACGTTCCTTCTGAGGGTTCAACAAAATCAATCGGCAATCCATCCTGTTTATCTTTGACTGCCTGATGTCGTAACCCAAATCCGATCGCAACCTCACCTAGCCGAACCTTTTTCAACGGACCTGAACCAGAACTTTCTAAATGATCCCCCGCATTTTTGTATATCCCCTTCAGGATCGTTTTCGCTTCATCTTCCCCGTAATTATCAACTAACGCTTGGAACAGCAGCCACGCTGTAGACGATTGTTTGATATCTGAGATTGACAAGGCATCCTTGTATTTCGGATCGGCTAAATCTTTCAAACTAGTTGGAATTGGTAAGTTCATTTCCTTCATGACATCGGTATTATAGAAAATTGTTCCTTCTTGAACGGTAAAAGGTGCCGTGTAACCCGGAATTTTCGTTAACGATTCGACTGGAAGCGTTAATTCTTTAAACATCTTGTCTTTTTTCTGAGCACTATTTAAATAGAAGGTACTCATCGTGACTAAATCCGCTTCGATATTTTTTCCTTCCGCTAAGAGCTTTCCGCCTAGCTCAGAAGTGCCGAATGATTGCAGCGTGTACTTGCCCTTGTACCCGTTTTTGTCTAAAACATTCTTGATTACCTCCACCGGTTCTTCGTCAGCGTTAGTATAAATCGTGACTTTCTCGTCAGCCGCATTACTTTTGCTGCAAGCGCCTAATAATAGAAGGAAAAGCAAGCTTCCAAGCAGTGCGAGTAGTTTTTTTCTGTTCATTCATCATTCTCCTTTTTCATATTAATGGATTAATTTTTCTTGAGAAAAATTAGTCCGATTTTCAAGCCGTATACCATTCCTCTATACTTTATTTCTTTGAATAGCAGTTAATTTTGTAGGCAGCTTTTTACCAGCTGTCTGACTGGGAAAAGTGGAACTGGCAATCCTTTTAATAATTTGAGTAATTCCTTGCATGACTAAATTGATTACTAGCAAAAACAGCGAGAGCATAAATATATCGTTAAACCGGCCAAAATGCTGAAGCTCTTTTAATTTGGCGGTAATAACCATCGTATTGGCACTTGTTAAGAAAATGACAGCACTGATTGTGACCATCGAATTGAAAAAGTAATACGCGAAGATATCTACAATCGTTACCTTTGAATTCGGGATCAGAATTCGCCAAACTGTTTTTAACCAGCTATCTCCCATCAACTTGGCAGTGTTCTCCCAGTTCAAGTTCATCTTTTGCAGTGCCTCTTTCGCCATCTGATACGGTGTTGAAAAATAATGGACGATCGTCACAATCACTAAGATTAGTAATGTATTGTGCAACTGACTGCCACTGAATAGCAATAAGTAAGCCACCCCCAAAACCATCCCGGGAATCGAATTCGTAATGGTGGCGATACTGTCAATTACTTGATTGACCTTATAAAGCTTCCGCTCTCTGGAGGTCAATATCGCCGCCGAATAGGCAATAATTGTCCCAACTCCCGCCGTCAACAAAGCCATCAGCAGTGAATTTTTCAAGGTTAAAATCAAGCTGTCATCTTGGATAAAGCGGGCGAAATTATTGAAGGTTGGGGTCAATTCATAGGGCCAATTGCTCACCATTGGAATAATAATCAAGACCGCGAATACTCCTAAAATGAAAAGAGAGATGCTGATGAAAAGTAGTCGAAAACACCAATCTCTTACCGGATTCTTTTTGATCACTGCCTGTCGTGGACGCTCATAACGCACCACCTTCTTCTGTAAATAGTTCAAAACTAAAATACTGATGATTGACGGCAACAACATCGTTAACGCTACTAAAGACCCAAACTGAAAATCGGGAATGGTTCCCATGAATCCTTCATATAATAATGTCGTGATGAACGGGGTTTGTCCTCCTACCGCGCTGGGAATCCCAAAATCTGTAAAGGACATAAAAAAGCCCTGTAGAAAAGCCACCGCCAACACGCGCGTCAATGGATTCAAGATCGTTATATAAAGCGAACGATACCAGCTATCCCCCATCAGGCGTGAAACAATGAATAGCTGAGTATCTAAATATTTCATCGAATTGTTGATCAAAATGAAGATTGGTGGCAATGTATAAATGATGAATCCCAATAAAATACCGATGGAGCCATAGATATGGAACAGTTCCTGTTGAAAAACTTTGCTCCACAATCCCTGCTTGCCAAAAGCATAAATAAGGACAAATCCGTAAGTAATCGTTGGTAATAGCATCGGAAAATGCAAAACACTTTCATTTACCTTTAAAAATCGCCGATTGATTCGAGTAAAATTATTTCCATAGGCCAAGAAAAAGCCTAAAATTGTTGAACAGCTCGTAGCCGCTAAAGAATATTTCAAGCTGCTCCCGTCGGATCGTGGGAAAGCTGTTAACACGATTTGAATGATCGGATAAGCTAAAAATAAAAAGAAGAAGATCAGCACACTCCAGCTAATCACTCGTTTCAATGAAAAAGCCGCTCTCATGAGGCCACCATATTGACTGATTGCTGAAAGATTTGCTGAATGTTCTGTTGCTTGATTGCCAACTGATTGACAATAAACTCCTCAACAAAATGACAGGAAGCCTGACTCATAATTTCGATTGGTGAACTGCATTGAGCAATTTTCCCTTCATCTAAAACAACGATCTTGTCTGACATCGTCAAGGCCTCTTCCGGATCGTGCGTAACAATGATGATCGTCAAATGCAGCTTACGGGCAATTTCTTGGATTTTTTCTTTGATTGATTCCTTGATTACTCCATCCAAGGCACTCAACGGCTCATCCAACAAAAGCAGCTGCGGCTTCATCACTAATGTTCGGCCAAGTGCAACCCGCTGCTTTTGTCCGCCTGACAATTGATGAATTGGTTTTTCTAGGTGCTTTTCCAGATTCAACAATTGAATCAGCTCGTCTACCTCCGCTTTGGTGGAGCACTCTTTTTTATTGCGTAGTCCGTAGGTCAAATTTTGATAAGCCGTCAAATTAGGAAACAAGGCATAATCCTGAAAAACAATATTAAAAGGACGTTTTTCCATCAATGTATGGGTGATCTTCTGATTATTGAAGAAAATTTCTCCCCCACTTGGCTCATCCAATCCTAAAATCAGATTTAATAGCGTCGTTTTTCCTGAACCTGATTGTCCCAGGATTGAAACGATCTCACCAGACTCAATTTCTAAATTGATCCCGTCCAGTACTGTCGTCTCCTGAAATTTTTTCGTGATATTCTCGAGTTTTAGCACCTGATCCACTCCTTCTTTCGTTTACCATTCTTTTATGCTCTTAGGCGATTTTCTAGCGAGTTTAACTTTTGCTTGCTCATTGTGAGCTGACTTTCTCTAATAAAAAGTATAGCGAAGGAGTGTAAAGGCACCGTCAAGTTCCTGCAAAGATAAAATAAAGATTGTTGTTTTTATGTAAAGAACGTAAATTTTCGTGCATAAACAACAGAAAATTACATCTGCCACTACTTAAATAGAGAAGGAAATTATTTACAGCCCAAAAACGTTGCACCCGCAACGTTTTTCTTCTATACTGTACTGTGCTTGTTTACACGCGAATTCGTAACTACCAAGGAGGAATAATTAGGTGGATTCTTTTGTAAAAATGATCAATCGTATTGCGCGGCTTTCTGCTTTGTATCGCGAAAAAGAATTTAAGAAATTAGATTTAGGGGAAATGCATCACGCCTACATCTTAAGTATTTGTGACGAGCCGGGAATTTCACAAGAAGCCTTGGCCTGCAAAATCTTTATCAATAAAAGCAATGTCGCTCGCCAATTGGCACAACTGGAGCAAAAAGGCTTCATTACGAGACAAAACGATGAGAAAGACGCACGTCGTTTACGAATCTTCCCCACAGATAAAGCTTTGGCAATCGAAGCAGAAATCCGTTCGATCCTAGCAGACTGGAATCAAAAGCTGTTAGCGGAGATTCCGACTGAACAGCAACAGAACTTATTATCCGAATTGCAAACGATCGTAGAGAAAGCCGAAACAGAAATGTGTAAAAAGGAGTAAACATGAAATTAATTCTTAACTATCTAAAACCTTATCGTTCCCGTGTTACAGTAGGTGTTATCATCAAATTTTTGGGGACCATGATGGAATTGGTTCTTCCGTGGAATTTGGCCTATATTCTAGATCATGTGATTCCGCAAAAAGACCCAAAGAAAATTCTCTTTTGGGGCGGTGTCATGTTGGCAGCTTCCGCTTTTTCCTTATGGGCGAATATCGTCGCTAACCGCATGGTCTCACGAATCGCAAAAGATACGACAAAAAATATTCGCGGCGATCTATTTCAAAAAATCACCTATCTAGACACGACCCAGATTGAAGATGTGGGGGTCTCTTCATTAGTTTCACGTGTAACATCGGACACCTACAATATTCATTTGACCCTTGGTGTTATGCTGCGTATGGGAATTCGCGCGCCGATCCTTTTGGCCGGAGGAATCTTGATTACTACTACCTTAGATCCGATTTTGACTTTAGTTTTAGTGGCAGTGATGCCGATCATCTTTGTAATGGTGACGCATATCTCGAAAAAGGGCGTGCCCTTATTTGGAAAATTGCAAAAGCAAGTTGATCAACTTGTGTTGACGGTGCGGGAAAATGTAACAGGCTCTCGCGTGATTAAAGCTTTATCAAAAGAAGCCTACGAACGCCAGCGCTTTGAAAACGTCAATCAATCGTTGGTCAATGCGGAAACAACCGCCAATGTAACGTTGGCTGCTTCTCCAGCTTTGTTAGATCTATTTTTAAACTTAGGTTTGACCCTTGTGATTGTCGTTAGCGCCTATCGTGTAAATGCCGGACTGACTCAGCCAGGAGTGATCGTTGCCTTCTTGACCTATTTCACGATTATCCTGAACGCGATGCTTTCTATCACCCGCATCTTTGTCCTGTATTCCCGTGGTCTGGCTTCAGCGAATCGGATCAATGAAGTCTTACGGAAAAATCCTTCATTAGTACCAGGATCATTGAATCAAAGAAAAGCTGCTTCTACTAAACTGGTCTTTGATGATGTGACTTTTTCTTATCCTGACGGCGGTCATGCGATCGAACACATCAACTTCAGCGTAAATCCTGGTGAAACATTAGGGATTATGGGCGCGACCGGCAGCGGAAAAACCACGATCGCCAGTCTGATTTTACGACTATACGATCGAACTTCCGGTCAGATAGTATTAGACGGACAAGAGATCAAACATTATTCTCTTGATGCACTGCATCAAAAAATCGGTGCTGTCCTGCAAAAGGACGTACTCTTTGCCGATACGATTCGAGAAAACATTTTGTTCGGTCGTAACTTTTCAGAAGAGCAACTCCAGCAAGCCATCGATGATGCACAAGCTCGAGAATTTATCGACAAACTTGCTGATGGTCTGGAGCACCGCTTGGAAGCAAAAGGACAAAATCTCAGTGGTGGGCAGAAACAACGCGTGCTCTTGGCTCGTGCTTTGATTGGGCAGCCTGATCTGCTGATCCTAGACGATTCTTCTAGCGCGCTGGATTATCATACCGATGCGAATCTACGAAGGGCTTTGCGAACACATTTCGGTGATACTACCAAGATTTTGATCGCTCAGCGAATCAGTTCGATCCAACATGCGGATAAAATTCTACTATTAAATAAAGGGAAAATGATTGGTTATGGCACTCATGAAGAGTTACTAACTGAAAATCCAACCTATCAAGAAATCTATCAAGGACAGACAGGAGGGCAAGCCATTGAAGAATAAAGGCTCACGCAAAGGTACACTGCTGCGTTTATGGGGATATTTGTATCAATTCAAATGGCTGCTGTTTTTAGCTGTCGTCTTGACGATTGCCAGTAACCTATTTGCTTTAGTCGGTCCCCTATTGTCTGGGTACGCGATTGATGCGATCCAGATTGGCAAAGGCAATGTCGCCTTTCAAAAAGTTTTCTTCTATTGTAGTTGGATGGTAGTTTTCTATGCGGCTTCCGCAATTTTAAGCTACGGGATCAAACGATTGATGATCTTTCTGAGTCAAAAAATCGCGTTTCGTTTACGGAAAGATTTGTTTGAGAAAATCGTTTCGTTGCCCGTTGGTTATTTTGATCAGCACCAAACCGGTGACATCGTCAGTCGGATGAGCTACGATATCGATACGATTAACACTTCATTGGCTAGTGACTCCGTTCAGGTTTTGAGTAGTCTGGTCACGGTTATCGGCTCCTTTGTTATGATGCTAGTGATCTCGCCAGTGATGGTGACGATCTTTTTAGTTACTGTCCCCGCGTCGATTTTACTGACCCGTTACTTAACCAATAAGTTCCAGCCTTTGTTTAGACAACGTTCTGCCAAACTTGGTGAATTAAATGGCCTGACTGAAGAGCTGCTATCCGGTGAACAAACCACCAAGGTCTATCATCAAGAGGAAACAATGATCACCCGCTTTGGCAAGAAGAATGAAGAAGCCATGACTGCTTATTACAATGCAGAATATTACGGCAGTATGACTGGTCCTTCTGTCAACTTCATAAATAATGTTTCATTGTCATTGATCAGTATCTTAGGTGCCTTTTTATTCCTGTTTGGTCACTTAACATTAGGAAAGCTTTCCTCATTTGTATTGTATTCACGAAAATTCTCCGGTCCGATCAATGAATTAGCAAATATTTTCAGTGACCTGCAATCGTCTATTGCCGCGGCTGAACGAATCTTCAAGCTATTAGATGAAGATCCTGAAGTTCAAGACGTAAAAAATGCTCATGTCTTTGAAAAAGTTCATGGAGACGTACGCTTTGACCATGTTTCCTTCGGCTATCAAGCAGATCAACCGGTCATCAAAGATTTATCCTTTGATATTTCTGCCGGCAGCGTTGTCGCCATTGTTGGTCCTACCGGTGCCGGAAAAACCACAATTGTGAATTTGCTGATGCGTTTTTACGATCCGGCTAGCGGTGCGATCTACTTGGATGGACAAAATATCAAAGAAGCAACCCGCAGCAGTCTGCGAAAGCAATATGCGATGGTCCTACAGGATACTTGGCTTTTTACGGGAACGATTTTTGAGAATCTGACCTATGGAAATGTAGATGCCACGTTAGAAGAAGTGATCAAAGCGACAAAAGCCGCTCACATTCACGATTTCATTGCACAACTGCCAAAGGGCTACGACACGGTGATGACCGAAGATGGTTTAGCAATCTCACAAGGACAAAAGCAATTACTGACAATTGCCCGGGCAATGCTTTTGAATGCCGAATTATTGATTCTCGATGAAGCAACGTCGAATGTTGATACACAGACCGAATTGCAGATTCAAGAAGCGATGGGTCGTTTAATGGTGAACAAAACCTCCTTCATCATTGCTCACCGCCTCTCGACCATTCGTGAAGCTGACTTGATCTTAGTCGTCAATGACGGCAATATCGTCGAACAAGGCAATCATGAAGAGCTGCTAGCTAAACAAGGACGCTATTATCAACTGCATCAAGCCCAATTCGAAAATTAAAAAGACTAGAGTCTCCACGATTTTTTCGTGGGTGCTCTAGTCTTATTTTTTATTTTCGGCAATTTGCTGAACCGCCTCTACAAAGCGTTCTGGTTCGTTGATCCAAGGATTGTGGCCGGAGTGTTCAAACCAAATGATTTCCTTGTTGGGAGCGTCCAATTTTTGATAGTAATCTTCAGTTAAGCTAAGTGGCGCATTGATATCGTGCTTCCCTAGTAGAAAATAGACGGGAACATCTAATGTTGAGTACTCCTTCCGCAAATCTACATTGTACAGTTGCGGATACACATGATTGAAGGTTTGCAGAATGCCTCGCAGATAATTGACCTTATCCAAGATGCCATACTCTTTCGCCGCAAGATCCCGCATCGTTTGGAAGCCGCCATTTTGAATCTCAGGATTTCCTGCCATCTTTTGACTGAGATAGTTGAGATAGGTCGCGCTTTTGGTGGTAACAGAATTTCCGTAATAAGGCGGTTCGCCATTTTTTCTTAGCGTATCCACGACCTTTTGATCTCCATTCTCTTTTGCCAGCTTCATCGCCAGCGCGTAATCGATTTTCTCCGTTTCTTCAAATGCTACCATTTGTCCGGTGCCTATAAAGGCATGGTAAAGCTCCGGTTGTTCTTTTGCCATAAAAATTCCTAGTGCACTCCCCCACGATTCTCCTAGCAGATAAAGCTTTTCCTGTTTGAACTCTTTTAACAACGAACGAACCAAAGCCGTTCCATCTTCAACGTAAATTTCAGGGGTCAAATTTTTCCGCGGAATCGCTGAGTAGGCTTTTCCCGAACCAGGCTGTTCCCAGTTAACTACGATAAAATCCTTTTCTAATTTTGCAAGTTCATAACGTGTCGCTGCCAGCTGTGATCCCCCCGGACCGCCCGCTAAAAATAGAAGTACTGGCTTGCTGCGGTTTTCACCACGAATGCTGATCCATTCCTTACGCCCATTCAATTCAACCTTCCGCAACTCTGCAATACTATTCTCCTTAGCGATTTTCGGTGTCGCTGCCGTCAGCTGAGTGAACATTATTAAGACAATTCCTAAAACCAGAACTATCAACATCCCTAACAAACTTCTTCTCACTCCTTTTGTTGCAAATAGGACCTGTCTTCCGCGAAATCGATTAAACAAATAAAGCACCCCTTTGATCAGTAATCCTACACTGAACAAAACAAGTACCAACATACTGATGATAAATACACCTAACACTAACAAAATAACCCCTCCTTTGTTTTTGACCATCGTTCAACAATTTCATCATAACAACTTTTTGAACGATGGTCAACTTAATATGCTATACTATTTTTGGAGGTCGATGTGATGAGTAAACGAGAGTTAATTTTAGATGCCTTGCAGGAACTGCTTTACGAAGGAACTGCCGGTACTGCTTCTGTTCAGGATATTGCGAAAAAAGCGGGGATCGCTAAAGGCGGGCTCTATTATTATTTTAAGAGTAAAGAAGAAGTCTTAGATGCCCTAGTTGAACGGCAATACAATCATGTGATTGAAACTTGTCGGACAAAATTAGCCGCTGTCGAGGCTTCAGCTTTAGAAAAAATAAAGCTCTTACTGTATTTTTATCGCAACACCGCTGTCGATCAAACAGTTGATAGTGCGTTGCACGAACCGCAAAATGCCGCAATCCATCAGAAATCAATGGCCTTTATCATGGGACGTCTGGCGCCAATCGTTGGTGAAATTTTGCAGCAAGGAGTCGAAGAAAACGTCTTTGTCTGTGAACACCCCGAACAGCTAGCGGAAATTTTACTGTCGCCGATTATTTTTTTACTCGATCCCGGGTTATTTACTTGGACCGATCAAGAAGTACAAATGAAGCTAACGGCTTTAGCACGAATGCTAGAGGCTAGTCTTCAGGCTCCGATCAATTCATTTGCTTTTTTGTATGAGAATTGGACAACTCAGCGGTTAAATAAAAAAAGTTGAAGGCAGTTCAGAATTATCTGCCTTCAACTTCTTAACTATTCAACATGTTTTCAACCATTTCTTTTCCGAGAAAGGTCTTCTCACCTAGTTCCTCCACAGTCATTCCATCAGCAGCCAAGCGCTTCACCATGACCGTCAGATCTTCTCCGACTTGGATTACATGCTTATCTGGATCATAAAAGCACGCAACCTTTTGCCCCCACTCCATCGTAGCGATGTCTCGTAAAAAATCTAACTCTTCTTCCTTTGTCCGCTCGATAAACCCATCAAAGTCCTTCGTTTCAAAATAGAACTCTACCGTATTATTCTGATAGTTGAATGACTCTTTCTCACAGCCGGTAAATCGAATCCACGATTCCTCCGTTTGTAATGACAAGCCGCCATTGAAGGTCACATTCTCGCCAAAATCAGAAACGATATCCACTTCTAAAAACTTACGATAGAATGCTTTTGACCGCTCCATATCCTTCACTACCAGCATAGGTCCCCGATATTCCATCACATTCCTCCATCCTTTTAAACCGTTTACATTATTGTATACTATATCACAAAAGACCAACTTACTGCTTCTGTATAAACAAAAAATCTTGAAGCTTTTACAGCTACAAGATTTCAGACTGTAGACAAAAGACGTCTCGAACTCGTAATTTGAGTTTGAGACGTCTTTTTATCTGATTTCTTTCGAAATTTTGAACAAAAAAATAAAGGCTCCTTGCCTTTCCATAGCCAGGTGGCTAATTTCTTTAAATTCATTGCAGCAAACACTAGCATCGTATGCGTCGCGACTTTTTCCAAGCCTCGATACTTGGTCCAACGCATCCCATGCTTTTCTTTTGCATCCGCAAATATTCGTTCAATCGTTTGTTTCCGTTTTTTGTAAATTGATTTATTCAGATCCGTTAGGCGAAGATGTTCCACTTCATCCATCAGATCTCCCCAAACATGTCTCGTGATGACTCGTTGATGATTTTTACTTTTGGTACATTGGTTTAGCAGAGGACAGTTCACACATTCTTTTGGATTGGATTTGTATTCTCGGTACCCTTCTCGATTAACCGTTGAAAAAGCGAGCATTTGATCTTGCGGACAAATGTAACAATCATAATACTCGTCATAGAGAAACTCGTTTTTTGATAATAACCCCTTTTTCCCTTTGGGCCTTGAATAAGGCAAACAAGGTCGAAGGTTCAAATGAGTCAAAAAGTGAACAAACTTAGGTGTCTTATACCCAGCATCAGCGACAACACAGTTGATTTCAGGAAAAAGTCTCTTCGATTGTTTGACGAGCTGAAAGGCGACTTGACTGTCATGAATATTTCCAGGAGTGATGATTGTGCTAAGAATAAATCCGTTGTCGTCGCATGAAGTATGGGCAGAATAAGCAAATTGTTTTTCTCGTTCGCCTTTGACGTAGTAGCCGCTTTCCGGATCAGCCTTACTTATTTTTCTTTCTTTCAGCTTCACTTCCTTTTCTAAGTCCAAAGTAAAAGGGCGTTTTCCGGCCTCTATTCGTTGACGATTGATCTCATCTTCTAATTCATCCTGATAGGCTTTCGCTTCATCATGGGTCATTTCTTTCGTAAACTTATGTTTATTGGCGTTAGCTTTGATGTGGGTAGAATCAAGATACAAATTATCCTCTGTTACAAAACCTGCTTTAACTGCTTGTTCTAAAATATAGGCAAAAATATCCTCAAACACCGTCGTTTCTCTAAATCGGCGGACATAATTCTTTCCAAAAGTTGAGAAATGGGGGATTTTCTCCTCGAAGGAATAGCCTAAAAACCAGCGGTAAGCGACATTGGTATCGACTTCCTTAATGGTTTGTCGCATGGAACGGATACCGAATAAATACTGAATAAACACCAATTTGATCAGAATCACTGGATCGATACTTGGGCGACCTAAATCGGAGTAAGTGGCTTCGACGATTGGATAAATAAATTCAAAATCAAGCGCGGCATCAATCTTTCGAACGAGATGATCTTGAGGAACTAGATCATCAATCGTAAGCATCGCAAATTGATTTCTACCATTCGTATTGTTTTTAGACATCATAACTATCACTCCTTGCATTCGTTTTCATAAATCTATTATAAAAGAAAAGACTGTAGACATCATCCATAAAATGGACTTTGTCTACAGTCTGAAATCTTGAAGCTTTTACAGCTACAAGATTTTTATCGTTAGTTTACTTCTGCATAACTAAGCTTTTTACCGGTCATTTCTTCATAATCCTTAACCATGATCTCCCAAGCTTTAGCGATATCTTCGTCTAAACCAAAGAGTCCGCTGCGACCTACGATGTAAATATCTGGTCCGGCTGCATCAATCCGTTTGAAGGATTTACGGTTGGAGGAACCATCCATTTCGATCACGTAATCGTACCCTTTTTCTTCACGCAATTCGCGGAGCGCCACGATCTTATCCAAGGTGCTTTCAATAAACCGTTGGCCAGCAAAGCCCGGATCGATCGTCATAATCGTAACCTTATCAACCAGCTCGATATAAGGGAAAATCGTTTCAATCGGTGTTTCAGGATTCAACACGATCCCAGCCTTCAAACCGGCGTCGTGAATTTGATCAATCAAACGAAAGGCTAAACCGTCTAATACCTCCGCATGCATACAGATCCATTCACACTGCAAATCTACTAGCTGCTGTACCCAAAAACTTGGGTCTGTCACCATCAGATGCGCCGACATCGGCAACGTGGTGATTTTCCGCAATTCTTCAATGAACCAAGGAGATAAAGTAATGTTCGGCACATAATGCCCGTCCATGATATCAATATGATAAGAATCTACCTTGTCATTCAAAAAGGTAATCTGTTCTTTAAACTTATCTAAATCCATCGTCATTAGTGATGGGGAGAATTCTACTTTTTTCATGTGTCGCCACTCTTTCCGGACTAAAAGATTTGAATATCTTCTAGATTGATGTCCTCTTCTTCTTTTTCAACCTGCATCGCTGCATCTTCTTCTGTCACATTTTTCTTGATTACGGCTAAGACAACTGCTGTTACGACCACGTTTACTAAAATCGCGATCACACCTGCCCATGGTCTCGACATCGTTGGAATCATCAGCACACCACCAAACGGAACGGTCGCATCTGCACCTAAGATCATTGTTGTTGCGCCGCCAGCAAAACCACCGATAGCTGTTGCTACGACACCCCGCACGATATCGTTCATAACTAACGGAATGACTCCTTCAACGATATTGATCACACCCATTGGGACCGCTGACTTCAAGGTTTCAACTTCTAATTTCGTGTAGATGTTTTTGCCAAATAATTTTGCGATGAAAAAGGCTAAGCCAAATCCAATTGGTGTTGCTGTATTCACTAACTGTAAAGCAGTAATCGGACCGTTCAATCCTTCTGCCTGCATCGTTAATACAAAAGCGAAAACCGTTTTGTTGATCGGACCGCCATAGTCAACACCGCTTAACAGACCGATCACACCGCCAAATACTAATAACGAAGAATTGCCTAAACCATCCAAGAAGTTTGTTAATAATGATGTTAATGCCGCAATTGGTGCCCCAATAATATAGACCATGATCAACCCGCCGATGATTGAGGTTAAGAATGGAATGATCAGCGTTGGCATTAACCCTTTTGCCCAATTTGGTAATTTCACATATTTTAAAATTGCTAATACTAGATAACCTGCTAAGTAACCACCTAAGATTCCGCCGATAAAACCAGCACCGATGGCATTTGCGGTCAAACCAATGATGAATCCGGGAGCGATCCCTGGTTTGCCGCCGATTGAATAGGAGATACCCGTCGCAATCACGACTGGCAATAAGCCTAAGCCTTTACCACCCATCGTTGCTAAGGCATCCCAAATTGTAAATTTCCCTTGAACCAATGCATCCTGACTTGAACCGCCAAAGGCCATTCCGATGGCGATCAAGAAGCCGGCACCACAGACGATCGGAATCAAATAAGAGATCGCCGTCAATAAGTGCCCTTTAAGATTTAACTCTTTAATTTTTTTCATTTTTCTTCCTCCATTTAACTAAGCGAATGCTTCAACAACATCTTCTGGCTTTTTCGCCTGCAACAGATTGCCCACCACTTCATCGTTGCCCAGCTTTCTGGCAAACAGTGACAATAATTTCAAATGATTGGTCGCGCCATCATTGTCATTACCTACCGCAAAAAGAATGATCCCTTTCACGCCTTTGCCATCTAAACTTTCCCAAGGAATTTCCTCTTGATTGATCCCGATCGCCACGCCGATCTTGTTGACATAGGCGCTTTTTCCATGAGGGATCGCGATATAATTTCCAATACCCGTTTGGCCTTCCGCCTCTCGCGCGTAAATGTCTTTGATAAATCCTTCTACTTCAGAGATATAGCCATTCCTCAGTAACTGATTCGCTAGATCGTTCAAGGCATCATCCTTGGTCTTAGCGGTCATATTGGTTTTGACGATGTCTAAATCCACAATGTCCTTTACTTCCATCTAAATTCCCCCTAAACCTTTTGAGCAACAACCTCTTGGGCTTTTTCAATCAATTTATTTGGTGACTTAACGGCGATTTCTGTCGGTACTTGAATGATTCGTTTGCCGTCAAAACGTTCTCTGCCGGAAATCTTTACATCGATTGCCAAGATTACGATATCCGCTTGATCAATCTCTTCTTGGGTTAATTCATTTTCGATCCCAATCGTACCTTGCGTCTCTACTTTCATTTCACAACCCGCTTTTTTCGCGGCATTTTCTAATTTTTCTTGTGCAATGTAGGTATGGGCAATCCCCACTGTACATGCTGCTACTCCAACGATTTTCATCATTTATTCCTCCTATAAAATATGGTAAATTGCCGTTTCATTTTCAAGTCTTAGTAATTGTTCAATAAAATCATCGTCTGCTAAGCGCCGTGTGAATTGGGCAATTTTCTTCTTCATTTCTTGGCTCTCATTGCTCTTCAATAGAATAGTAATTATCAGCTGGACTGCTGATGTCTTCTCGTCAAAATCAATCGGTTCTGCTAAACGGATCAGTAGGACCTGACTTTGTTTGATCTTCGGGCTTTCTAAATGCGGCAAGATTACATGCTCCGCGATCATCGTATTCCCGACTTTTTCCCGCTGCTGCAACAGATCAATCAATTCTTCCAAATCAGCCGGATTAGCGAACTCCGCAATAAAACGTTGCACATGTGCTTTGTCTTTAAATGGCTGGTCCAAGAAAACTTGGAAAAAATTATCGTTCATCATAAATCGCCTCGATTTTCTTTTGTAGTCGGGTTTGATCATCTCGTGTGAACATCGCACTGACTAACAAGGATGGGATAGGGATCATATCGCTGACACTGATCGTGGTTAAAATCAAATCGACGCCTGGATATTTTTCCGTAAAATGCTTTGCATCCCTTGAAGCTATGACATCAACAATCTCCAACTCAGGAAATTTCTTTTCGATCTTGACTCGCAGCAGCTCTGAAGTACCGACACCTGTCGTACACATGATCACCGTACGAATTGGTAATTGGTTCGTTTCAATGATTCGTGCGAAATACAAAGTGATAAAGCCATTCTCGTCTTCGTTGATCTTCGGCAGTTCAAAACACTGACTCACCTCATCTGAAACATCACTGACATCTGAAAAGATGGTTTCATAGGTCATTTTAATCTGATCCAACAGACTATTTTTTACATGAATCCCATGTTCCAAGCGATTAAGCATAGGCTTGATGTGATTCGCTAAATCAAGAAAGATCGAATCGCCTTTCGCCGAGATATTCAGCCGCTGACTCATGCTATCCAGATAAGTATTGGTGATTTCCACGACCTTTGAAGAAAATTTTGTTACTTTACTTAACGATCCTTGCATCCGCGATGAAGCTAAGTATTGATAAAGATAATAAACCTCTGATTCTGGCAGCTCGTTGTGCAAATACTTTTCAACATTTTTAATCGCGGACTTAGCGACCTGATAAAGCGCCTTGTCTTGCTCTAAACGTTCCTGCTCCTTTTTAGAAAGCGGACTCATTTCTTCGTTCGGAAGCCTATGTACCTTGCGCAAACGGCTGATTAAAATATATAAATGAGAAAAAATATTGACATTATAGGGATACGGGATCGTCAATTGCAATTGCTTTTCAATCAACTTCAGCTGGTCTAAAATAAACAGCACGTCATAATTATTGAAGTTCAGTTCTGAATGATTCTTTAAATCATCGATTTCAATGATATTGTGCACCTGAATCAAATCAGCAATCGCTCGCCGCAGATTCGCCTCTTTCCCTAAAATTGCCAACGTCCGCTGCTTGCGTTCCAATTTCAACTCGTAACGCTGCAGGTGTTCAGCGATCACTTGCTCATCACTGAAAATGACGGACTCGCCAACATAATAGTCTTCAAACAGGTCGTAAACATTTTTCGCATTCGGCGATGATAGCAGTAGTTCCTCCATCACACGATTTCTACGCTCCTGCGGAGAATATTGACTGCGCTGACTGGGTTGAATGTTTGCTAGGCTGATATATTTTTCGTAGTTTAATTTGTAGCCTCGCCCCTTTTCTGACTGGATCAGTCCCTCGCCATGTGTTTCGTTGATTTTTTTAATTAGGCGATAAATTGTTTTTTGCGAAGTTTCTAGATGCTCCGCCAATTCCTCGGACGTGATATAATCATGTCGTTTCGTTAGAAGTAGTAACAGCCGTTGTTCACGATTTTTCTTTGCTCCCATGGCTATCAACCTCCCCTTCTTGTTTTTATCATAACCTGTCAGAAAGAAAACGCTTCACTCGTTTTTGACCGTTGCAACGGACAAAAAATAAAGCGTCTCACGTTTATTATAGTCAGGAAGCACTCCTAAAGCAGAAAATATTCGAATCCTTCACAAAAATTATCCGCGTTCGTCCGCATATCCAGCAAAAAGGCTTCACGGATTCTTTTTAAAGCCAGACTCGCAGTAGTATCCTAGTTAAAGGCTAGCGAAAAAAAAACGTGAGGAATCCCCTCACGTTTTCTTCAATCCTATTCACTTACCAGCCACCAGAAGCGCCCCCGCCGCCGGATGAACCGCCGCCGAAGGACCCCCATGAGGAGCCACCACCTGATCCGCTATTATTATTATCGGACCAATTATCAGAGTTATAATTCGATGCTAGATAAGCCGTTGTCAGGATATCGCCGTTACCAGAGTATAACGTATCGCCGATTAATATCCGACCGAACATTTTCTTTTCTGCAGAAGGATTTCGCAACAACCTTCCTTGAACAATCGCACGATTGACACCTTTTACTGACATTCCAATCAGCAAACCGCTTAATAAAATGTGGTAGAGTTCCGTGTGTTTAACGACCCGTTGCATCTCATCGTCACCAGTAATCGAAGTAGTTTCCGATTGATATTTTTTATAGTTTTCTTTGAGAAAAACACGAGCCCTCAATAAATTTACTACTAATAATAGACTGACAAAGACCAGCAAGCCTAAAATTACTACTCCTGTCCAGTGGAAGAACATCAATTTTGTCCGCTGACTTTCGACGTTTTTAATTTGCGAATCCACTAAAGCCGTCTTCGTATTCATAATTCCGAATACTTCATCCACAACCTGGCTGACCCCTGTATCGTAATCCTCATCCTTGAAGGCATCCACTACATCATCATTATTAATAATGTCATCGGCTTTACCATCAGGAATCAGACCTTCTAAACCATAGCCAACTTCTAAACGAAATTCTCGCTCGTCCAAGGCGATTAAATATAAAACACCATTGTCTTCATTCCTATCTCCAATACCTAATTGGTTGAAGATCTTATTGGCATACGATTCAATATCTTCCCCACGAGGCAATTCCGGGATTGTAACCACTTCTAATTGCGCACCATTGGTACTTGCTGCTAATTGTTTGTTTAGTTGATAAATTTTTTCCTTCATTTTCTGACTCAGCATATTAGCGTTGTCAGAAACAAAGATATTGTTCTTATTAATGGTCAAATGACCATCCGTTTCTTCAATTGCCACATCATAGTTGTTGGCTTTCTTCGGATATTCTTTCAAGTTAGCCAAATTATCATTTAGAGCTGTTTTGAAAGATTTGTTAACTGTCACTTTTTTACCAGACAAAATGTCTTCTCGTTCCTGATTCAACTTCGTCAATTGCTGATCGTAGGCCGCCTTTTTATCTCCATAGCCATTGTTCGTAAAGAGATTAAACAAGCCAAACCCGCTGACTAGCAATACAACAATTAAAATTAGGGAAAAGACCCCATTACGTTTACGTACCTTGCGATAGTTCTCAACAACCTCCTGATGGAGCCGTTCCCCTGAAGCACGCTGTTCCCTCTTCATTTTTTCTCACCCATTCTTATTCAAAACTGACGTCTGGGACTTCTTTCGCACCTTCATCAGCCTTAAAGTTCGCCTTTTTATCAAATCCTAATACCTTCGCTGCCATATTTCTAGGGAATCGAACCAAGCTTTGGTTATAGTCATTGACTTGTTCGATATAGTTTTTCCGTTCAACAGAGATTCGATTTTCTGTACCTTCTAGCTGGACCATCAAGGTTTTTACATTTTCATTAGAAGCTAGTGTTGGATAACTTTCTTGAATCACGTTCACCATCGTACCTAAGCTTTGATCAATTTGATTGTTTGCGTCATTTTTTTCCGATGGTGTCTTGGCATTGTTGTATGCCTTCCGAGCATCTGTAATTTCTTTAACGATCTTTTCTTCATGGTTCATACTACCTTTGACACTGTTTACTAAATTGGGAATCAAATCTGCCCGGCGTTGCATCACATTTTCCACCTGCGACCATTTTGCATCCACATCGTTTTCTGCTGAAGCCAATGAGTTATATGTCGTTACCAAGTATGCTCCGATTGCCAGAGCGATCACGACAATCCCAACAATGATACCTGAACCTCTTCGTTTCATTTTTATCCCAACCTTTTTCTGATTTATTTGTTATTTGTGATTGAGCTAATTATAGCATTCGGGTAGGGGCGCGCCTCAGACTTTCGACTGATTTTTTAGCTCAACGGTTGACAAAAAATCCTCCCGATTTTTTCCTTCATATATAGTACGAGAAAAAGTATTTAAGCTTTTTCTTTAAAGCCTTCGAAAGCGTTTGATTTTTAGTTAAGATAAACTGGTCGTGCTTCGATATACCCTCGATAACCCTGCGGTTCTAATTGAATCCGTGGTCCCTCTTTTTCTGCCCACTGACAATTATTTATACTAGGATCATATGTATCGATCTGCTCCATCACTGCTTCAATTGCTTCATCAAAACGTACTTCATCATACGGATCACCTTGAAATAGCAGCATCGTACAAGCAGACAGTTCAATTACATCAAAGTCCTCTGGAATAAGCCCTTGATAATCAACTGGAACCTCTACACCCTGAGCATAGACAGATGTTTCTTCCGTTCGCATCCTTTCCGGTAACCAAAGTCCTACTGGTTCATACAATGCTTCCTTGATACTGGCAAGAATCCCCCAGACATCACAACCGACTTCCTGTGCATATTCGATATAGGTTTTAGCTTTCTTGCCCCGCAATAAAATCAGCTTACGAGCGGGAAACTCAATGAGTCGAACATGTAGATTCTTCGATAATGGCGGTAAATCACTGCGTTCCTCGCCCATTAAATAGTAGCTTTCCACAGGATATGGGGTAAATAACGGGATTGGCGGTGTCTTCTTTTGATATGCCTTCGGAGTAACACCGAACTGTTTACGAAAAGCTCGTGTAAAGCCTTCATGAGAATCAAAGACAAAATCCAAAGCAACATCCACCACTCGCAGATCCTCATCACGCAAAACCAAAGCCGCCTTGGATAACCGCAGCTTGCGAATGTATTCAAACGGTGATTTATCCGTGTATTCCTTAAACATTTTAGCACAATGCCATGGCGAATAGCCGGCCTGTTGAGCCAAAGCATGTAGCGTGATCTCTTCGTCTAAATGTTTTTCAATAAATGTCTGCATGCGAGTAACCGCCGCAGTATGCTCCAAGTTTGCCATAATACCTCCTAATAGCTTTCAAATAATTCGACAAGTGCACAAGGAAGGTCAAGAAATCCTCCCGCTGCTCTCCTATACTTATGGTATCAACTAAAGATATCTCAGTCCAACTTTTCCCAGTTTAATTAATGTAAAAAGAACGGCAGGTGAATCGAGATGGCATTACGGTCAAACGGTATAGTTGGATGACATTCGGCTTGACAATCAGACTTATTTTTCTGGAAGAAAAATAAATACTTTAAAAAGAAAAAGGATCTCAGTCCAACTTTTCCCAGTTTAATTAATGCAAAAGGAATGGCAGGTGAATCGAGATGGCATTACGGTCAAACGGTATAGTTGGATGACATTCGGCTTGACAATCAGATTTATTTTTCTGGAAGAAAAATAAATACTTTAAAAGGAAAAAGGAGTGTTACAAAATGGAATTTATCAAAAACAGCTTAGTACGTCACATGGAAAAATTATGTCAGGAAATCGGTCCTCGAGCGACAGGATCGGCAGGAAATAAAGCAGCAGTTGACTACGCAGCGGAGACGTTTCGTTCTTTAGGCTATGAGGTTCGATTGCAGGAGTTTCCTTGTATGGATTGGCGAAATGATGGTGCAGAACTAATTGTTGATGGTCAAACAGTGGAAGTAGCGGCTGCGGAATATGCGATGCCTTGTAATGTCAGCGGCGAGTTGGTTTGTGTCCAAACGATCCAGGAATTAGCAGCAGCAGATTTAACCAATAAGATTTGTGTTATGTATGGCGAGCTTTGCAAAGAATCGATCATGCCTAAAAGTATGGTCTTTTGGAATCCCGAAGAGCACCAAGCAATTATTCGGGAATTAGAACAAAAACAGCCATTAGCCGTGATTACAGTGAGTTTTCTTGAGGATGTTCCAGTCCCGATTATCCAAGATGGCGACTTCAATGTTCCATGTGGAACAGTCAAAGGTGCTCTTTTATCTTCGCTGTTAAATAGAAAAACCGCTACCTTACGTCTGATGACAGAGCGTAAACCAGCCACTGCCGCAAATGTGATTGCCACTTTCGGCAAAGGAAAAAAGCTTGCTTACTCTGCTCATATCGACACGAAGCCTACCACATCAGGTGCGTTAGACAACGGTACCGGAGTTTCAGTTCTGCTGACGTTAGCTGAACAATTGATCCAAAATGAATTAGACAATCAACTTGAATTTGTCCTGTTTAATGGTGAAGATTACTATTCAATGCCCGGGGAAATGATCTTTATGGAGCAATCGTTAAACCACCCGGAAGAATATGAATTCGCCATTAACGTAGATGGTGCTGGAATGCAAAACAGTACGGTATCCTACTCACTTTACGAATGTCCAGACCAACTAACCGAACAGTTGGAAAACTTTGCGACTGATTATTCAACCATCGAAAAAGTCGAACCTTGGCCAATGGGCGATCATATGTTATTTGCCGGAGTAGGAATCCCGGCGGTCGCGATCACTTCAACACAAATCTATCTATTGATGGAAGCGGTCATGCATACACCAAAAGATAACTTATCGATCGTCGACTTTCAGCGTTTAGAAGAAACCGTCATTTTCTTGAACAATCTGACCACAGCACAAATGAAGTAACTAAAAAGCAGTCTACCGCTTACCGGTAGGCTGCCTTTTGTGTCTTTCCGATTAATCGGCTCATTAAAAAACTGTAACAATTCTTCTCATTATGAAAGGCCTTGCCGTTCATTTATTGCTGCTTACTCCATTCGTAAATGAATTCCCCACATTTCACAATATCATCAGAAGCGCTGGTTTTTCGTCGGATGAGATAAAAATTCCGCTTGTAGCTTTCGTCCAATCTCTGATGTGGAATTCCTTCTACCGCTCGTTCCGAAACTAATGAACAGCCAAAGCCTTGCTTCAATAAGCCCACAATCACTTCATTATTTTGGATTTCCATGACTGGGCTGTCTATATCCTTTTCCTCCAAAAATCGTTTTGTGTAATAATAGACTCCGGATGTATTTTCTCTCACCAGCCATGGACCCTTTTCTAGATTCCCTGCTAAAACTAACTGATCCTCCATCAATGAAAAACGCTTAATAGTAGGAGCAGACAAAGGCTTCTCGATAAATCCCAGATCTACTGTATGATGCTCTACCGCTTGTAAAACCTCTAAAGAGTTCATCATTTGAACACTAAAACGAATATGTGGAAATTCCTGCTGCAATTGGATTAGAAGCGACGGCAAGACATAAGTGGCAAATGTATGGGAAGCCCCAATCACGCAACGAATAATCTGTTGTTGATTGGTTTGAACAGCTTGATATAAATTTTCCCAATCGTTCATTAAATCAACGGCCCGTTCATATAAAATATCTGCTTGCGGTGTTACTAACACTTCTTTTCTTCCGCTACGGATAAATAATTGTGTTCCAAATTCATTTTCTAATTGCTTGATTTGAGCTGAGACAGTTGGCTGGGAAATAAATAAAATCTCTGATGCTTTAGAAAAGTTTTTCGTCTCATAAACTACTTTGAACGTTTCTAACCATTTGAACATCGCAATCACTTCCATTATTTTTTTCTATTTAAGGTATTATATCAATAAATTATAATAATGGAAGATATCGGTTATAATTTATCATGCAAATGAAATACCAATGAAAATCAATTGATTTTTTATGTAAAAAAAGCTTTTTAATAACAAGAACTATCTAATTTCCAGGTGGTTTCACTTGCCCAATAAGTAGTTACCCTTCAATTTTATAAGAAAGAGGTCAAACGATGTTTACAAATTTTTATGCTAAAACGAAACCGATTTTACCTGGCTTGAGCTTATCTATAGGAGTAGCAATCATTGCAAAACTATTCGCTTTGTTTTTACCTAAGCTTGGTGGTGCCACTTTAGCCATCCTATTAGGAATCATTTTGGGAAATACCTTCTTTAAACAACCGGCTCTAGCCGCTGGGACGAAGTTCTCAGAAAGCAAATTACTAGAATATTCGGTGGTACTGCTTGGGCTCACCGTCACCTTCCAAACGATTGGAGAAATGGGCATCAAAGGATTGATTTTTATCCTGCTAATCATGACTACCGTTATCATCGGTGTTTATTGGATCGGTCGTAAACTTGGGTTTAATGAAAAAATGGCTTTGATGATGGCTGGTGGAAATGCCGTTTGCGGTTCATCAGCGATTGGTGCGATTGCACCGGCGATCGAAGCAAACGATGAGGAAAAAGGTCAAATTATTACCCTTGTTAATTTACTAGGAACAGTAATGATGCTGACGCTGCCCTTTCTGGGAATGTCACTATTCGGAGATGCACTATTAAGTAAAAGTGCACTGCTTGGTGGAACATTACAATCGGTTGGACAGGTTGTAGCAGGGGCAAGCTTGATTAATCCCGAAACAGTGAAATATGCGATGCTTTTCAAAATAACGCGTATCATTTTCTTAGTCGTGGTTGTTTTCCTATTTGAACGCAAAGCCAAACAGGATGACCTAGTAACAGTAAAAGGATCGAAGAAAAAATTTCCGATCCCTTGGTATGTTACTTGCTTTTTAATTTTCTGTGTCCTTAACAGCTTCGTTACTTTGCCCGCTAACTTTGATGAAGGAGCTCATTTTATCAGTACTTGGTTCGAGACGACCGCGTTAGCCGCCATCGGTCTGCGTTTGGATTTTCGAAAATTTCTAAAAGAAGGACCGCGTTTCTTAGTTTACGGCCTTTCTGTTGGTGCTGTTCAAACAGTTGCTGCTTTAGTATTCATTTTTGTTTTGCACATTTGATTTAGAATAACTAACCCGGACACTCATCGTTTTCGCTAGAAAAATGAGTATCCGGGTTCATTTTGATATATTTTTCTCAATCACGTTTACTCAACAACCGCAATAATCTCAACTTCTACCAAAGCATCCTTTGGCAAGTTTGCGACACCCACACAAGAACGACTGGGTTTTTCCTTATCGAAAAAGCTAGCATAAATTTGGTTAAATGCTGCAAAATCAGACATGTTTTTCAAGAAGCAAGTCGTTTTTACTACCTTGTCGTAATCTGCTCCAACAGCCTTCAATACCCCGCCGACATTTCGTAATACTTGATACGTTTGGTCTTCAATCGTTTCTCCGACTAATTCTCCGCTTACTGGATCTAACGCGATCTGACCAGAAGCATACAGCATGCCGTTTACGACTTTTGCTTGGACATATGGTCCAATTGCTTGTGGTGCCTCCGTTGTTTCCACCGTACAAACGGATTTCTCTTGAAAGTTCACTTCTGTTACGTTATTTTCCATTTTCTCCACTCCTTTTTTTTCATTACAATTAACCAACAAATCATTCAATCGAAACAAGACTATTACTCTGCTAAACTGAAAAAAGCATCTCACCGATTGGTGGGATGCTTGGAGAATCCCACTCAACAAATGTCAAACAGGACTTCAAACTGTTTTTCCAAAACAGATTTCAAGTCCTCAGTCTAATAATAATGATCATTTGTCTAGTAGTCGTCGCGTTCATAGAAATTCTCCTTTTAAAATTAAATTTAAATGGCATTTAAATTAATTTATGATTGTAATGATAACGGAGGTTCCATTTATTGTCAATGAGTTTAAAGAATTTTCTGACATTTCCATCTCACATTTTTGTAAGAAGTTTGTTCGCTCAATAAATGGATGAATGGAAAAAATTTCGTTATCCTCTTGTTAAGAAAGAGAGGATTTTTTTATGAATAAAGGGATGAATGGTTTCCAGTTAAAAGTTTTAGGGGTCGTGACCATGGTACTCGATCACATTGCAGAGTTTTTTCTATTTTTAGGAGTGCCCATATGGTTTCATTGGATTGGTCGAATCGCCGCACCAATTTTTCTTTTTGAAAGTTCAGAAGGTTTTGTCCACACCCGTAATCGAAAAAAATATATGTTTCGTTTATTAGCCGGTTTTTGGCTGATGGGAATTATCAATATGATTTTGAATCGCTATTTTGCGGTTGGAGACGCAATTGTTATTAATAATATTTTTGGCACGTTATTCTTAGGTACTGTCTACATGCAAGCATGCGAATATATTAAAGAACGTAAAGTGGCTAAGGGAGTAATTTGGTTCCTTGTTCCAACCCTTTTAAGTGTTTTAGCAATCGGCCTGTTGTCTAGCGGATTACTTGATTCTAAATTCGGCATGCTTTTTTTCCAAGCATTTAATTTACTTGTACCAACACTATTGTTAACTGAAGGCGGAATTCTATTTGTTTTATTAGCAGTTCTATTCTATCTTTTCCACGGCAAGAAATTTTTACAGGTTGCAGCACTTGTTGTCATTGCGTTAGTAACCTTGATTTTCGGTGGCGGTATACAGCATGCGTTTACGATGAATTATCAATGGATGATGATGCTTTCAGCAATTCCAATCATTTTATATAATGGTGAAAAAGGTCGCAGTATGCGGAATTTCTTCTATATTTTCTATCCCGCACACATTGCAATTTTTGCCATTATCAGCTTTTTGATCCAACGCTAAACTTGACCTTCTCCATAAAAAGCTTTAAAATGCTTTTTGTGAATAAATCGTACAGATAACACGTCATGCGTGTCGAGAGAGAGGCGGTTTCTATTAATTTAGAAACCACCTCTCTTTTTGTCAGTTCTGCTTTTTGCAGTTAATAAATACAAGCAGATTCATAACCAAAAGCGTTGAGCAGTTTAGCAGAATGCTATGCGCAATGAAAGAAGTGCCTGCCATTAAAGCTGCTTCTTACTCTGGCAAAATAAATAATGGATACGCCCGAACTTAAAGTTATTTGTCGAATTAAAGTGAGGTTATTATATGAAAGAAAAGAAAATCCATTTATTACTAGCTGTCCTTGCCACTGGGATCATGTCCTTTGCCGGAGTCTTAATCGAAACGGCCATGAATGTGACCTTTCCCACCCTGATCAAGCAGTTCGGAATCTCCACAGGTATGGTGCAGTGGGTCACGACCATCTATCTCTTAGTTATCTCCATTATGGTGCCTTTTTCCAATTATCTATTGAAAAACTTTTCGATTCGAAAATTGTTTATCATCGCGAATCTTTTTTTCATTGCTGGATTAATGACAGATTTGTGGTCTCCTTCTTACAGTATTTTGTTAATTGGACGCTTATTGCAAGGGATTAGTACCGGAATTGCGTTACCCTTGATGTTCCATATTATCTTAAATTTCACCCCTATGCATAAGCGCGGAACGATGATGGGTGTGGGCACACTGACAACGTCCATTGCTCCAGCAATCGGACCAACCTATGGCGGTATTATGACTGCAAGTCTTTCTTGGCATTCGATCTTCTTATTTTTATTACCGATCTTAGTGCTTTCACTAATCATTGGTCTTTATGCCATTCCAGAAATATCTGTCAAAAAAACTGGTGCATTAGATATTGTCAGTCTCATTGGCGTTGCATTGCTATTCAGCGGACTATTGATGTTCTTAAATCAAATTGGAAGTTTAGCGAGTCTACTTTCATTGGCAGTTGGTATCCTTGGCTTATTAATCTTCTATCGGCAAGCGACACGGGGAAAAAATCCATTAGTCCGAATCACTGTTTTGAAAAATAAAGTCTTCGTACTATTTTTGTGCGGTTTTTTAGTTTGTCAGTTCTTATTATTAGGCATTTCCTTTGTCTTGCCGAACTTCGTTCAAATCGTTTTAGGTAAAGACGCCTTTATCGCTGGCCTGGTCATGATGCCTGGTGCGGCTGTTGGTGCAATCTTAGCACCAATCTCTGGGCGTGTCTTGGATTCATTTGGTGCGAAAAAACCAATCTTACTAGGCTTAAGCTTTGCCACTATCGGCTGGATCGCGTTGACACTGTTATTACGTTCGCCATTTTTACTTGGTTTTATTGCAGGCCATGTTTTTTATATGATCGGTATCGGTTTTTCTTACAGTAACCTAATGACCACGGGGATGAATTTACTATCTGAAGATGAGTACGGCGATGGAAATACGTTGTTCAATACCTTGCAGCAATTCTCTGGCGCGGTTGCTACCGCGATGGTTGCGACAATCATCAATTTAGCACAGCAAGCCCAATCGAACTTTATCGCTGCCACCATTACAGGCTCACAAATTTCACTGTTGTTCTTATTGGCTTTATTGCTTGCCGTGTTGATTGCTTGTTTGGTTCATTTTCGTAAAGCAGCCACTCCTGCTTAATGTTAAAGTAACGGGCAAATGTTCAGCTGATACTCGCTAGTTTTTACGTCAAATCCTGCTAGACTTAACTTATCAAGTTTGGAGGGAAACAACATGACATTAGGAACGAATTTCTTCAATGCACGGAAAAAAAGAGGCTTGTCACAAGAAGAAGTCGCAGAAAAACTCGGTGTAAGCAGACAGACGATTTCAAAATGGGAACTGGATGAAACTTTGCCTGATATTAACCAATCGAAGAAATTAGCCGTCACATACAAGGTGTCTTTGGATGAATTGATCGAATTTGATCCGGATCTTAACGATATTAAAGAAGTGATTGCCAAAACGAGTGAAGAAAAACAAGCGAAAGTCGATTGGACGAATGTCTGGGCGGAAAAATACCCTATTTTAGCGACTTATCAAAAAGAAGTCGATTTGAATGATTACATCCCCAAAATAGAAGATATGCTTCTGCTTTTGAAAAAGAATTATGGTTATAACGATCAAGATGCCTTTTTAGTCTTGAAAGATATTCTGGCTCAAATTTGGAAGGATGCAAAGAAGCCGTGACGAGTGTTCGTCACGGTTTTTCTGTTATTCTTTGCATTCGGTCATTTCATTAGATGCTTCTGGTGATTCACTTTTCTTCACCTGCACAATCAAGAGAATCGCTAACAATACAATCACGGCTCCAAAAATAGGTGTGTAGGCGATGCCCATTTTCCCAGTTACTTGCGCTCCCACTGTCGAACCTAGTGTGATCCCGATATTAAAGGCGGCAATATTAAACGCCGAGGCTAAAGTAATGTCTTGCGGCACATATTTCTCCGCTAACTGTACAACGTACAATTGCAAGCCTGGTACATTCATGAAGGCAAACAAGCCTAAAAGCAGTGCCGCCAGCAAACCTAAAATAGTATTTCCAATCAAAGTAGTCACAAATAAAAATACAAGAGCGGCCATTAAAAGACCGAACATTTTAATCAATGAAGCTAACGGTTTTTCATTGGCAAGATGCCCACCAATCGTATTGCCAATCGCCACCATCACTCCGTAAACAATCAAAATAATGACAACGGCACTAGCTGAAAATCCAAAGCCTTCTAAAATAGGAGACAAATACGTATAAGCCGCAAAGGTTCCACCATAACCAAAGGCAGTGATTAAGAAGGACATGACCAATGGTTTATTGGTAAAAATCCGAGCAAAGCCCTTCAAATCGACTTTACCAGGAATCGGCAACTGACGTGGTACTAAGCAGCTGCTGGCAATTAAGCCTAACAGTCCAACCACTGCAATAAAGATAAAGGACATATTCCACGTGGTTTGTTGACCTATGAAAGTCCCCAACGGCACTCCGGTTACGGTCGCCACAGTCAAACCTGTAAACATGATGGCGATCGCACTAGCACGACGGGAAGGCTCTACGACATCAGCCGCAATGACGGTGGAAACCGACATAAAGATGCCATGAGCTAGCGCCGCTAAAATACGCCCCAGCAATAAAATCATAAAGGTCGGTGCAAAGGCTGCTAATAAGTTCCCACTAATAAACAGCAGCATGATCCCGATCATCAGATTGCGACGATTCCATTTTCCGGTTAACACCGTTAATAAAGGGGCTCCGATCGTGACGCCTAACGCGTATAAAGAAACGGTTAAACCGGCTTGAGCTAATGTGACATTGAAGCTTTTAACGATCATCGGCAAAAGCCCTACACTAATAAATTCTGTTGACCCGATCGCAAAGGCGTTGATTGCGAGAGCCAGTAACGTTAAGTTTGGTGAAATTTTCTTTTCCATGTTGTTCCTCCTTAGAATGGTTTCATGAGCTCCTTCAGCTTGGCCAGTTCCACTTCGTGCTTCAGCCCGATTAGCGGATTGGTAGGCGTGACGACAATCAAAGCCACTTTTCGCCCTTTTGAAAAATGGTTTCTTAAATAAACGTTCGCTCTGAGCGATAAAGCTAGTTCATGAAACCAGCCATCAAAAAAATATTTGTAACCCACGAGAAGATACTATATACTGTTGATGACCTTTTGATAAGTACCCACTTTTTTGTACTATAGGTACCTTTCAGTAACTTTTGGATTATATCAAGGTTTTTAGGAGGAAATTTGTTTTGGAAAATCGTACATATATGATCGGTGTTGAAGCGACGATGGATGTCATCGGCGGAAAATGGAAGCCTATTATTCTATGCAACCTGCGCCATGGAGCCATGCGGCCTAGCGATTTGAAGCGCGGAATCACGGGCATCAGCCAAAAGATGCTGACGCAGCAGCTGCGTGAATTGGAAGAGGACAATATCATTGATCGCAAAGTCTATCAGCAAGTCCCGCCGAAAGTGGAGTATTCATTAAGCGACTACGGCCGCAGCCTATCAGATATTTTGGATAGTCTGTGCAATTGGGGCGAACAGCATGTCGCTCACCTGCAGGAACAAGGACAAGCTATTTGCTTGAAAGCCAATTAAAAAGGAAGTTGAGATGACCTCAACTTCCTTTTTATCTGATCAAAATGTCATCAGAAATCTCTGCCCAATGATTCGTTGGTCCGTGACCATGCCCAACGAAAATAGGTTGACTAATTGCGGCTTGAATAAATTTCTTTCCAATGATGATCGCTTCCTTCAAATCTTTCCCTTTTGCCAACTCAGCGGCGATACAAGCCGAAAAGGTATCGCCTGTTCCATGAGTATTGGCGGTCTCCATTCTCGGAGCGCTCATCCAGAAGCTTTCTCCTGATGCTAGTAAAACAAAATCAGCAGCCTCTTTATTTTGGCTATGCCCACCTTTAACAACAACGTTTTTCGTGCCCAAATTTTGCAGCTTCTTCGCCGCCTCGATCATCTCCTGATCCGTAACGATTCGCTGTCCGATGATCACCTCTGCCTCTGGTAAATTCGGAGTCACGATGGTAGCTAACGGCAATAGTTTCTCATTAATGGTTTTCACTGCATCATTTTGCAACAGGTGATGGCCGCCTTTAGCCACCATCACAGGATCTACGATTAAGGGACCGAAATCGACTTGCTTCAATTTCTTCACGACAGTTTCCACACGTTCGACATCCGCCAGCATCCCGGTTTTTGCCGCACCAATCGTAAAATCCGCGGCTAGAGAATCAAACTGCTCTTCGATAAAACTACTGGGAATCGCCATACTATCCTGCACTCCGTAAGTATTTTGGGCTGTCAATGCTACGATGATACTCATACCAAAAGCTTTTCGAGCTTGAAACGTTTTTAAATCGGCTTGAATTCCAGCGCCACCGCCAGAATCAGAACCTGCGATCGTTACGACTTGTGGTGTTGAATTGATCATACATGTTCCTCCAATACCTCTGCTATTTTTCCCCTTAGAGCCTGAACTTTTTTACCAACATTTTCCGCTAACATGATCTCACTAACAATCGAAACACCATCAATCCCTGTTCCGCGAAAATCAGATAGATTTTCTTCTTTGATACCGCCGATCGCAACACTTGGAATCGTCACTGCCTCATTAATCGCTTTTAGCGTCTCAATCGAAGTCAAAGCAGTGTCTTTCGTTTTTGTCGGGAAAATAGCACCAATCCCTAAATAATCCGCTCCTGCCTTTTCAGCCTCTAAGCCACGATCCACAGTTTTTGCTGATACCCCTAGAATTTTTTCTGTACCAATGAGCGAACGAACAATACCCACCGGCATCTCATCATCTCCGATGTGCACTCCTGCTGCGTCGACTGCCAAACAAATGTCAACACGATCATTAATAATTAAAGGAACATCGTAACGATCCGTAATAGCTTTTACCTTCAAAGCCAGCTCATAAAAAGCACCCGTCAACAAAGTCTTCTCTCGTAATTGAATTAATGTCACGCCATTTTGACAGGCTTCTTCAATCACCGCTAAAAATTGATCGTCGTGAAAATCATACCGACCAGTCACTAAATATAAGGTTAAGTCCACTGCATTTCCCGTCCTTTCACTTTTGTCCACCAGTTCTCCTCCATCAATATTGAAAGCTGATTCAACGTCTCTTGCCGGAAAGCGGCTAAACCGATCGTATCTCCTGCCTGCTCACCGCAAAGATTAAAATAGCTAACCGCAGTTACAGCCGCATCAATCGCTTTCATTCCGCTGCCTAATAAAGCTGCAATCAACGCACCTACAACATCGCCTGTACCGGTAAAACGATCCAACGCAGACACACCATTCATTAAATGAAAAATACGTTCTTGATCGACAATAATATCTTGAGTACCTGTTGCTAGGAACGTGGTCTTCGGATAAAGAGCCGCTAACTTCTGCATAGCTTCCGATAATTCAGCAATTGCTTCCTCACTTTGATCTAGCTCACTACCATCCACTCCACGAGCTTGACTCGACAGCCCGCAAAAATTCCGTAGTTCAGAAATATTGCCTTTCACTACTGTTGGATTTTCCGCCACCAACGAACGCCCTACTTGATTTCGAACCCGACTGACGCCATAACCGACCAAATCTACCACCGTTGGCTTATGAACGCTATTTGCTAGTTTGCTCGCTGCCAACAGACTGGTCCCACGTTCTTCCGACAGATGTCCGATATTCAGCAGCAACCCATCTGTTTGTTGAAATAATTCCTCAAACTCCCGAGGATCAGAAGCCATAATCGGCTTTGCACCAACGTAAAGCAGTGCATTTGCGACCGTTTCACAGGTTACTTCATTGGTTATACAATGAACTAACGGAGCATTTTCTAATGGAAATCCCTTTGAAATATTCGTTTTGATCATCCAAACATCCTTTCACTTGAAAACAACCGCTGCCAGCGTTTAAAAATCGTTGTTTCCTGCAATTTAACCAACACAACAAAAGCAATCGCCGAACCAATCAACGTTGCTCCGACAAATCTCGGAGTGTAAATCAACCAGTATAGCTCATTTTGACTCCCTGTAAACCAGACCATTACAGGATAGGATAAGAGCGAACCGATGATTCCTGTACCCACGATTTCACCCAGCATTGACCAAATCAGTCTTCCTCCTAAACGATAAAATAAACCAGCAAAAAATGCACCAAATACTGCACCCGTCAATGCTAAAGGCGGAATCCCCAACATCGTCATCCGTATCAATGCACAGACTAACGCCATGACTGTTCCGTAAAATGGTCCTAGCAACACTCCAGCGATAATGTTCATCACACTGGACATCGGCGCCATCCCTTCGATCCGCATCAAGGGAGACAACACAACATCTAATGCGATCATTAGAGCCAATAACGTCAGCTTATGAATTTTACTTTTTTCCACGACAAATAACTCCTTTCTACAAGAAACAAAAGGAGTAAAAGACAGAAAAACCCAACCAAAACAAAATGGTCGGGTACGATCAGTCAACTAGCTACATTTCCCTGCGACAGTTTTAACTGCATCAGGTTCCATGGGTATAATCTCAGCCAAAAAGCACCCCAAATGTTTCTCTTCAATTGATTGGAGTATAACATACTTTTTTTATTCCAACTAGCTTATAATGAGAAAAAAGGAGGACCTACTCATGCAAAAACCAGCTTTTTCTGCCATCCATCACGTCGCTATCATCGTTTCAGACTATCAAAAGG
Source organism: Enterococcus avium (assembly GCF_002891025.1). Lineage (NCBI taxonomy): Bacteria > Bacillati > Bacillota > Bacilli > Lactobacillales > Enterococcaceae > Enterococcus > Enterococcus avium. Next base: position 2,780,645 of record NZ_NBSL01000002.1, on the reverse strand, counting down.
CACGACATTTTTATGTAGATATTCTTGGTCTGCCAATCATTCGTGAAAATTTCCGACCAGAACGCCAAGATTATAAATTGGATTTACAGCTAAATGATGCGGAATTAGAGATCTTCGCTATTAAAAATCCACCAAAGCGTCCTAGCTTTCCAGAAGCAGCAGGCTTACGCCATCTTGCGTTTAAAACAACGGACATCGAAGCAACAGTCGCTTATTTAAATAGTCACGGTATTGATTGCGAGCCTTTGCGAACCGATGATTTTACTGGAGAGAAAATGACCTTCTTCTTTGATCCAGATGGCTTACCGTTGGAATTACATGAATAAAAAAAGCAGAAAATTCTGCTTTTTTTGCGACTTAGTATCGAATATCTACTCTTTTTCTACCGGATATTTAATCGCATTCTTCTTCAATTTCTCACTAATGATCTCGTTAATATCAAAGTCCAAATTATCTGCCATCATGTAAGAATAAATCAGTACATCCGCTAATTCTTCCTTCAATCGCTCCGTTTGTGTCCTCGCTTCTTCGGAATCTTTCCACTGAAAAAGCTCTAATAGTTCAGCCGCCTCCAAGCAGATCGACAAGGCTAAATCCTTCTCATTATGAAAAGGACGCCAGTTTCGTTCATCGCGAAATTGATTGATTTTTTCCATACTATTATTATCCATACTCAACCTTCTTTCGCTACTATTCTATCATAGTGACCAAATTCCGTTTTTCTTCAAGCTCACTGATCATTTCTTGTATCCAACGTGTACTTTGACTAGTTAAAAAAGGATCAATTACGACTACGGGATAATCATTCGGCAAGCCTTCAGCTGAACCTGTAGTAATCAAGCAATCATAATTTTTCAACTCATAATGCAACTGAGCGATTCCTCCTGATAGATTCTCAAAATGATTGATTATGAAGTTTCCATAAATTGTATCAGAAATTTGTTTCGCTAAAAAGCTTTCTTCTGTAGGCGTCAAATCAGATAATAACAAAACTTTTAATAGTGGTTCTTGATTTGCCAACCATTCCATACACCTTTCTTCCATCGTAATCAGTAGATAGACATAGTTACGGATAAAATCTTCTTCCTGATACATCTCATATTTCGCTACAAATCTTTTTACTAAATTCGTTATTTTTTCTACACCGCGACTATACATTTTTGATGCTTCCGATAAAAACATAGTTCTGTTACGCCATAGTAAACAGACATATTGCCCTTGGGGATCATACATATAAAAATCATTTGATAAAACTGTCGCTAAGTCAATTCTGCTTTGTTTTTCTAATCGATAGCCTAGCATCTCATTGTATTCTTCCACGAGTTCATAATGACGCATAAATAGCTGCTGATAGTTTGCATTATCTGTCATAGCAAGTTCACGGTGTTGAAAGCTGAATACGATCGAATCAGAAAAAATTAACCATAGGCCTTCCCTCACCATTTCTGGTGTCAATTCTAGATCTAAACCTTCTCGAACGGCTTGTCTTAGTTTCTTATACTCGATATCCATAGGCAAAAACAATCCTTCAGTCCGCAGCTCTCCTTTTGGATAACTATGACCATTTTTCACTCGCCAAATACTAATATAGAAATTATAAATCAAGCGCTTTTGAAAAACATATTTTTCATGAATTTGATTCACTCTGACAAACTCTTCTACATATTCTCCGATAATATGGTAGTGCTTCGTTGGTAATTTCGGCATCGAGCTTTCAAAAGCATTTTGTTTCTCACTGTAAAATCGATAATAAAAATTTCGGATTTCTCCTTCGTTTCCCTCTACTCGCAATGGTCGATAACATAATTCCATGCCCGCCAATGATAAGATTTTCTCTAGCTTTTTCAAATAACGCTGTGTATTTGAAGAACTGAGGTACAGTTTTTTAGCTAATGCAGTAATATTTTCGCACTCCTCATACAAAAGCTCTTCAATAATCTGGAATTCTGGACTAGTATTCAAAATATTCGCGTATAAATTCCCTAGACTAACTCTTTTCCCCACATTCAATCGATAAATCCCTTTTGTTTTCGTAATTTGAAAACTAGGATATTCATCATTGATCAACTCAATATCATTTAATAAAATTGGCAGCGAACAATTCAGCTCGCTTAATAATTGATCGCTCGACCACCCATCACGACGATAATAGAGTCGTTCTAATAATGCTAATCGCCGTTTGTTGCTTGTTCCTAAAACTGAACGAAAATCCATGATCATTCTCCTCTCAAAAGAACGACTTGCTAGTAAACTCTCCCCTTTAGCTGACCGTCATCATCCGCCATTTCTTCATAATTTTTGTACTTTGATAAAAAAATGAAAGGCTATTGATCAATAAATCATTTTCTCAGTAATTTTCCATTTTTAAAGTAAAAGAAATATCAAACACTTGAAATATTCTAATGTTGTTAACAAATAATAATATAAATAGATGGTGGTGACAATTTTTAGTCAAAATCATTCAAAATACGTAATTAACAGATTGATTTTTTTAAGATGAAGAGGAAAAAGTAAAAAAATAGTGAATTCAAATCAAATTAAAAAACGTTAAAAGCAATTTTAAAGGCTATTTATTTGTTAATATCATCATTTTTGAGCATTTTCCGTTAAAAAATTCATCGATTATAGGTTATCCCAATTTTTTTCAAAAAATAAAAAAGCAAGGGCTAAAGTAAGGACCTGACACAATAACCTGAAATGAAATAGAATTACCTCTTTATTAACTCAACAAAAACTAGACTGCCGATCTCCGATAGAATTTCGGAAATCAGCAGCCTAGAAAAATATTTTTTATTACTGTCTCAATCTTTTAGGTCAGTTCTTAAAGACCATTTGTCTTTATTTCTATTAATTCAGTGTTATAGTTATCCAATATAAAGGCTAATATTACATGATAAAAGTATAATCCCAGTACCAGTGATCAACAGTAAGAAACTGCCTTTTGACTATTAAGAATTCTTTGCCTCTAATCGCTAGCTAGAAGCCGTTTATGCTCACATCAAGTTTCACATAATTTAACCTGATATTCGTACTCTCTAAAATTTTTAGTTAATCAGCGCTAGATAATGGTTTTGCCAAAATTTTTCAGTCACAACCTTCTCACCATCATCAAACTTAAATTCACCTTCCACTGGTACAACAATCTGCTCATCTGGCACATGGTAAAGCCGGCGTTGCCCCTTAATTGGAAACGGTTTGATACAACGAACATTCTCAAAAATCCATGCATAAGAATCGTCAGCCAATTTTTTTACATCGGTTAAATCAACAATACAAACAGCATAACCTGAAATGCAACCAGGAGTCTTAATAGCTGTCGAGCAGATTAATAAAGGTCCTCGATGATGGGTTGTCCATGATCGGTATTCCTCTTTTTTCTTTCCTAGTAGAATATCCATTACTGGCTCAGGATGAATCGAGATAGCTTTCAAATTGTTCGCCTCACTTTTCGCTTATTTATAGACTAGTTTATCACTTTATCCAAATTCTGATAAAAATAATTAATCGCTTTCATCTTTACTATCACGTTTAATTTTCTTAAAAATTTCCAGCCAAACGTCATCAAATACAATCACTTGAGTAGCAATCCTTTGATTTTCAACTCGATTCGCTACATTGTATAAAACGCGGGCTGCCGCTTCTTTGGGGTACTGATAAATGCCTGCGCTCAATACCGGTACTGCAAGTGTTTGTATATCATTTTCTCGTGCCAATTGGAAAACAGCTTCATAGGCTGAATACAATAATGTTTCTTCATCATGTTGGCCATCAATATAACGTGGACCTACCGCATGGATTACATACTTTGCTGGTAAATCAAAAGCTGGCGTTATCACGGCTGTTCCCGTAGGAGTTCCACCAATCTTAGCCATCGCTTGCTTCAATTTTAGACCAGCTGCCTGATTTAAAGCGCCGTCTACACCTCCACCAGGAATTAGGGCTGTATTTGCGGCATTCACAATCGCGTCTACTCGATTAGCAAGACGAGAAATATCGCCTAATTTTACTTCGATCATAAAAACACTCCTTGATTTTTTAGATATGAAATATGCAATCGCTCCTTTCTATTATACCAAGCTAACAAGAATCGTGGGAATAATAGAACCTAGATCATTACCTGACTCCTTGAAATGAAAAAACGAGTGGCTAATCCTGCTATTTACTTGCAGAATCAGCCACCCTTTTATTTTTTTATCACAAATGACACTTAGAAAATTTCTTCATGCTGTCTTTCAAAATCAGCCAAAATCTCTCGAACCTCAGCGGTTGACTTCGTATTCATTAAGCTCACCCGCAAATCATTTGCACCGGGGAATCCCTTAACATAGATTTTAAAGAAACGATGCAATCCAACAATCGAACGAGGAACCTGCTCCGCGTACTTGTCTTGCAAATCAAGCTGTAATCGCAGCAAACCGATTAATTCTTTCGGCGAATGCTCTTGCGGTTCTTTCTCAAAGGCGTATGGATTCTTAAAAATCCCACGCCCGATCATCAAGCCGTCCACACCATATTTTTCAGCAAGCTCCAGCCCCATCTGACGATCTAAAATGTCTCCATTAATAGTAATCAATGTCTGGGGCGCGATCTCATCCCGCAGCTCTACGATTCGAGGAATCAGCTCCCAATGCGCAGCCACCTTACTCATCTCTTTACGCGTTCGCATGTGAACCGAAAGATTCGCAATATCTTGCTTCAATAAATGACTGATCCATTCCTCCATCTCAGCAGTGTCAGTAAAACCAAGCCGTGTCTTCACACTGACTGGTAGCCCACCCGCTTTGGCCGCTTCAATTAATTCTGCCGCAACCTCCGGACGTAAAATCAAGCCGCTGCCTTTGCCACGCTCCGCGACATTCGGTACCGGACAACCCATATTCAAATCAATTCCTTTAAAGCCCATATCCGCTAACGCGATACTCATCTCACGGAAAAATTCTGGTTTATCTCCCCAGATATGCGCCACCATCGGCTGTTCATCCTCTGTGAAGGCCAATCGTCCACGAACACTTTCGATTCCATCCGGATGGCAAAAACTATCCGAATTCGTAAACTCCGTAAAGAAAACATCCGGTGCCCCCGCCTCTTTTACCACATGACGAAACACCACATCCGTCACATCTTCCATCGGTGCCAGTATAAAAAAGGGCTTTGGCAGCTCCGCCCAAAAATTATTATTCATTATGTATACTTCCTCCTAAACATCAAAACAACGTCATTATACTAAGATTTTAAGGCAGAAGCAAAAATACAAATTCCTGACTAATGAAAAAACTATCCTTAGTGCAAACTAAGGATAGGTAATTTCATTAATATGTTCTTTACTATCATACCAAAGCTCTTCTGGTGAATAGAAATCCGTACCATTTAGAACTACTTCACCCGACTCTTTGATTTCAAACTGCGAACCGATCCAATTATAGGAATTATATTTTCCAAACATCAATGGTCCACGTTTCCCCTTTCCTCTACTTGGAGAGAAAAGATCAATCATCCCCTCAAAAAGATGCGATCTTAGATATCGAATCTCATCATTATCAAAAGTAATCCGTAGAAATCCAGCCATATTTTCAACATTTACTGCTTTAGGAACCTTACCTTCAGGATATTTTTTAATCGCGATCGACTTGTCCATGTTCTCTTCTCCTTTGATTTTAGAAAAGAAAGAAGCCAAAAATGACGGTTTTGACTTTCCTAAAAGTTCATCCGTAGATATCTGAAAATAGTTGCTCAATCGAACCAGCATGTCCAAATCAGGATAACTTTTCTTTCTCTCCCACTTTGAAACAGCTTGCGGAGTCACATTTAGATAATCAGCCAAATCCTTTTGCGACATTTTTTTCGCTTCTCTCAACTCTTTGATTTTAGCTCCGATCTCTACCATGAATATACCCTCCAGTATTCTAACAAACAATAAACCTTCTGTTGAAATCATAAAATTTGTGCTCAACTATTAGTTGAATACTTAAATTTTACCATTTTCAGAAGGTTTAGCTAAATAATAGTCACTGTTGATTGATTCCTTAAAACAGCTGTTTAAAAAGCAGTAGTTATTTCAATATATCGATCAATTCTTTTTTTGCTGCAGCTGAGGCCGGTAAATAACTAAAGCCTACTCCGATCAAAACCGAAGTCCCGATCGAAATGAATACCGTCATCATATCAGGGCGAACAGAAAACGGCAGTGCAAAGGACGCACCAAAAGCAATCAGAATACCTAAAATATAGCCGATAATACCGCCGCTTACTGTTAAAACAATTCCTTCAAACAGAAATTGTAATTTGATTGATTTGGCATTTGCCCCAAGTGCACGCCGAATCCCAATTTCCTTTGTTCGTTCTGAGACCGAGATATACATCATATTCATTACACCCACACCCGCAATAAATAATGAAATAGCCGCTACTGCGCTGATAAAAAGAGTCATCTGATCTAGCATTGATCCTAGTTGTTTAATTTCAGAGCTTGGATCATAGCTTTGATATTCTCCTAGCGTTCGACTCTCACCATTCATGTTGAGCTGTTTTAATACCTTGGTCATTGCCGCTTCGTTATTCGCTTTCGCATTGAACTTAATAGCTAAAACGGAATGATCCTCTTTTTTTCCTAAATAGCGTGTGTACGTCTTTTTTGGAAAAAAGGCCAATGGTTCATAGTTTTGTGGTCCGATTTCACCCGAAGTATTTGCAGATACACCAACAACTGTAAAAACTTGACCATTTAAATCAAAGCCTTTATTCAATGCCGCTTCTTTTGAACCAAAAAGCTGTTTTGCTACAACCTCATCAAGAACGACAACCTTATTCAAGCTATCACTGTCCGCTGCATTCAACTGACGTCCGTTTAAAATAGATAAATTTGTTTCCTTCGTCGGATTAACGGTCATTGACAGCTTCGTATTCTTATCATAAAAATCCACCGTTGGATTACTATCTTTTTTCGTTGCTTTATAATAAGAAACATTCTTTACTTCCGGCAAGTTTGCAACCATATCTTTATCAGTCTGCGAGATACCGCTATTGTCACTGACCAAATTATCAAAATCATTGTATTTAATATTGATGTATTTTGTTTGTCCTGTTTCATCTGTACCAGTTGTCTCAGATAAAATGTTTCGTTTAAACCCATTTCCTAAAGCAACGATCGTGATAACTGCGGCAATCCCAATAATGATACCCACCATTGTTAAGAAACTACGACGTTTATTTTTAAAAATGGAGCGAAAGGCGGTCCTCCAGAGTATGTACTTTCTCACGACTGCAGCACCTCCTCGATCATTTTCCCATCTCTGATTTTTAATAGCCGATCACAGTAGACAACTGTTTCAGGGTCGTGTGTTACTAAAATAATTGTTACACCTTCATCGTTAAGCTGCTTGAATAGCTGCATGATTTCATCCGTTGTGTGGGTATCCAGTGCTCCGGTTGGTTCATCTGCAATAATAAAATTTGGCTGATTAATCAACGCTCGCGCTATTGCTACTCGCTGCTGCTGTCCACCAGATAATTGTTTAGGAAGCTGATCCAGTTTTTCTGATAATCCGACTCTTGTTAAGGCGTTCTTCACTTTCTTTTGTGTTTCATTATGTTTAGCCCCTTTATATAAAAGAGGCAGCTCAACATTTTCAGCTACTGACAAATTTTCAATCAAACTAAAATTTTGAAAAACAAACCCTACAGAACGATTGCGAATCTCAGATAATTCTTCATCCTTGAAATCTCCAATTTCACGTCCATTAAATAGATACCTTCCATCAAAATGACGATCAATAAATCCTAAAAGATTAATCAATGTCGATTTTCCTGATCCAGAAGGTCCCATAATGGCGACAAACTCTCCTGCGGCAATTGAAAAATTGACATCTTCTAAAACAGTTAACTGTGTGTCCCCGGTCTCATAATATTTATACACATGCTCCAATTTAATCATTCGCAGCTACCTGAATTTCCGAACCGTCCTTTAGCTCATCATCTGGATTTTCAATGATTTTATCATTGGCTTTCAATCCTTTTTGTACTATATTATGCCCACTGACAGTTACTATTTGAATCGCTGTTTTCTTGACCTTGCCATTTACATATCTATAAACATATTGTTCATTTTTTGTTTTCTTTATCGCAGAATCAGGCAACAAAAGCTGCTTTTGCTGCAAAGTTACTAAAGTTGATAAATCATCTGTCCAAGGAAAGTCCCCTTCTACAATAAATTCGTAGGAAGCGACATTGCTGTTGTCCCCGCTAGTTGGTAACGCACTAGTAGCAATACTTTTAATCGTTCCGTTAACTTTTTTATCATTGCCGACCGTCGTTACTTGAACTGTTTGACCAGGCACCAATTTGTCTAAGTCATATTCCGTAACAATTCCTTTGACCTGCTTCTCTTTGCTAGATACCGTTACTACAGGAACTTCAGGACTGCCTTTTCCTTTTTCATCCACCGAGGCAATCCCCGCAATTTCTGAACTGACTGTCGATGATGCTTGTTTCTGTTGTCCAGCTAATACATCTTTAGCCGATTGAACATCCTCATAAGCACTTTGTACTGCAAAACGTGATTGACTCAATTGATCATTCGCTGTTTGCAATTCTCCCTGCTGCTGTTTTAACTGTTCATTTAAAGCCGTCTTTTCTTCTTCTTTTGCTTGTGTCATTTTTTGCTGTGTATCATTGATTTGATTGGTAATTGTTTGTACTTGTCTTTCATTTGCCGCTACAGTCGCCTCTGCTTGTGAAGCATCTAATGAGCTTTTTTCTACCGCATGCCGCTGTGAGACTGTTTCATTTTCCACGGCTTCATTCTGATACTCAATTAATGGCGTTCCGATTGCGACCTCTTCACCGTTACTTACAGGAATATTTTTAATTCTCCCTTTATTTCCATCAAAAAAATAGAGCTGCTTCTTAAGTGGTTCAACTTTACCTTTAAGTTGTAACGGATCAGCTGCTTTTACTGTAAAGACATGATATGGCGATTCTTTCTTTTTAGAATTTAATGCAAAAAAGCCACATCCGGCTAACACTACACCGATCACTCCGACTAACATAAGCTTCGTTTTCTTCTTCATAAATTTCCTCCAAATAAACTTTCTATAGTCAGTTTACAAGGTCAGAAAATTTTTCAACATCGAATCAACATAGTATAAACTAACAAAAAAGTAATGCCGAAAAAGTTTCTAAGTCTTTTCATTTATAAAGCTAAATATACTCGTGAGATCGATGCGAGCTTTTATAATTAACAACGAATTATAGGTTATGCGTTGATATCCAATTGTGTTTTATTTAAAAATTTAATTTATGAATTAAAAAAATTAAAAAGAAGGAAAAAATATTTAGCCTATTTTTGATACTGTAAGATTGCAGTAATAACAAAGAAATAAGGCGAATTTATTAATAGATGATTTTAACTAATCCCTCAATATTTATTCGCTGATAGGAGTGGTATTTATGGCAAGAATATTAATCATAACAAAAAATTTAATGGTTGAAAGAGATTTGCAAGCAATCCTACAACGTTCAAATGATGAAGTATATTGTTCTTGCGATTTATTAAATGATGCTCAATTTTTTCCACAAATTATCAAGTATTTCTCATTGGTCATTTTTAGTGACACTGTCTCTACTTTAGATATTTCGAAGTCTTATGCCTTCTTCAAGAAAAATGGTTTGTTTATTTTGAGAAAAGGGAATAAAGAAGATCTAACGAAGTCAGAATTTTCTCATTTGATCAATGTAATTGATGATTGGATTGAACCCGAGGCAACGGATATGGAGATCACGGAAAAGATTGCTAAACTCGCAAGCGAGCAGGAACATACAGTTTTTGCTGCTGGAAAGAATCATAGTTTACAAAAAGAAAAGAACTCTGAGCTATTCTTTTTCAGTCTTTCTTCAAACGAAAAAAAATTATTGTACCATCTCTATGACTATCAAAAAGATGGGAAAGTGCTCTCTCGAGAAAAGATGTGCTCTTTAATTTGGGAGACAGAAGCAACAAGATCCAATTTATGCCAGCTTTCTAACTTAGCCAATCGAATCAAAAAGAAACTAGCTATCTATCAGTTTCCTGATGGCGAATTGACCACGTCTTGGAATAAGGGATACTTTTTAGGTGACTTATTATTTAGTGAAATAGAAAAAAATATGAGCTAACTAAGTCTAAGAGGCTTGTAGAAAAAGTTGATTACTCACCTCATCTTCACCATAACAAATAGAAGGATGCTTATTTTATTAGGTTTAACAATATAAGGAGACAGTTCATTGATAGACAATTTTATAGAAAAAGATATCCTGCGCAGAGTTAAAATCACTTATGTACTATATGAATGTAGACAAATAAAAATAAACGAGCTGGCCACGAATATAAATACTAGCTTTAACACAATCAAAAAGGATTGTTATACGATCGCCTCTAAATTAGAAAACGACTTAGTTTCCTATAAAATATCCCGATCAGAATTATCCTTTCAATTTAAACCGGACACTAGCTGTTATGAGTTGGTTCGCAAATTATATTTAGATTCACTTTTTCTGAGAGTATGCTACCGATACCTTTTGGGAAAAAATAATTATACTTCAATCTCTGAGGATGAATTTATTTCAGTGACCAAAGTGTTCAATTTAAAAAAGAAGTCTGAGAGATATTTTCGGCAAAGTTTAGGACTCAATTCTGAAGGAGAAATTGACTTCGATAATAAATTGAAAATAAGGTATATTTTTTTAGCTATCTGGATGCGGGGAATTGGCATTAGTGAGCTTAATAAAAATCCGCTCTTCTTCCAATCTGAAAAAATTGCGCTTGCTATAAGTGAGCTTTTAAAAAACAGACTCAGTAAAAAAAGTCTGCTTTATCTGCAATACTCAATTTTTTTAAGTCTTACAAGAAGAGATACTCTAATGATAGAAGCCGAAACGATCGCGTTTTTGAAGACAGGAATTATTTTTAATAGCATCAACACTTGCTTTTTACAGCAAAACGTAGAGATGGATGATCAAAATTTAGCATTCATTTCTTTTGTTTATAAAAATTTGCCTTACAACCCAGAAAGCTACCGATTAATTGAAGTAGACTATCAATACTATCGTACCCGTTTAATCAAAAGTCATCCTTCTGTTGTTCAGCTGATCAGAAATTTCGAGGCAGGATTCGAAATGAATCTACTCGGGGAAATGGAATTTGAAAAACCCTTGATGGATTTAGTCTATACCACCTCTTTCGGAATTAATGAGTTTTTACTTAACCAATACTTTTTTATAAACAGCAATGATTTCCATATAAAAGAAAAAGTAAGTAAAATCATATGTGCTTGGTTAAAAGAATACTTTTCAAATACTATCACCATGTCTGAATCAATCATTTTGCAGTTTTGTCAACAAGTCATGCCGCTTTTAAAAAAAGGTGAAAAAAAGAAGATTCCCATCATAATTGTTGCTAAAGATGAATACTCTCATATGTTGTTTAGGAACAATATTAACAAGATCATTTCAGAAAACTATTTTTTTATCAATGATGAGATTTATTATTCCATCGACGATATCCCTGAATTATTTTTTAACATTCATTGTTTTATCGTTTGCGAACGTTGCTTACTAAATCAAGAGCGAAAATTTATTCTTCCAATCTCCATCAATAACTTGACCAACGATTTAAAAGATATCTCAAATTACATCTTCACATGCGTTTTGACAAAATAATTATACGCAACACTACTCCATCTGAAACGAAAATACTTTTAGAAAAAAAATGGACCTTTAAATAGAAAAAAGACACTTCCCAATTGGAAAGTGTCTTTGAATTTCTGTATAAACGAATTAACGTTTTGAGATGTGACTCGTACTTATTACAAGTACTTCTATCAATAGAAATCCAATTATATCAACATTACAAACATCTAAAAAACAGTTTGATATGGATAAAATAGGATTAATATTGATATTACTTGAACCAATTTGAACCAAAGATGAATGGTAGTTGAATACAATTTTCTTACTAGTTTATCAATCTTTTTTAGAGTTATTCCTCCCCTCTTATTTATTTGAGACCGTATTGATGGCTGGATAGCTGTCTAATAGGGGTTTCAAGGCCAGAATTAGCTAAGCTACTAGATTCTCGAATAATTGTATAAGCCGGTCACACCTACTTAAATGTGATTGAGAAGGTCAAATATAGGGTCAAAAAATACTCGTCAGTATGTCAGATAGATAAATCCAATTTTACGCCAAAAGCAGATCCTTTTCTCTTAAAATAGTAAGAGCCATCGAAGATTTATGTTTCACTTCGCACGGCTTTTACTTTAATTTTCCAATTTATCAAAAGGACATTTTACGTCTTTTTATCTTTTACCGAGATAGATGACAGTTGCTACTTAATCTAGCAAATTCGCTACACGACTTTTTATATCATCTCTAATTTCTCTGAATTTATTAATGATTTCTTCTTCTGTTCCAGTTGCTTTGGCTGGATCTTCCAAATCCCAATGAACATGCTTAATCCCTTTTGGAATTACTGGACATTTATCTTTGGCATCGCCACATAGCGTAATAATTAGGTCTGCTTGATTAAAATAATCCATATCGATCAAATCAGATGTTTGCGTAGAGATATCTATCCCTTCCTCAGCCATTACTTGAACGGCTCTAGGATTTAACCCATGTTGTTCAATGCCGGCGCTTTTAATTTCAAATTCATCTGTTGGCAAAATCGCTTTCCCATAGCCTTCTGCAATTTGACTACGACAAGAATTGCCTGTACATAAAAAGTAAATTTTTCTCATTATTATTTCCTCCGATATCAGACAATTCTGATGGATTTTGAATGAACCAATTTTTTTGTGCGATTAGATATTTTAACTAACAGTAACATGACTGGCACTTCAACTAAGATGCCAACTGCCGGCGCTTATGTAAAAATATAGATAATCATCTATGTTTTGTCAAATGCTTCTGTCTTTCAGTTCAAATTAATTAGTTTATTATTTGCATTCGATTCAATCTAATTTGAAAATCACTACTTATATAGATGCATCCATACAATCTATATAACTCCTCACATATTCAAATTAAAATTTGATTATTCTATTAATCTATGATACACTACATTCAAATATCCATTAGAATAAAGGAGGAGCTGTATGAAAAACGAAATTTGTGAAATCTCATGTGTTCATGAAGATAAAGTTTTACTAGGAAAAGAAAAGTTACAAACTGAGGATATTTCGAGCTTAAAAAGTGTCTTCAAAATTTTAGCTGATGAGAATCGCTTAAAAATTATCTACGCCCTAAGTTATGAGGATGAATTATGTGTATGTGATATCGCAGCAACTATCGAGGCAACCGTGGCAACAACCTCACACCATTTATTATCATTGAAAAAAAATGGAATTGTTGTGAGTCGGAAAGTAGGGAAATTGGTTTATTACTCTATCAAGAATGATAAATTTGTCCAACTACTAAATTCCAAACTGTATTTAGAAGATGAGGTGCTAGTATGAGTGAAAAAAAACAAGTCTATCGGGTTGAAGGATTGAGCTGTACGAATTGTGCGGCAAAATTCGAAAAAAATGTTTCTCAAATACCAAAAGTTACCGATGCAAAAGTAAATTTCGGTGCCGGAAAAATCTCTATCGAAGGCGAAGCGACTATTGCGGAAATTGAAGCTGCAGGAGCTTTTGAGAATCTTAAAGTTCAGTCCGAACATGATACAGAACCTCGCATTGAAACAAAAGAGCCTTTTGTGAAAAGAAACTGGAACCTATTGGTTTCACTGTTTTTAATTATTTTGGCATTAGGATCTCAAGTAGTTAACGGTGAAGATGCGCTATTAACAGAAGGATTATTTATACTAGCGATTATTATCGGCGGATTTAGTTTGTTTAAAGAAGGATTTTCAGACCTATTAAAATTGAATTTCTCAATGGAATCTCTTATGACAATTGCAATCATTGGTGCTGCAATTATTGGCGAGTGGACTGAGGGCTCAATCGTTGTTATCTTATTTGCAATTAGCGAAGCTTTAGAACGGTTTTCAATGGATAAAGCAAGACAATCAATACGTTCCCTAATGGATATTGCTCCGAAAGAAGCATTAATTAGAAGAAATAATGTTGAACAAATGATTAATGTTTCAAAAATCGAAGTAGGCGATATTATGATCATTAAGCCTGGACAAAAAATTGCTATGGATGGTCAAGTCATTAAAGGCCATTCCTCAGTAAATCAGGCTGCGATTACCGGTGAATCTGTCCCTATTGAAAAAAATATTAATGATGATATCTTTGCAGGAACGATTAATGAAGAAGGTGCACTTGAAGTCAAAGTTACAAAGCATGTGAACGACACGACAATTGCCAAAATTATTCACCTAGTTGAAGAAGCACAAGGTGAACGAGCACCTGCTCAAGCATTTGTCGATAAATTTGCGAAATATTATACACCCACCATTATGGTGATTGCCGCATTAATCGTCATCGTTCCCCCATTATTTTTTAACGGAGATTGGAATACTTGGTTGTATCAAGGGCTCTCTTTATTAGTTGTTGGCTGTCCTTGTTCTTTAGTAATCTCAACACCTGTGTCTATCGTTTCAGCAATTGGAAACTCTGCTAAAAATGGTGTTTTGGTAAAAGGCGGTATTTATCTTGAAGAAATTGGTGGCCTCAAGGCGATTGCCTTTGACAAAACAGGAACATTGACTAAAGGAACACCAACGGTAACAGATTTCACTACAGTTGATTCAAAAGACGAAGAGAAATATTTCTCAATTATTACAGCATTAGAATCATATTCTCAACACCCTCTCGCGTCAGCAATCTTAAAAGAAGCTGATAATAGAGCGATTTCTTATAAATCAGTAGTTGTTGACGAGTTTACTTCAATTACTGGAAAAGGAATACAAGGAAACATTGAGGGGATTACCTATCTTGTAGGGAGTCCAAAGCTTTTTGAATCTATCTTAACAGATAACTCAAAGATTATTGAAAATTACCAAAGACTTCAGCAACAAGGAAAAACAGCAATGCTCTTAGGAACAGATAAACAAATTTTAGCAGTCATTGCAGTAGCTGATGAGTTAAGAGAATCAAGTAAAGCAGTCATTGAAAAATTACATGATTTAGGAATCGAGCATACGATAATGCTGACTGGTGATAATGCTACAACTGCTCAGTCAATCGGAAAACAAACAGGTGTAACTGAAATAAAAGGCGATTTGATGCCTCAAGATAAATTAGATTATATTAAATCACTTAAGGAAACCTATGGAAAAGTCGCCATGGTTGGTGATGGTATTAATGACGCACCAGCATTAGCTGCCTCAACAGTCGGTATCGCAATGGGTGGCGCTGGAACAGATACAGCTTTAGAAACAGCTGATGTAGCTTTAATGGGTGATGACTTACAGAAACTTCCCTTTATAGTTAAATTAAGTCGACAAACATTGAGAATCATTAAGCAAAATATTACCTTCTCATTGGGAATCAAACTATTAGCATTATTACTTGTAGTTCCAGGCTGGTTAACGTTATGGATTGCTATCTTAGCTGATATGGGAGCAACTATATTAGTTACCTTGAACGGCTTACGACTGATGAAAGTTAAATCTAAATAGACAAGTAGTAGCATAAAAAGAGGAAAGACTAGCGACGGCAGCGCCGTATAAGCTAGTCTTTCCTCTTTTTAATGCTGTTGCAGGACGGCGTAGCCGGACTGCATGGGCAAGCCCCTCTTTCTAACAGGGGGCTAACAAAGAACAGGAAACTGTGACAACTACCCATTTGGGAGTGTCCTAGCAGTGTTTTCTTTGTCACATGCTTATCAATCTTGTCACCTCATTTTGATGATGGATACGCTACGTTTAACAGACGTTCTTTCTCGACTTCCATCACGAATGGTAGATAAAGATATTGTTGTTCTAGTAGATATTGATTGTCCTCTGTGTACTGATAAGAAGCTGTTTCTTTTGAATAGACCAACGGGGCAATTCGCACATCGCCGGTCAATTGATTGATCGAGTATAGAAGAATGGCTTTTTCAACTAGTTCCTTGGGCAAATGTTTCCCAAAATAGGAATAGGATTCTTGATTTGCTAAATAGACGAGTAAGCGATCCACACTAAAGTTGGAAAAGGTAAAGGGCAGAATGTGCAGAATGTGATTTTGATTATCATGGTGTAAATAGAGTTGAGCTTCTTTACCAAATTTAGTTGAACCAAGGTAAAGCTGCTTTTTCTCATCGATACATTGATAAGTAAATTGGTCTTGTTCCGTTGGTGGAATGAGGTTTATAATAAAAAATTCAATCATCCGATCCATTTCTTTTTCACTAACAAGACCGGCTTGTTTCAGTTCGTCTACTATTAGCCCTTCAATCTTAGGATCAAGCTTACCTGCCTTCTTTTGAAGCATTTCTAAAATGTATTGGTTTTCTTGAGTACCATACAAAAGATATTCGTTGGTGACATGGCCTATTTCTGCAATTTGGTGAAGGGTTTCGGTTTTTGGAAGGTTAATCCCACGTTCCCAGTTATTGACTGTACTTCGTGGTAAATCACCAATTAGTTTGCCAAATTTCTCCATACTCAACTTTAACTCTTGACGAATCTGCCGAATTCGATTGCCCACTGCTTGCTTGTCTATCTCCATGAAAACTCCTCCTCATGATAAGTTCTTAAATTCAGTATACGCTTGTACTTAAAAAAAGTCAAAATGTATTGACTTAAAATAAATACAGGCGTACAATCGATTTGTACTTAAAATAAGTCTGATGGTTCTTTGACAATTTAATAGCAGAAGGAGGTTTTTCTATGAACCAAGTCAATCAACATGATCTCGGGGAATCGATTCGAGTTTCTCGAGAAGAAAGGGGGTGGACCCAGCGATATTTAGCAGAAAAAGTGGGGATTTCGAGATCGTTATTATCGAAAGTAGAAAAAGGAACGAGACAATTAAGTGCAGAAAAATTGAATCTTATACTGGATAGTTTGCAAGAAGAGATCGTTCCAGTTAATCGTGTTTTGATTGATTATCTAACTATTCACTTTTTCTCGAATCAACATTTAAAGTTGATTGAAGCAATTATTGGCATGCCTATTGAACGCTTTGAGGAACTGGATTATGCGCCAAAGGGCTATATTGGGCAATATGTTTGGAATCAAGTAATCACGATTCGGTATTCCATTGACGATACGGTAAAAGGAACCGTAATGGAGTTTTCAGGTCAAGGCTGTAAACATCTTGCCATGCGTTTGAAGACCGCAAAATCAAACTGGCAAGAGTTCTTCCGTAAGGTATTAGATTATCAGGGAAACTTTACACGGATTGATTTTACTTTAGATGATTTTGTGGGGAGTCTCAGCATTCCAGAACTGAAGCGTAAGGTAACACTAGGCCATGTGTGGACCACTTTTCAAGTGAGTGAATCTCATGGCGGTACGGATATCATAAACAATGAATCAAATGGTGAGACCTTGTATTTAGGCTCAAAGAAGAGTCAGTGTCGCTTTTGCTTTTATCAGAAGGATTATGAACAACGAAAGCGACGAGGAATTTCTTTAGAAGAAGCAGAAGTAAAAAATCGCTTTGAACTACGGTATCGAAAAGAGAAAGCGCAAAGCTTGGCAAAGATTATTTCAAAAACCCATGATTTAACCAAACTATTCTTTGAGTTACTTAATGGAGCAATTTGTTTTTATGACCGTGCTCCAAATGATCCAGGTGCAAAAGTCGATGCCAAATGGGCAGCCTTTATTGGCAATCATGGCGCAACCACCATTTCTTTAGAAACAATTCCTCAAAGCTTTGAGAAAAGTATGAATTGGTTAATTCACAGCGTTTCTCCCACCCTCGCATTTATTCAAGAGGTAGATAATCATTTTGATTCAAATTTGATTAACGAGATTATTAGCTGTGGGGAACTTAGTTCAAGGCAGCAAAAAATATTAGAAAATTTGATTGCTGAGCCTGATTATTATCAGGAAGAAGTAGAATTTTATATCCAGTGTCTTCAAAATATGAAGGCAGCAAAAATACACAAAAAAAGCAAAGCACAGCTTACACATTAAAATGTATAAACGTACTCCGCCCTAGACAAGTTGAGTATAGCACATTTCCTTGTGTCAGCCAAAAAACATTTTTGGAAAGGAAATAAACTATGAAAAATACAATAACTACTTATGAATTGCCCTATCTACTTACTAGAGAACAAGCTTCTCATTTTTTAGGGATCGATCCAAAATCTTTTGATAAATTCGTTCGCGCAAACGATGAGTTAGAGCGTTTTATGATAGGAAGACAAGAACGATACACTGTCACTTCCCTCATTAATTTTATTAAGACGCACTCTATCTAGCTAAAATATCGTAGGATGGTTGATTAGATGCTTTTCGCCATGTAGAATGACGGTGTATTCAACTAGCATTTATCAACCATCTTTCAGTGAAAGGATTTGTTATAAATGCCTAGTATAATTAAACGTGGTAACTCATATAGAGCTCAGATCTCACTTTACAATCATGGTCAACATAAGAAATTGACAAAATCATTTAGCTCTAAAAAGGAAGCAACTCGTTGGGCCTTAGAAAATGAATTGGAGAAAGGAAATGGAAAACAATTAGCAGAGCGTACAACAACATTTGCTGACTTCTTTGAAAACTGGATTCATATCATAAAGAAAAACGATGTAAAAGAAACGACTTTTCAAAATTATCAAAGGACTTCTCAAGTGGTGAAGAAATTATTTGGCGATATACAGTTAAAGGATTTGAACGATATTGTAGTACAACGAAAAATAGATAAGTATGCAGAAACTCATTCTCGTAAAACCACTCATGAAGTACTATTGAAAATCAAAACGGCATTACGTGATGCTTATGCTCGTGGCTATCTTGCTACCGATTTTGCAAATTTAGTCAAAACACGAGGGAAAGTTTTAGATAAGAGAAACCGTGTACTTTCTATTACCGAATTAAAGAAACTGCGTACTTATGTCATTAATCATCGAGAAAATGAGTTTAACATTCTTGTACTCCTTGCCTTAGAAACTGGCATGAGACGCGGAGAGCTTTTAGGTATACGTCCCGAAGACCTCTTTGAATATGGTATCCATGTCAGACGTTCCCTTAGTCCAACTTCTGAAGATACCTCGTTAAAAACAAAAAATTCAAGACGAGATATTTCCATTAATCAAGAAGTCTACGATATTCTAAAATCTGTCCCGATTAAAGATAATGGATATTTTTTTGATCCTGACGGCTTTCAACAATCTGCTAAGCTCGCCAGATTACTGAAAAAACTAGATATTCCAAAAACTACCTTCCACGGCCTAAGAGATACTCATGCTTCTTTTCTATTTTCACAAGATATTGATATTGCCTATGTATCAAAACGCTTAGGTCATATCAATATTCAAACAACGCAGAACTATTATCTTGAATTGATGCCAGAAAAAAAGCACCAGCAAGATGCTGATGCTTTAAACCTCTTAAATTCTTTGTCAAATTTATAATTTGAACCAACTTGAACCAAAAAATTCTTGTAAACGTTGATACAATAAGGAATTGATTAACGTTTTGAGAATTGTGAAGCTTTACGAGCTTTTTTAAGACCTGGTTTTTTCTTCGTATCATTGAATAAGTTTGAAAAACCTTGATTTATAAAGGTTTTCCCGTAAATATATTTTATTATATTTGATTAAATTTGAAATGTTTGTGTTCTAAAATGTGTTCTAATTTAAAGGCAGTATATTTCGTATTTTAGATTAAATTTTTAGGCTCATTCATTCTCAAATCCATTCTATTCAGTCAATAAAAATTTTAAAAAGACTTTATAAACAAAGATGTTCAAGCGAGCATCTTATTTTTTTGTGCTTAATTTGAAAGGAGAACATTTCATGTATAAAAAACAAAAAAAGAAATTATGTGTATTAACTATTTTGAGTTTGGCTGTTCAAGCAATTGTTGGAGCAATTGCTCCTACGATTACTTTTGCTGATGAAATTACCCATCCACAAACGGTAACCGTAGAACTAGATTTAGCACATCAATATGCTGTTGAAGGAACTTTTAGTGATGGTCGTCCAATGTCAGAAGTCACTGTTCCGCATTATGCAGTGTACAACGGCTTTAAACAAGATATTTTCTGTATTGAACCAGGAGTCCCGATTGACAATGAGTTCACTCCTGGCTATGAGAAAAACCCGTTACCAGATATGTCCGATAAAGCCAAATTAGTTTCCGTTTTATGGAAAAAAGTAGGTACAGATGCAGATACTCATATTGTGGCACAGAAGATGATCTGGCAAGAAGTTAATGGGTATACCCTTCACTCAATAAAACGATCAGATGGTAGTGCCGTAAATATCGCAGCCATTGAGGCAAAAATAAATCAAGCCATTGACGATTATCAGAAGAAACCAACCTTCCATAATAGTACGGCTAAAACAGTATTAGGGCAATCGACTACTGTGACGGATACGAATAATCTGAATTTGTCAGAGTTCGATGAGGTTGTGGAAAATGCCGCAAACATTGATTATCGTGTGAATGGTAATCAGTTGATAATCACCCCAAATGCCAATTCAAAAGAAAGTGGTGTGCTGACGCTTAAGAAATCTGCTGGTACCGGAACACCTGTCGCCTATAAAAAGGCTGGCCAACAGACTTTAATGGCCGGGGCGATTGATAAACCTAATACCTACACAATCAAAATTGATGTGGAAACGGAGGGTTCTTTAAAGATCAAAAAAGTCGATAAAGAATCGGGTGATGTTGTACCAGGAACGGTTTTCCATTTAGACTTTGGAAAAACTTTACCTGCAAAAGACGTGACTACTGACAAAGAAGGCATTGCTACATTGGATGAGATTCCTCATGGTACAAAAGTAACCATTACCGAAAAATCAGTACCGGCGCCTTATACGATTGATACCACCCCCATGACTACCACCATTAAAGCAGGCGAAACCATTTACGTGACTTCAAAAAACGCACGGGAAAAAGGGCAAATCATTCTGGATAAAAGCGGAGTTGAAACAGGGAGTGATCTTTGGAATGACAATTATTCCTTAGCTGGTAATACGTTTGCCATTCGCAAAGACAGTCCAACCGGTGAAATCGTTCAAGAAATGACCACGGATGAAAACGGTCATGCGGAAACACCAAAAGAGATTGCTAATGCGTTGGAATTGGGAACCTATTATGTGACCGAAACTAAAGCTAGTCATGGGTTCGTGAATACGTTCAAACCTGTAAAAGTCGAATTGAAGTATGCCAATCAAACCGTAGCCCTTGTTACCAGTAACGTAAAAGGGCAAAATCAAGAAGTCACTGGCGAAACCACTTTGACGAAAGAAGACAAAGATACTGGGGATAAAGCACAAGGTAAGGCAGTCTTTGAGGGTGCTGAATACACCTTGTTTACTGCTAAGGATGGAAAAGCTGTTAAATGGAGTGAGGCTTTTAAACCAGAGTTAGCGAAGGGAACGAAAGGTTCTGATGAAACGGTCACTTTGACTTTAGACGAAAAGAACCAAGTTGCCGTTAAACATTTAGCTATCAACGAGTATTATTGGCAAGAAACAAAAGCGCCCGAAGGATATAGCCTTGATGAAACAAAGTATCCTGTATCCATCAAAAAGGTGGATGATAGCGAAAAAAATGCCGTGATTACCCGAAATGTTACGGCAAAAGAACAAGTGATTCGCTTTGGCTTTGATTTCTTTAAATTTGCTGGATCAGCTGCGGGCACTACCGAAACTGGCTTCAATGATCTGACCTTTAAAGTGTCGCCATTGGAAGGGACCAATGAAATCACAGGTGCCGAAGATGAAGCGACCACAGCTTATAACGAGCAATTAGGGTTTGATGGTTATGGCAAGTTTGAAAATCTTCCTTATGGGGATTATTTACTTGAAGAAGTAGAAGCCCCAGAAGGTTTTCAAAAGATTACGCCATTAGAAATCCGTTCTACTTTTAAGGAAAACAAAGAAGACTTTGTGAAGAGTGAGTATGTCTTTACCATTACCGAACAAGACCAAAAACAACCAATTAAAACGGTGACCGTTCCTTACGAGAAGCTGACGAACAAAGCATTTTCTGTTAGTTTGAACCGTTTAATGCTCTATGATTTGCCTGAGGAAGAAGATAGTTTAACTTCTCTTGCGACTTGGAAAGACGGAAACAAAGAATTAACTTCTCTGGATTCTACCGAGCTAGTTGATAAATTGAGTTACAATCTACATGAAATCAAAGAAGACTGGTATGTGGTAGCGCAAGCCATTGATGTGGATGCGACAAAAGCTGCCCAAGAAAAAGATGAAAAAGCCAAACCAGTGGTGATTGCAGAAACAAGCGCAACGTTGGCGAACAAAGAGAAAACAGGAACTTGGAAAATTCAGCATAAATTAACCGCCGAACAAGTTTTAAATAAAACTATTGTCTTATTCAACTATGTGTATGAAAATAAGGAAGCTTTTGAAGCAGGCGATAAGCCAGTAGCGAAGGATGTTAGCTTGAATAATCAAGCCCAAACTGTTAATTGTACGGTGGAACGTCATGTTTCTATCCAAACAAAGGCCCACCTAGAAAACGGTTCTCAGACCTTTACTCATGGTGATGTGGTGGATATGTTTGATGATGTGTCGATTACTCATGATGTACTGGATGGCTCAAAAGAAGCTTTCGAAACAATTCTGTATGCTTTATTACCGGATGGTACAAACAAAGAAATTTGGAAATCTGGCAAGATTGATTATGAAGTAAATGATAAAGAATTCACCAAAACTGTGCTTGCGAAAAAAGTAGATACCGGAAAATATCCAGAAGGAACCAAGTTTACTTTTGCGGAAATCAATTACGATAAAGATGGGAATATCAATGGAAAACACAATGAAGATTTGAAAGAAAAATCTCAAACCTTAACACCAAAAGAAGTTCCAACCATACTAAGTACGCCGAAACAACCGGAAACACCAACTGTTCCAAGTGGCTCTCAAGAATCTAGTCCCACAGTGAAGACCTTCCCTCAAACCGGGGAGAAAAATTCCAATGTTTTACTGTTCATTGGTTTTACTTTGATTTTTGCGACGGCGGGCTATTATTTCTGGAATCGCCGGAACTAAGGTGATGAGATGATACAAGTAAATCCTAAGAACCAACGTGCGCGACCGCCTCCTAAAAAAGTAGTCGCGCTATTTTTGTATCCAAAACTAACAATGAAAAGAGGAAAAGAAGATGGAATTGAAATTTGTCGTGCCAGATATGGCTGAAACCTTTGGAAAGTTAAGTTATGCCGGTGAAGGAGAAATTATAACAGAAGGATATGGACGGAATACTACGGTGATTGGTCGCAGTTATCATTTGTATTCCAGTAAGCAACGGGCCGATGATATTGAGGTGGTAGTAGCTGCGGAAGCCGGTGAAAAGGATTTTGATCAAGACCAACCGCTAAAAGCCGTGAATCCCCATTTGGTTGCCAAAGGCTATGAGATTGAGAATCGTGGGTTTACTGATTACGTGTTGTATGTTGATGATTTAGTGAAAGCATAGGAGGAAAAGAAGATGAGATTAACAGAAGGTATTGTCGTAGATTCAGGTTTAACATTTGGGAAGTTGCGTTTTTCCGCATTACGCCGAGAAGTACGGAAGCAAAATGAGGATGGAACAATTGGTAATGAGGTAAAAGAACGAACCTATAATTTAAAATCCTCTGCACAAGGGCGAATGATTCAAGTTAGTATCCCAGCTAATGTACCCTTACGCGAGTTTGCTTATGATGCAGAGGTAGAGTTGGTCAATCCAATCGTGGATACCGTTGCCAATTATGTTTTTCGAGAAGGAACTACCGTTAATTGGTTCATTAAGGCGGATGATTTAGTCTTGAAGCGGCAGCCGAATCAAGGAAATCCTACGAACCAAAATGAAAGAAAGAAATAGGTGAAGATTATGGAAATTAATGTTGAACATATTTTAGATTGTCTCGATCAATATGGAAAAGGCGAGCTGACTGAGGAACAACTCGTTAAAGCATTAACCTCTGATGAAAAAATGTTTCTGATTATACATCAAGGTTTACTTGGAGAAAATAGCGACAGTGAAGAAGACTCTGATGTACTAGACTGGTTAGGAGAAGAAGAGTCTTTCTTTATAGTTGTCGAAGTAAATGAAAACTTATGTCGGCAGGCAGAATCCATTTTGGAAGAAATTGGTGTGGAGATGCCGGATGCTATTGAAGGCTTTTTAAATCAATTGGTTGAAACGAAACAACTCCCCTCCTCGTAGCAGTAAATGACTAGCATAACTTTTTGAAATTGCCTAATGAAATCCTATTGGGCTTTTTCGATTGGAGGTGGAAACCATCAAAATGTACAAAGGACATCGCATACGCGCAGGAGATCAGCACTTGGTTTATCACTTTGTTCTTGGCTGGCTACTCGCTCTGTTCATCGGTTGGATGAGCGTCTTTTATTTTCAAGAGTTTAGACAATTTGATATTTCTAAGCTATCACTTTCTACTATTGAAATCGTTTGGTCTATAAAAGATTTAGTATGTCTGCTTGGAAGTCTCGCTTTTTCAGGAGCTATGATATTGCTTTATATTCACTTTTTTCCTGATCATTGGCGAAGCTTGTGGCATCGACAAAAGCTAGCTCGGATGATTCTAGAGAACCATTGGTATGAAGTGAAACAAACTCAAAGTGAAGGCTTTTTCAAAGATTTGAATAGTAGCCGAACCAGAGAGACTATCAGTTACTTCCCCAAAATCTATTATCGAATGAAAGATGGATTACTGTCTATTCGCGTTCAAATTTCACTTGGGAAATACCAAGATCAGCTTTTAAAATTGGAAAAGAAGTTAGAAAGCGGACTGTATTGTGAGTTAGTAGAAAAGGAACTCAAAGACTCCTATGTGGAGTATACTTTACTGTATGATATGATCGCCAATCGAATTGGGATAGACGAAGTAGTGGCAGAAAATGGGACTCTGCGATTGATGAAAAATCAAGTATGGGCTTATGATTCTTTACCCCATATGTTAATCGCTGGTGGCACAGGTGGAGGGAAGACCTATTTCCTCCTCACCATTATCGAAGCACTATTGAAGTCAGATGCAGAATTGTTTATCCTCGATCCCAAAAATGCAGATTTAGCTGATTTAGGTACGGTGATGCCTCATGTTTATTCACAAAAGGAAGAAATTTCTGCTTGTGTGGAAGATTTCTATGAACGTATGATGGCTCGTAGCAAGGCAATGAAAGAAATGTCTAACTACAAAACAGGAGAGAATTATGCCTATCTTGGACTTCCACCCAACTTTTTAATCTTTGATGAATACGTGGCTTATATGGGTGCGAATCGTTTTCCTACAAGCATCGAATAGATGTGAAATGGAAGCCTATTGAGATTATCAATAGTGACAACTAATGTTTTGAGAGATGGAATGAAAGCCTTCAAGTTGAGCTGAAACATCCCCGCTAATACTCCTACATGCTCTAATCAATGAAGTAGATTGGTTTTGGTATGAAGCTAGGTGAAGTCGTCTGAAATCTGCCTAAGTGCTTGAGCATAAGGCTGACTATAGGGCGGGCGGCTGAAAAAGATAACTATGGTAAGAATGTCTGAAAATGACTGACGAATCTGCGAATGTACGGGTCTAAAAGGCTGATCTTATTGAAAGATAGGAACATACGGACGTATGGTGAGATACCGACAAGTAAGGTTCCATGATATGAAAATCGGGATAGCTAACGAAGAAGCTATAATTTCACAGGCTCATAGTAGATACCTAAGGTTATACATGATAGCTAAAAACATTGGAACGATGTAAGCAGAAAACTATCAATTAAATGACTACTTCTAGATAGGTGCATATAAGTAATAACGAAATTGCTTTGTTTCTGTGAAAGTAAGGGCACAGTACCGATGAAGCGTCTAACAAATGTGGAGGGATAGCCCTAAGTCTATTTAATAACAATGAATGTTGAAACAGATGAAGTTCAAGGATCTGGTAAGAACGTGGGAAAATCCGTTATGGAGGTGCCACGCTTGAACACAAAAATACGTTACTGGGAATATTATGATCTACAAGAAACATTCGATCAGCTATTTACTCAAAGTAGAAACGGGAAAAAGTTTTATCAATTATATGAGTTAATCATTTCTGAAAATAATATTCTTTTAGCATACCGTACTATCAAGGCAAACAAGGGGTCTTCGACACCAGGAACGGATTCCTTCACAATTGATAACTATAAGGAAATGAACCAAGCAGAGTTTATCCATCTTATTCTCAGTCATTTAGAAAATTACAAACCAAAATCCATAAAGCGAGTAATGATACCTAAACCCAATGGTGAGAAACGCCCATTAGGAATTCCATGCATGATTGATCGAATGATCCAACAGATGTTCAAGCAGATACTGGAGCCAATATGTGAAGCTAAGTTTTATGAACATAGCTACGGTTTCAGACCATTGAGAAGTGCAAAGCATGCTCTAGGTCGCATTATGTATCTCATAAACATCAGTAAAATGCACTATGCAGTAGACATTGATATCAAAGGTTTCTTTGATAATGTAAACCACCGTTTACTGATAAAACAATTATGGAATATAGGAATTTGTGACAAACAAGTCTTAGCTATTCTTTCAAAATCTCTGAAATCACCCATTCAAGGAGAAGGTATCCCGAGCAAAGGAACGATCCAAGGAGGTATCATTTCTCCACTATTATCTAATGTTGTTCTAAACGACTTAGACCATTGGGTCTCAAAGCAGTGGCATACCTTTGAAACAAAGTATCCCTATACTAAAGGTTACAATAAATTTCGTGCTCTAAGAGATACAAATCTAAAGCAAGGCTATATTGTCAGGTACGCAGATGACTTTAAAATCATGACTAATGATTATCCGACAGCATTAAAATGGTTCCACGCTGTCAAGCTTTACCTAAAAGACAGACTTAAATTAGATATTTCCAATGAGAAGTCTAAAATCGTCAATTTGCGTAAATGTAAGTCGGAATTTTTAGGATTCGCTATTTGCGTGAAACAAAAAGGGAAAAAATGGGTTTGTAATTCACGTATTTCTAACAAAAAAAAGGATCAGATTAAAGAAGAGATTAAACAAAGAATCAAAGATATTCAAAAGAGTCCTACAGCACAAAATGCTCTCCTGTTTAATGCTCTCGTGCTCGGTGTTCATAATTATTTCAGGTATGCCACTCATATTAATTTAGATTTGAATAGGATGAACTACGTTCTTTCATTCACTACTTACAACCGATTATCAAATTGTAGTACAAGATGTTACCCCAACAAAGCTTCCCCAACTTACAAAAAGTTTTACTCAACAACGATGAAAACGTATAAAGTAGCTGGAGTCTATTTGTACCCTCTTTGCGACGTATCTACAAAAACAATTTACGGATTTAATACGGAGGATACACCGTTTACTCCGTTTGGTCGTCAAAGATTGGAGCACAAAAGCCTACAGTCTCTTGTGTTCCAAGAATTAAGAAAATTGATGGAATCGAAAATACCGAATAGAACGGTTGAGTATTTAGATAGTAGAATATCTCGTTACTCAATGAAATCAGGCAAGTGTGAGATTACAAAACAATTTTTGCCAGCAAAAGCCGTTCACTGTCATCACTATTTGCCAAAAAGTCTTGGTGGAGACGACAAATTCGATAACTTGAGAATTATTCATAAGGATATCCATCTTCTGATCCATACAACAAATAAAATGATAATCGATCACTACGTGCATGAACTGAAACTGGTGCCAGAGCAAATAGCAAAAATCAACCTTTATCGAAAGATGTGTAATCTGCAAAACATTCAATAGAAAATAAATAGATGGAACGCCGTATGAGGTGAAAGTCTCACGTACGGTGTGGAGCGGGGGAAAAGATGGAGATTATATCAAATTCTTACCTATCGCTATAGATGTTAACGACGAAAGAAAGTGCGGTGATTTTGAATAAGCTCAAACAAATCGTGATGTTGGGTCGTCAATCTGGTTTCTTTCTGATTTTGGCTTGCCAAAGGCCGGATGCGAAATATTTAGGAGACGGAATCCGCGATCAATTCAACTTTCGCGTGGCTTTGGGTCGTATGAGTGAACTCGGATATTCCATGATGTTTGGGGAGGTCGAAAAAAACTTCTTTATGAAGCACATCAAAGGTCGAGGTTATGTGGATACAGGTGGCAGTGTGATTAGTGAGTTTTATACGCCACTTGTACCAAAAGGGTATGATTTCTTAGATTCAATTAGTAAATTAGTAAATTAGAAAAGATGAATGATTGAGTGATCTTCAATACTGACTTTATACTTCAAGTAACGTATAATACTTTTATATAGTAGGAAGAAAGGGGATAATTAATATGGAAAGTAATGATTCTTATTTAGAGTATGCAAAAGCAAATAAGGATAAGTTTATTTCTTATATTATCAAAGGGAAATCCCCCGAAGTTGGACGAGACGCAGTTTTTATGGCAGGGAGTCCTGGAGCTGGAAAATCAGAGGTTGCCATTGGATTAGCTGAGAATTATGATAACCATGTGATTATTGATGCGGATTACTTTCGCACCCAGTTTCCTGATTATAATGGAAAAAACTCTAGTCTCTTTCAAAAAGCATCTTCTTGGTTGGTAGAGCAGGCATTTAGATATGTCTTAGATCATGGCTATTCTTTTATTCTGGATGCAACTTTTGCAATATTAAGTGCTGAAAAAAATATCTCGCGGGCGTTGAAAAAACATTTTCGAGTGACGATTTTCTACGTTTATCAAGACCCTAAAATCGCTTGGAAATTTACACAAGAACGTGAAATTGCAGAGGGACGTCATGTGCCGAAAAAGGTATTTATTAACGCTTTTTTCAAATCAAGAGAGAACATTGCAAAAGTAAAGAGTAAACATCCAGATGTATTGCTTCATATCATAATAAAAGATTATACGAATAATATTTCCGAAGTTCATTATGCTGCGGACAATCTAGAATTATTTTTACCACTAGGGTATAGTAGGAAAGATTTGGAGGTTCAATTACATGACTGATAAAGAACAAGTAACGAAAATTGTAAAGAAATACAATAAGAGCATTGCGGATTTATCGGAAAATGCTACTGCAAAAGAGTTCAAAACGGTGATTAAATATGTAGCCGATCAGGCCAATGAAAAACAACGGAAATTAGTTGGATTAAATAAAAAATAGTAGGACAAATTAATAATGTATGAGCCAAGAGCAAAATGTTCTTGGCTTTTTTCTTTGCAATGAATGAGGTAATGTATGAGATTTTTAGATTTATTCGCCGGTATTGGTGGCTTTCGTTTAGGTATGGAACAGGCGAGCCATCATTGTATCGGTTTTTGTGAAATTGATAAATTTGCTAGACGTAGTTATAAAGCAATTCATGATACAAGTAAGGAGGTGGAAATGCATGACATCACAAGTGTATCAGATGAGTTTATTCAATCCCTCGGACCAGTTGACATCCTTTGCGGCGGATTTCCGTGTCAAGCTTTTTCAATTGCGGGAAAGCGACAAGGATTTTCCGATACTCGAGGTACTTTATTCTTTGAAATCGCTCGGTTCGCCGCTCTTCTCCGACCTAAGTTTTTATTCCTTGAGAACGTCCGGGGATTGCTCAATCACGAAGGGGGGGCTACGTTCGAGACGATCCTCCGAACGCTGGATGGATTGGGGTATGACGTGGAGTGGCAGGTGCTTAACTCAAAGGCCTACATTCCCCAAAGCCGGGAGCGTATCTTCCTTATCGGACATTCTCGAGACGCATGTACCGAACAAGTATTTCCTATCATTGGACCGTCTTCAACATCTGATCAAAACATCAGAAATTTGGTAAATATCAATCCTTCCAATCGAGGAATGGGTGGACAAGTCTATGGTTCAGATGGCGTAGCGCCAACCTTAACAGGTGATGAAGGAATCAAAATTGCACTGCCAGCAAGGGATGGAATCTCTGTAGCAGGACTATTACCGGGAAAGTTTGAACAAGGTAATCGAGTTTATGAAGTTACTGGAACCGCCCCCACCTTGTCCACGAAACAAGGTGGTACAAAAATCATGATTCGAAAAAATGAAACAGAATATCAAGAGGTGAAGCCAGGAGACAGTGTGAACCTGGCTTTTCCTAATTCCACAAGTCGCCGAGGTCGTCTGGGAAAACAGAGTGTTCATACTTTACTGACAGGAGACCAACAAGCGATTGTCACGGATCAGTATCAAATTCGGAAGCTAACACCTAGAGAGTGTTGGCGACTTCAGGGCTTTCCCGATTGGGCTTTTGATCGAGCTTCTCAAGTCAATTCAGATAGTCAGTTGTATAAGCAAGCCGGAAACTCTGTAACAGTTCCGGTCATTTTTGATATTGCCAGAAGATTAAAGGAGGTACAAAAGTGTGATTTATGATGAGTTGGTTGGAGAAATTTATTGGGTGATTGAAAAGATTCAGTCAGACCCAGAATTAGAAGAACAATTGCGACGGTTAAACTTTGATATTCGCAAGAATGGTGTCAAAGTCGCTGGCGATCCATATTTAATGAATGAGGAGACGGATGCTCGAATTGAAATAAACCAAGTAATTGCAGAATTTGAGCGGATTGCGGACCAAGCAAAAGAACCGGATATTCGTCAATACTTGTTAGAAATGAAAGCAGAGTTGGAAGTAAATGGTATTACAGATGAGTAACCTAAACCAACACAACTGACTGTTAGGCGCTGACCGCGGAGGATTCGCGAAGCAGAAATCCTCCGTGGTGCTGTGCCTGTTCATGGACGGCGTTAGCCGGCCATGATGTCTCACCCCCCGTATCTAACAGGGGGGTACAAAAACACAAAAAACAAGCAAGCAGCGATTAAGAATGGTTGTCATGACGAGGATAGTTAGCTGTTTGAACAGGTGTTAACTCATTTTGAAAAGTTAACACCTTATTTGGAGGTGAAAACTTGGTACAACAGAACTTAGATTATCGTTTACTAAAAGATCGGCGCAATCAATATGGTGTTTCTCAAAATAAATTGGCTACTGCTTGTGGATTGAGTCGTCCCTATTTGAATCAAATCGAAAATGGTGGCGTAACTACATCTACAAAAACTATGAGAAAAATTTTTGACCAACTGGAAAGTTTCAATCCCGATTTGCCTTTGACGTTACTGTTTGATTATGTAAGGATTCGTTTTCCGACAACGGATGTTCAAAAAATTGTTCAAGAGATTTTGCATTTGAAATTTGACTATATGCTTCATGAAGACTATGCCTTTTATTCGTACCAAGAACAATACATCATGGGTGATATTGTGGTGATGCTTTCTCATGAGGAAGAGAAAGGCGTTCTTTTAGAATTAAAAGGTCGTGGTTGTCGGCAGTTTGAAACTTTTTTGCTCGCTCAAAAGCGTAGCTGGTACGACTTTTTCGATGATTGCTTAAAAGCTGGAGGCGTCATGAAACGCTTGGATTTGGCAATCAATGATCGAGTTGGCTTATTGGATATTCCTGAGTTGACGAAAAAATGTCAGAAGGAAGAATGTATCTCCTTATTCCGGACTTTTAAGAGTTACCGCTCGGGTGAACTTTTGAAAGCTGATGAAAAGGATGGAATGGGAAATACTTTGTATATCGGAAGCCTTAAGAGTGAGGTTTATTTTTGTTTATACGAAAAAGACTATGAACAATATATCAAATTGGGAATTCCGTTAGACAAGAGCGAAACGAAGAATCGCTTTGAAATTCGATTGAAAAATGACCGTGCCTACCATGCAATACAAGACTTGTTAAAAGGTCGAAGTATTGAGGGTACCACATTTTCCATTATCAACCGTTACTTACGGTTCACGGATAAAGTTGAAGGGAAACGGCGAACAAACTGGCCGCTAAATGAACGATGGGGTCGCTTTATCGGGCGAAATCGCAAGGAAATTCAACTGACTTCTGACCCCAAACCTTATACTATCGAGCGAACACTGAGCTGGCTAGGTCGACAGGTAGCACCTACGTGGAAGATGGCTAAGGAGTTAGATCGGTTAAATCAGACGACTTATATTCTTGATATGGTACAGAATGCTCAGCTATCGGATCGGCATAAAAAGATTTTGGAACAACAAAGTATGGCAATAGAAAACTTGATTATATGAAAAGAGGAAGCAGTATGCTTGGTATTACCGTGATGTGCTTAATTCATACAAGTGCGGCTGCAGATCGAGTAATGGAAAGGAAAGTGATAAAATGAATTTCGGACAAAATTTATATCAATGGTTTTTAACCAATGCCCAATCTTTAGTCTTATTGGCAATTGTGGTCATTGGTTTATTTTTAGGCTTCAAACGTGAGTTTTCCAAGCTGATTGGTTTTTTGGTGATTGCGCTGATTGCGGTAGGACTGGTCTTCAACGCTTCTGGTGTGAAAGATGTCTTACTCAACTTGTTTAATCGGATTGTCGGTGCGTAAGGGGGACCATTATGGAGCAGATGCGTGTATATATTGCGAACCTTGGAAAATATAACGAAGGTGAATTGGTGGGGGCTTGGTTTAGCCCACCTGTCGATTTTGACGAAGTGAAAGAACGGATTGGTTTAAATGACGAATACGAAGAGTATGCGATCCATGATTATGAGTTGCCTTTTGAGATTGATGAATATACACCAATTGAGGAAATCAATCGGTTGTGTGGTTTAGCAGAGGAACTAGAAGGAACACCGATTGGTGAAGTTGCTTTGGAAATCCAACATGCTTTCTTCAACTCTTTTGAGGAAATGGTGGAGCATGTGGATGATATTATCTGTTATCCCGATTGTAACGATATGAGTGATGTGGCGTATTATTTGATTGAAGAAACAGGTGCTTTTGGAGAGGTGCCTACACACTTGCAAAACTATATTGACTATGAAGCATATGGACGTGACTTGGAACTAGAAGGAAATTATCTTGTGACAAATAGAGGAACATTTGAATTCATAGGATAAACATTTTCATGATATAGGTTTAGGGATATAATTATTGATAAATATATAATGCTGGAGGTTATGATTATTATGAATTTTGACTTTGACCTTAAATCATTTATAGACATATTTGTCCCTGTACTAACTTCATTTGCAGTATGTTTTATCACACTTTTTTTTACAAATAAACAACATAAAAAAGCGATGAAACAGCAAGAGAGACAACATGAGGAATCACTTGATTTATCAAAGCAACAATATGCTGATGAAAAACAAAGAAATGAAGAGCAGGACCGTCTAAGTTATTACCCTTATTTAAAACTTATACCCAAAATATCTGAACACCGTTTTGCTGGTAAAATGGTAAAGTCTGACGAAAATGATGTTTTTAAATTACCATTTGAGCTTATTAATGAAGGTCTGGGAATGGCTTTTTCAATTGACTTTGTGTATTTAGAAGAAACTATCAACACAAACGACCATGAAGTAAATCTATTATCATTACTTTCGGCTCAAAAACATATTGATGATAGTCTGGATGCGTTAGGAGTTTCAGCGCCTATTGATACAGATATTCTAAGAGTAGGGAAAAAAACAGAATTTGAATTATATTGGATGAAATATAATAACGAAGTAATGAGTATCCCTAAAGATTCAGTGAGTAAATGGGAAATAAAAATACGGTTTAGTGATTTTCAAGATAGAATATATCAACAAAGATATACTTTTATTACTTCAGCTGGATACCAAGAAATCCACAGATTATGGTCTGATAAACCTCAGTTGATAGATTGAAAGTTGGAATACACTTTTAAAAAGAAAATTAATATTCATGCAGAGTCGTCTTTATCAGGCGCTTTTTTAGGAAGTGAAACTAATGAAAAAAATAAAAAGCTATACCAGTATCTGGGCAGTTGAAAAAGTCATTTACGCAATCAATGACTTTCAGCTGCCTTTTCCTGTAACCTTTAATCAAATGGCTTGGTTTGTCTTATCCTTGCTGTTTGTCATTGTGTTTGCTCATATGCCTCCACTATCTATGATAGAGGGGGCATTTTTAAAATACTTGGGCATACCTGTGGCAGTCACTTGGTTTATGTCGCAAAAGACCTTTGATGGAAAGAAGCCATTAGGGTTTTTACGATCCTTTATTAGTTATCACTTGCGATTTAAGGTTACTTTTGCAGGAAAGAAAGTCAAAGAACAGAAAAAACGATGGGATGAACCAATCACCCTAGTGAGGAGTGTGAATTATGTACCCGATTAAATATATTGAAAATAATCTTGTTTTTAACCAAGAGGGAGAGTGCTTTGCTTACTACGAACTAGTCCCTTACAATTACTCCTTCTTATCACTTGAACAGAAGTATCAAGTCCACGATAACTTTCGCCAATTGATTGCGCAAAATCGTGAAGGTAAGATTCATGCGTTACAAATTGCGACAGAAAGCAGCATTCGTGCCACGCAGGAACGGTCGAAAAAAGAGATAACTGGTCGTTTGAAAGAAGTCGCAAAACAGAGAATCGACTTACAGACGGATGCATTGGTATCGATGATTGGCGATAGTCAAATTGACTATCGCTTTTTTATTGGCTTCAAACTGATTGTCACAGACGAAGAAGTAAACCTGAAAAGTCTCAAGAACTCTTTTTTATCCGGACTTCAAGAGTTTGTCTATGGAGTGAATCATCATTTGATGGGTGATTTTGTTTCGTTATCCAATGAAGAAATTCGCCGGTATACTAAGCTTGAAAAATTGATGGAAAGTAAATTGGCTCGTAGATTCAAAGTAAGACGAGTAACACCTAGTGATCTAACTTATTTGATTGAACACATTTATGGAGAAAAAGGAACACCATTTGAAGAATATGAATTTCAGTTGTCTAAGAAAAAGCTAAAATCTGAAACATTGATAAAGCGCTATGACCTACTTCGCCCAAGTCGCTGTTTGATTGAAGAGAAGCCTCGGTACTTACACATGGAACATGAAAATCATGAATCTTATGTGGCCTATCTAACGATTAATACGATTGTCGGTGAGATGGAGTTTCCATCTTCTGAACTCTTTTATTACCAGCAACAACAATTCACTTTCCCAATCGACACGAGTATGAATGTAGAAATCGTGACGAATAAAAAGGCACTGGCGACAGTTCGCAATAAGAAAAAAGAACTGAAAGACTTAGACAACCATGCGTACCAGTCCGACAATGAAACCAATTCCAATGTCTTGGATGCGTTGGACTCCGTGGATGAACTAGAAACAACGTTGGATCAATCCAAAGAATCCATGTACAAATTAAGCTATGTTGTTCGAGTGAGTGCAGAATCATTGGATGAATTAAAACGTCGGTGTGATGAGGTTTTAGATTTTTATGATGATACCAATGTAAAATTGGTTCGTCCCTTTGGCGATATGATGGGACTTCATGAAGAGTTTTTGCCAGCTAGCAAGCGATACATGAATGACTATATCCAATATGGTGCGACTCGTTTCCCTATAAGTGCATAGGCATGAAATGGGAGAATTATCAAGAACTAAAGATAATTACAACTAGTTATTTCACAGTTGAAATGAAAACCGTCAAGTTGGTTGAAGCAACTGGTCTGATACTCCTACATGCGAATATTCATAACAGTGAATATTCGTGTGAAGCTAGGTAAAGTCGGCAGAACAATACCTAAGTAAGTAATAACTTATATGGTAAAGGATATGCCGGGACGCCACAAACTATCTATGGTGAGAATGTTCCTACGGAACTGACGAACTTGCGAATGTACGGGTCTAAAGGATGACTTTTATCGAAAGATAATTGGGTTGCAAAAGCAACGAATATTACCGAAAAGTAAGAGTCGTATTTATGAAATTCGGGATAAGGAACAATGACCTTATATAATATTCAGGCTCAAAGTAAGCACCTAAGGATAGATGTATGGCTAGAATAACTGGAACGAGGAAAACAGAAAACACTTATTCAACAACTGTTATTGGAGCGTTGGATATAAGACTAATAGTCGAAAATCCTTAATTTCTGCGAGAGTAGGGGCACAGTACCTGTGAAGCGTCTAATCAACGTGGAGGGATAGCCCCAAGACTTGTTCTTTGAAAAGTGAATACAGTTAAATGAAACTCACAAGATCTGGTAAGAGGATGGGACTAATTTTAAAGTTAGGAGAAATAATCCATCAGTGAGTACAGAATTACGATATTATGAATACTATCAAATGCAAGAAACTTTTGATTGGCTCTATGAAAGAAGTAGCAAACAAGCAACAAAAGGTATTGACCTTTATAAAATAATTATGTCAGAGGAAAATATCCTACTAGCATATAGAATTATTAAATCAAATACTGGTTCTAAAACATCTGGGATAGATAATCAAACAATCAGTGATTTCAAATTTCAAAACAAACAAAAGTTTGTAAATGATATTCGAAAAACAATTGAAAATTATCAGCCGCAGCCAGTTAGACGAGTCAACATTCCAAAAAGTAATGGGAAAACTCGTCCTCTAGGCATTCCCACTATGAAAGACCGCTTGATACAACAAATGTTTAAACAAGTGTTAGAACCCATATGTGAAGCAAAATTTTTCAAACATTCCTATGGGTTCCGACCTAATCGCTCTACAGAACATGCAATAGCAAGATGTAATTTTATTGCACATAAATGCAAATGTCATCATGTGGTAGATGTCGACATTAAGGGATTCTTTGATAACGTCCATCATGGAAAGTTAATCAAACAGCTTTATACCATCGGTATAAAAGATCGACGCGTATTAGCAATAATCTCTAAAATGTTAAAAGTGACAGTAGCAGGACAAGGCACTTCCACTTCTGGCGTCCCACAAGGTGGCGTGTTATCTACATTATTATCGAATGTTGTTCTAAATGACTTAGATTGGTGGATTGCCAATCAATGGGAAACATTTCAAACAAAAAGAAAATATAGCAGTGTAGATAATATGCACCATGCTTTGGTAAAGTCGAAATTAAAGAAAATGCACATCGTACGTTATTGTGATGATTTTAAAATCTTTACAACAAATCATAAACATGCAGTAAAAATCTATCATGCGGTCAAGGGATATATTAAACAACGGTTGAACCTAGATATTTCACCAGACAAATCAAAAATTACAAATCTTAGAAGAAATTATTCAGAATTTCTAGGATTCGAGCTAAAGGTCATAAAACAAAAGAAACAACAATATGTTACTGTTTCGAGAGTCTCAAAGAAATCAAAAAGTAGAATTAAGAAGGAAATCAGAGAAAAGATAAAAGCAATTCAGAAATCTCCTACTAGAAAAACTGTTAACCAATACAACCAGTATGTACGAGGTATTCAGAATTATTATCAAAAAGCCACCTTGATTAACCATGACTTTTCTTCTATCTACTATTCCTGCTTACCAGCACTATATAATCGTTTAAAACCATTCGGAAAATATGAAATCCCTAGAAGCCCACCCATTACGTATAAAAAGTTTTATCCTCTCACAAAAAGAACGTTTTGTGTTAGGAAGAATTATTTATTTCCATTAGATAGCGTGAAATGGAAAAGGTTAGAATTTTTCAAACCTCACATCAACAACTATACGCAAGATGGACGATTGGCTAAACTGAGGAAATTAAAACCTTCGGTTTATTCTGAATTGGTTACCCTTAGTACGATGGAAACAGATGAAAGTCTTGAATACTTAGACAATCGACTGTCAAGATATTCTATGCAAAATGGAAAATGTTCCGTTACAGGGATTTTTCTAAGAACGCAAGATGTTCATTGTCATCATATTATTCCTCGTAAATTTGGGGGTACAGATGAGTTTGATAACCTAGTTATTATCCATAAATGGGTACACAGACTCATCCATGCCAAAACAAAAGAAACGATTAAAGAGTATCTACAACTTCTTCAACTAACAAATAAGCAAATGAAGAAGTTAAACAAATATCGTTTAGAATGTAATTTAACTGAATTTCACTAAAGAAATACGAACAAGTTGGAACGCCGTATGCGATGAAAGTTGCACGTACGGTGTGGAGCGGGGGAAAACCTAGAGATAACTTCAAAGGGTTACCTATCGCTATTTACTTCTGATTTTCTTGCTGGGCTTGGCTTTGGGGCAACCCAAATGTTAGGAGAATTGGAGGGAATTTATTTTGGCTACAATGTGGATACTGGACGCAATGTTTATCTTAAACCGGCATTGGCTTCACAAGGGGTCAAAGGTTCCGTCACCAATGCACTGGCCGCCGCTTTTCTTGGTTCACTTGGTGGTGGGAAATCCTTTAGTAATAATCTTTTAGTTTACTATGCTGTCCTGTTTGGCGGTCAAGCGGTGATTGTTGATCCCAAAGGAGAGCGTGGTAGCTGGAAAGAAACCTTACCAGAAATTGCGAGTGAAATTAATATCCTCAACCTAACCAGTAAACCAGAAAATCAAGGGTTACTTGATCCCTATGTGATCATGAAGAAAAAGAAGGATTCTGAAAGTCTAGCAATTGATATTCTGACTTTTCTAACTGGAATTTCTAGTCGGGATGGAGAGAAATTTCCCGTT
Organism: Enterococcus avium; assembly: GCF_002891025.1. Classification (NCBI taxonomy): domain Bacteria; kingdom Bacillati; phylum Bacillota; class Bacilli; order Lactobacillales; family Enterococcaceae; genus Enterococcus; species Enterococcus avium. Next base: position 2,742,125 of record NZ_NBSL01000002.1, on the reverse strand, counting down.
TTACGAAAAGCTATTCGAACCGTTACCCAAAGCAATCAACGTGGGTTGTTACAAGTCATTACCGAGCTTCGAAATGATGGGACACCAGTTGCGGAAAATATTGCTGATCATATTGAATCGTTTACCGATTATGATTTTGCGCATTTACTTTTTTCAGATGGTTCAATTACACAATCGATTAGTTTAGAGAAACAATTGAATATCATTCAGGTGGCAGATTTGGTTTTGCCGGATGCGGAGACTACATTTGAAGAGTACACTACGATGGAATTGCTTAGTGTTTCCATGTTGATTGTTATCTCCACATTTGCCTTGGATTTTATTCATAGCAATCGAGAAATTTTCAAAATCGTGGATTTGGATGAAGCCTGGAGCTTCCTTCAAGTCGCACAAGGAAAAACTCTTTCGAATAAACTAGTTCGTGCTGGCCGTGCTATGAATGCCGGCGTTTACTTTGTCACTCAAAATAGTGATGATTTATTAGATGAACGTCTGAAAAACAACATTGGGCTGAAATTTGCCTTTCGAAGCACAGATATTCATGAAATCAAGAAGACACTCGAATTCTTTGGTCTTGATCAAGAAGATGAAAGCAATCAAAAGCGTCTGCGAGATTTGGAAAATGGGCAATGTTTGATGCAGGACTTGTATGGTCGCGTTGGTGTGGTACAAGTGCATCCAGTCTTTGAAGAACTCTTCCATGCTTTTGATACACGCCCGCCTGTTCAAAAGAGAATGGAGTGAGGAGATGAAAAAGAAACTTTTACGGATTGTGGGAATAATTGCAATTAGTCTCTGCACCATTTTACTTCTTTTGAGTCTGATTGGAACAGTAGCGGAAGCAACTGGATTAGTTGATGATACCGTTAAATCTGGCAATCTCTATTCTCAATATTCACTTGATAACTATCAATTGGATTTCTTTGTAGATAGTTCGTGGGGCTGGCTGCCTTGGAACTGGGGCGATGGGTTAGGAAAGAGTGTGATGTACGGTCTCTACGCCATTACAAATTTCATTTGGACCGTTAGTTTGTATTTATCAAATGCGACCGGGTATGTGGTACAAGAAGCGTACAAATTAGATTTTATTTCGGATACGGCAGAAAGTATTGGGAAAAATATCCAAACGCTAGCCGGTATTACTGAAAATGGATTACAGGTCTCGGGTTTCTATTTTGGATTTCTATTATTAATGATTTTAGCTCTAGGAGTCTATGTGGCGTATATCGGACTATTAAAGCGAGAAGCTACCAAAGCAGTCCGGGCTGTCATTAACTTTGTAACGATCTTCCTTCTCTCTGGTTCCTTTATCGCGTATGCGCCTACCTATATCACAAAAATCAATAACTTTAGTTCGGATGTTAGTGAAGCGGCTCTTAGTCTCGGAACAGAGCTCGTTGTGCCGAATTCGGAAAGCAAAGGAAAAGACAGTGTGGATTTGATTCGTGATAGTTTGTTTTCTATTCAAGTCCGACAACCTTGGCTCTTGTTGCAATTTGATGATTCCAACATAGAAGAAATTGGTGAAGACCGGGTCAATAAAATTTTATCTGTGAGTCCAGATGAAAATAAGGGAAAGGATCGAGAAGAAGCGGTAAAAGCTGAAATTGAAGACAATGACAACGCGAATCTAAGTATTACAAAGACCATGAACCGACTAGGGACCGTGGTCTTTTTGGTGTTGTTTAATATTGGTATCTCATTCTTTGTCTTCTTACTGACGGGGATTATGTTGTTCTCCCAAATTCTCTTTATCATTTTCGCCATGTTTCTGCCAATTAGTTTTCTGTTATCCATGTTACCAACTTATGAGAGCTTGGGAAAGAAGGCGATTATTCGTTTATTCAATACGATTATGATGCGAGCGGGAGTTACCTTAGTCATTACGACTGCTTTTAGTATCTCCACCATGTTTTTCAATATTTCAGCTACCTATCCTTTCTTTATGGTTGCGTTCCTGCAAATCGTGACCTTTGCCGGTATCTATTTCAAATTAGGTGACATCATGAGTATGTTCAATCTCCAAAGCAATGATAGTCAGTCAATGGGAAGGCGCATCATGCGGAAACCGCACATGTTGATGAACCGTAAATTGCGGCAACTCAATCGAAATGTGATCCGAACTCTGGCTTTTGGCGGTGGTGCAGCAGTTGGACATAAGTTGGAAAAGGAACAATCAAAATCCAAATTTAAGCCATCCGGTTCTTCTCTACGAAAGAATTCACGATTACCTAACGATCACGAGGTACCATCTGACTCGACTAAGGAGAATCCAGTTTCAAATAATAAGAAACAATCCCGAATGAATTTGGCTGGGAGAAAAATGGGCAAAGTTCTGGATACCCAAGCTTTGGTGAAAGATAAGACTAAACAAGTAAGGGATCAGGTAAGGAATACGCCGACCAACTTGAAATACAACTTCCACAAAGGAATTGAAAAGACGAAAAAAGCACCGAAAGAATTCAAGCGCGGACTTGTCCAAGAAAAAGCAAATCGAGCGGAGTTGAGAGAAAAACAACGACAACATAGAGATGAAAAAATGGCTGAAAAGCGCAAAGTATTGAACGAAACCGGTAATCGTCATAAGAAAAGAAGGGAAAATGTTTCGATAAAACCAGAGCGCCAACCTCAAAAAGATAGAGCGCCAAAAAAAGAAGCACCAAAACAGATTGTGAGAGTAAATCCGAATCCCGAAATCAAACGAAAACTATCTAGTCATGAAATTGTTTCAAAAAGAATAAGTCAACCATCAAGTAAGAAAAATTCTTTCCAACAAGTGAAACAGAGGTCTACTCTGCCCAAGCGAACCAATCAAAAAGTACAAAAAAGAATGAACCCTCGTCCAAAATCAAGGTCGGGTGAGAAAAAATGAATGTAAAGAAATTAAGTATCATTTCGTTAACCATCTTGACACTCTCCTTTATGGTCGTCTTGATGTGTGTGGGCTTGTTGTTTGGGGAAGACAGTGAAGGAAGTAATAGTTCAGGTGCTTCTTCTGGGGGAAGTAATGTCTCAGAAGAAGTTTTGAAACACCGAGCAATGGTGGAAAAATATGCCAAGGAATCAAACATCTCAGAATATGTCCTGATTCTTTTGGCGATTATTCAAGTGGAATCTGGTGGCACAATGGAAGATGTGATGCAGAGTTCGGAGTCAGCCGGGTTGCCACCGAATTCATTAAGTACCGAGGCATCCATCAAACAAGGATGTCTCTATTTTGCGTCTTTGGTTAAGCGTTCCAAAGAACTAGGGTGTGATCAAGATAGCATTATTCAAGCGTATAACTATGGTGGCGGGTATCTGGATCATGTCGCGAAAAACGGGAAGAAGCATAATTTTGCTTTAGCCGAATCTTTTTCAAAGGAAAAATCGAGCGGCCAAAAAGTTGATTACCCTAATCCCATAGCGATTAAGAAAAATGGTGGGTGGCGGTATAACTATGGCAATATGTTTTATTGCTTATTAGTGAAGCAATACCTAACTACAACACAGTTTGATGATAAAACAGTCCAAGGGATTTTTGATGAGGCGTTTAAGTATGAAGGAACGGCTTATGTGTTTGGTGGAGCAAGTCCCGAAACTGGGTTTGATTGTAGTGGCTTGACTCAATGGTGTTATGCCAAAGTTGGTCTGAAACTTCCTCGGGTGGCTCAAGATCAGTATAATGCCATGACCCATATTGATGTAAAAGATGCCAAACCAGGTGATTTGGTTTTCTTTCATTCGACTTATGATGCCGGTACTTATGTGACCCATGTCGGTATTTATGCAGGAGAGAATCGCATGTTTCATGCAGGAGATCCAGTGGGCTGGACAAATCTAACAGAAAGCTATTGGCAGCAGCATCTTATCGGTGCTGGACGGTACAAATAAGAGAAAAGAGGAAAAAACATGAAGATAAAAATTGAACGGAATCAAAAGGAAAAGAGCCCAAAAAAGAATAAAGAACGAGTCATTTCAGTGGGCAAGCATCGAAAAATGGTGCTTGCTCTTTGGCTTTTATTGTCTTGTAGCCTTGCTTTTGGAATCTACAGAAATTTCACAGCCATTGATCAGCATACGACTCATGAAAAAGTAGTTATAAAAGAGAAGGTAGTGAATACTTCAGGCGTTGAAAGTTTTACAGAGGATTTTGCGAAAGAATATTTTTCATGGAGAAATAACAAGGAAGCAATTGAAAAGAGAATGAGTAATCTCGAACAGTACCTTACAGAAAACGGTCTCGCTTTAAGCCAAGATATGGTTCGAGCAGATATTCCCACGAGTTCCGAAGTTCAATCTATAAAAATTCTAGATGTTGAAAAACACTCGGAAGAATTTATCGTTTCATTTTTAGTCGAGCAACAGATTACAGAGGGAAAAAAGACACAATCAATTTCTTCTGCATATCGAGTGACAATCTTTGAAGATGAAAATGGGAGCCATATAGTAACGAGTTTGCCTACTATGATTGCAAAGCCAGAAAAGGCAAAATATGAATCAAAACAAATAGGAATCGAATCTGACATTGATGCTAAAACCACGGAAGAAGTCACCGATTTTTTAGAGACCTTTTTTAAACTGTATCCATCAGCATCGGAAAAGGAACTTGAATACTATGTTGAAAACAAAGCAGTTCAGCCAATTAATAGTAATTTGAAATTAGTTGAATTGGTTAATCCTACTTTTAAACTGAAAGGAAAAGAAATTCAAGGAGAAATTTTTGTTAAGTATCTTAATAATACAACTAAAGTAAGCAATATCTTTGAATTTACCCTTACTCTCCAAAAGGTAAAAAATTGGAAAATTATAGATATTGGATAAAAATTAATCTATAATTAGATGTTTAGCAAAAGCATATTCATAAATATGATACTTAGAAAAAACAAAACTATAATAGTTGTATCCGTCATTTCCAAATTTCAATTTTCACATGCCTATTCTTAATAGCAAACTCAGTGATTTTTATTGCATCAGAAAGATTTAGTTTTTCTACATTTCTCTCGCCACTTTTTAGTTTTTTTGCTGTACTTAAGCTAATCCCTGATCCAGATGCTATCGCGTTTGCGGTAGATTCTTGTAAAACTTCTTTGATTAATTTAATATCAGCTATTTCTTGATTCAAAAATCTTCTCTCCTTTCTCAGATAGTTAATTTGGAAAAACTTTAAGGGGACTACTGTGGTCTTTATGATGATTTATCAGAGGACTACAGTGGTCTTTTTAACTAGTAATAGGGACTCTAGAAAAAGTTTAAACTTTTTCCATATAGCTTGTTTTGCAAATTAAAATTAATATCACAAAATAAGTGTTAATTTTTCGACTTTTTGCGTTTATCTTAAACCTTATTTATTGGTATTTTAGCATGCTATATACATGTCATACAAGAAACTATAATTTTATAAATTCTAGGAAAGCTCCTACTTGGTTAATTCGTTTTAAACAATCGTCTTAAAAAGAGCTCTTAAAGATTTCATAATCTTTAGAGCCCACTACTACTATATTCCCTAATCCATACTTCTAATAAAATGCTCTTTTTCTTTTTAGTTCCCAAATAATAAGGTTTTCGGATCAACTAACATGCTTTGAGAAAGACTACTATCTTTGCAAATTTCCAAATGGAGGTGTGGTCCTGTACTATTCCCAGTACTTCCTACATAGCCAATCATTTGTCCTTGCACAACGTTGTCTCCAGTTTTTACTAAGTATTGTTGTTGGTGAGCATATAACGCTGTTGATCCATCTTCGTGTTGTATAACAACGTAATTTCCCCAAGAATAGTGAAACTCTGCTTTAATAACTTTACCAGCTTTAACTGCATGAATCGGTTCACCTTGTGCAGCTGCCATATCAAGTCCTCGATGGAACTCATCTCCACGATTTCCAAACAAACTAGATATTGAATAATTATGAATAGGTATTTGATATCCGTTCTTATTCATTTGTGGTCCTTGAACTTCTTTGTCATAGTCAGTTAAATCATAGGTTTTAATTAATCCATTTAGCTTTAAATAGTATTGAGTATCTGTTGCATACCGTCCTGTAAGGAATTTAGTTGCTTCTCGATATGTTTTACTATTAGCTTTTAATGCTCCGGCATAAAAATCTTTATTTCCACTAATTCCCTTAGTTAATAATTTGGCATAATCTTCAAAACTTTCCTCATAGTTTTCATACACTCTAAATTTCGATTGAGTCTTATAAAGCGTTCCATTACCCAAATCTTCGTTTGTTACCATTATGACAAAGCTTCCATTATAAGTTCCTTTTATCCCAAATAAATTGTAATTCGGTGCCTGAGCTAATTGGCTTTGACCACTGGCAGATTCTAAGATTGCTTGTGCAATCATAACAGAAGCATATAAATCATATTTCTGACCAATTTTTCTCGCAGAATCACCAATTTTCATAATAAAATTTTCTACAGACTCATTTTTGTCAAAATGAATTTCTTCATTACCAGATAGTACTGGTTGTGATTGGAAAGTTTCTGTTGATTCTATTTGCTGTGATGTCGAAAAAGTTTTTGTTTGTCCTTCCGTTTTTGGCGCTTCCTTTTTTGAAGACTCTATATGGTTTGGCTTTGTAACTTTCGAAGAAGTTATTTCACTTGTACTACTTGAAGTTGTTGAAGATTCGGTACTTGAAATCGTACTACTTTCACTTGATGAAGTTGTTGAAGACTCGGCATTTGAAGTCATACTACTTTCACTTGATGAAGTTGTTGAAGACTCAGCATTTAAAGTCGTACTACTTTCACTTGATGAAGTTGTTGAAAATTCACTACCCTCTGCTGTTACATCGGAATTACTCATTTCAGTCGTCTTGGTTCTTTCTTTTGCAATTTTGTATGTTGAATTTTCGCTTGCCAACACATGGAAAGGTGTTGCTATAAGGAGATGGGACATTAATAGAACTGCTGATGCAAGTTTTAAAGATTTTTTCATTTGATTTACCTCTCTTTTTTTTCTTTAATAGTGTTTTCTATTAAAAAATATGACAAATATTTTCAATGAATTGAGTAATACAGTATATTTCTTGATTTCATTTAGTAACGATTATGCTCCACTATTTAATCCTGTTACTGCCTTTAAAATAAAATTATAGGGTTGACTAAAACTAGGATGAAATAAATAATCTAACATTTTCAATTTGTCTAATGTAATTTGTTCTTCTATAGCAAGAGAGAACATTGTCAATAATCCAGATAGATCTTCTTGACTATAAAATTGTACACCTACTATTCTCTTTGCTTTTTTTTCAAAACTAATTCTTAATTTTACAATATTGTTTGTTTTAGAAAAAATCGGTCTAATATAATCTTCTATTTCTATATAATCTATAGCCTCGCTTAATAAGCGTGCTGTTTTTAAATTCAAACCTGCTGCATAAAAATTGTAACCAAATATAGAAAAGCCATTTGTGAATTGAGACCCCGAAGGTGTAAAACTTTGATCGTTAATATGTTGAGTTGCAATATAAGCCGTTCTTAGAGCATTAGAGATAGAAAAATCAACGCTACTTCTATTAATGGATGTAAAAAAAGTTGTAGCACAATCTCCAATAGCATATATGTCTTTTATATTTGTTTGTTGGTATTCATCCGTTAGATATGCTCCACTAACATCTCTCAAGAACTCCTTTTTTCCTATTGGACTATGAGATAGGAATCCTATAGCTTGTATGACCATATCCATAGCGTATTTGTTATCTCTTGTAGTCACTATTTTTTCAATCTTTTCTTTTCCTAAATACTTTTTAGGACTTTCTGATAGACAAAGATGTATCCCGTTTTTTGATAGTATTTCTTCAACTTTATCTGAAAAACTACGGTCGTAATAGGTCGACAACACTCTATCTGCAACATCGAAAAGATATACTTCTTTCCCTCTTTTTCTTATAGCTTCAGCAATTTCAACTCCAATATATCCTGCTCCAATAATACCTACTTTTTTAATAGTATTATCATCTAAAGCTTTGAAAATCTCTTTGGCATTTGGAAAATTCTTTATCGAAAAAATATTAGCTAAATTATTCCCCGGTATATCTAACATAATTTGCTTTGAACCTGTAGCTAATATAAGTTTGTCATATTCTTGGGAAAATCTTGTGCCATCTTTTTTTACACAACTAATCTTTTTATTTTGAATATCAATTTTGTCAACTTCTGTCTCTAGAAATAACTTTTTTATCTCAGAATTTAGTGTCATTCTATTTTGATAAAAAAGATCTTCTAAATTACTTACTTCTCCTTTTATAAATAACGATGTCCCACATTCCAAGTAACTAATTTCTGATTTTTTATCGATTAGAATAACTTCATAATTTGAATCGCTTAAGTTTAGAAATCGAGCTGCGGCTAGCCCTGAATGGTTTGAACCAATAATTACTATTTTTTCCACTTAATTACATTCTTTTCCTTTCTATAAAAAGTATATTCATCTTTAACTAACACTTATTTCCCATCATAAAAAAGCAAAAAGAGGAAGAAAAAGATTCTTCCTCTTCTCAGAGAAGACTTAAGAAATTGATTTTCTATTCATTCTCTTTTTTTCGATTTTTATACCCTAATAATCCTAACGTTCCTAACAGTATTAAACCACCGCTAATAGTAAAGATATTACTGTCACTCTCTCCCGTCTTAGGAAAAACTTTTGAGGACTGGCTTTTGCCTCTATTTTTGTCTTGATTGCTATTGCCATCTTGATTGTCCGTCTTACTACCTTTACTACCGTTTTTTCCACTGTCTTTTTTGTTGGAAGAAACAACTACATTAGTAGGTTCACTAGTATTACCAGATTCATCCGTTGCAGTTACTCTCACTTTTGTCCCTGCCTCTAATTTAGGAACTTTAACTGTAAAATTACCATTCTTATCAGCTGTCCCATGGTATTGACTTCCGTCTGGTAATGTAACTGTTACCTCTGCATTTGGTTCAGTTTTACCAGTAACAATTTGGTCACCCTCTGTAATAGGATCAACTTGAGGTTTATTCGGTGCTTTTTTATCTACTACAGAAATAGTAACTTCTACTTCTTCTTTAGATCCATCTGGATATGTTACTACAACAGTGCCTTTTTTGTTTCCAGCTGTACTAACATCTACTTTTTCTTTCCAAGTATAAGTAGTTCCTTTTGGTAAATCTTCTTTGTTCTTAATTCCCTCAGATGCATCTGGCTCTTTATTTAAGTCTGTCGTCACTTTTTGTCCTTCAGGATTGTATTTATCTGCATCGGAACGAGTATCTGTCACTGTAACGTCTACTTCAACTTCATCAGATGATCCATCTGGATATGTCACTACAATAGTACCTTTTTTGTTTCCAGCTGTGCTAACATCTACTTTCTCTTTCCAAGCATAAGTAGTTCCTTTTGGTAAATCTTCTTTGTTCTTAATTCCCTCAGATGCATCTGGCTCTTTATTTAAGTCTGTCGTCACTTTTTGTCCTTCAGGATTGTATTTATCTGCATTAGAACGATTGTCTGTCACTTCTACTGGAACTTTCACTGTATCTTTCGTACCGTCTGGATACGTTACTTCAATGACACCTTCGTAATTGCCTGGTGTGTTGGTATCAATTGTACCGCCAGGAGTAACATCTGTTACTGTTGTTCCTTCTGGTAATGTTGGCAAATTAGTAACATTATCTGTTAAATCTACTGTGCCTCCAATTTCTACTTTTTCGCCTTCTACTGTTGGTTCATATTTATCGGCGTCAGAACGATTATCTGTCACTTCTACTGGAACTTTCACTGTATCTTTCGTACCGTCTGGATACGTTACTTCAATGACACCTTCATAATTGCCTGGTGTATTGGTATCAATTGTACCGCTAGGAGTAACATCTGTTACTGTTGTTCCTTCTGGTAATGTTGGCAAATTAGTAACATTATCTGTTAAATCTACTGTGCCTCCAATTTCTACTTTTTCGCCTTCTACTGTTGGTTCATATTTATCGGCGTCAGAACGATTATCTGTCACTTCTACTGGAACTTTCACTGTATCTTTCGTACCGTCTGGATACGTTACTTCAATGACACCTTCATAATTGCCTGGTGTATTGGTATCAATTGTACCGCCAGGAGTAACATCTGTTACTGTTGTTCCTTCTGGTAATGTTGGCAAATTAGTAACATTATCTGTTAAATCTACTGTGCCTCCAATTTCTACTTTTTCGCCTTCTACCATTGGTGTATATTTATCGGCGTCAGAACGATTATCTGTCACTTCTACTGGAACTTTCACTGTATCTTTCGTACCGTCTGGATACGTTACTTCAATGACACCTTCATAATTGCCTGGTGTGTTGGTATCAATTGTACCGCCAGGAGTAACATCTGTTACTGTTGTTCCTTCTGGTAATGTTGGCAAGTTAGTAACATTATCTGTTAAATCTACTGTGCCTCCAATTTCTACTTTTTCGCCTTCTACTGTTGGTTCATATTTATCGGCGTCAGAACGATTATCTGTCACTTCTACTGGAACTTTCACTGTATCTTTCGTACCGTCTGGATACGTTACTTCAATGACACCTTCATAATTGCCTGGTGTGTTGGTATCAATTGTACCGCCAGGAGTAACATCTGTTACTGTTGTTCCTTCTGGTAATGTTGGCAAATTAGTAACATTATCTGTTAAATCTACTGTGCCTCCAATTTCTACTTTTTCGCCTTCTACTGTTGGTTCATATTTATCGGCGTCAGAACGATTGTCTGTCACTTCTACTGGAACTTTCACTGTATCTTTCGTACCGTCTGGATACGTTACTTCAATGACACCTTCGTAATTGCCTGGTGTGTTGGTATCAATTGTACCGCCAGGAGTAACATCTGTTACTGTTGTTCCTTCTGGTAATGTTGGCAAATTAGTAACATTATCTGTTAAATCTACTGTGCCTCCAATTTCTACTTTTTCGCCTTCTACTGTTGGTTCATATTTATCGGCGTCAGAACGATTGTCTGTCACTGTAACATCCACTTCAACTTCATCAGATGATCCATCTGGATATGTCACTACAACAGTACCTTTTTTATTTCCAGCTGTGCTAACATCTACTTTTTCTTTCCAAGTATACTTAGTATCTTTTGGTAAATCTTTCTTATTTTTAATTGCCTCAGATGCGTCTGGTTCTTTATTCAATTCTGTAGTCACTTTTTGACCTTCAGGATTATACTTGTCAGCGTCAGATTTATCATCCAGTTTTGTTGCGCTTGATACAAATTCTGTATCATCTGCCGTAATTGGTTGGGTTGCTTCTTCTGGCCATTTTGCATCTGTGTAACCATCTTTTGCTTTTAACACCGGAAGTTTATCTTCTGGCAAGCTTACGCCATCTTTCACTGCAAAGACTGTTGTTCCACTTTCAATACTTGTTCCTTCCCCTGCGGTGAAGGTTACTTTGTGGTAGCCTGCTGGAATGTTTTCTCCTGGATTTTCAATGATATCATCCAGTTTTGTTGCACTTGATACAAATTCTGTATCATCTGCCGTAATTGGTTGGGTTGCTTCTTCTGGCCATTTTGCATCTGTGTAACCATCTTTTGCTTTTAACACCGGAAGTTTATCTTCTGGCAAGCTTACGCCATCTTTCACTGCAAAGACTGTTGTTCCACTTTCAATACTTGTTCCTTCCCCTGCGGTGAAGGTTACTTTGTGGTAGCCTGCTGGAATGTTTTCTCCTGGATTTTCAATGATATCATCCAGTTTTGTTGCACTTGATACAAATTCTGTATCATCTGCCGTAATTGGTTGGGTTGCTTCTTCTGGCCATTTCGCATCTGTATATCCATCTTTTGCTTTTAACACCGGAAGTTTATCTTCTGGCAAGCTTACGCCATCTTTCACTGCAAAGACTGTTGTTCCACTTTCAATACTTGTTCCTTCCCCTGCGGTGAAGGTTACTTTGTGGTAGCCTGCTGGAATGTTTTCCCCTGGATTTTCAATGATATCATCCAGTTTTGTTGCGCTTGATACAAATTCTGTATCATCTGCCGTAATTGGTTGGGTTGCTTCTTCTGGCCATTTCGCATCTGTATATCCATCTTTTGCTTTTAACACCGGAAGTTTATCTTCTGGCAAGCTTACGCCATCTTTCACTGCAAAGACTGTTGTTCCACTTTCAATACTTGTTCCTTCCCCTGCGGTGAAGGTTACTTTGTGGTAGCCTGCTGGAATGTTTTCCCCTGGATTTTCAATGATATCATCCAGTTTTGTTGCACTTGATACAAATTCTGTATCATCTGCCGTAATTGGTTGGGTTGCTTCTTCTGGCCATTTTGCATCTGTGTAACCATCTTTTGCTTTTAACACCGGAAGTTTATCTTCTGGCAAGCTTACGCCATCTTTCACTGCAAAGACTGTTGTTCCACTTTCAATACTTGTTCCTTCCCCTGCGGTGAAGGTTACTTTGTGGTAGCCTGCTGGAATGTTTTCTCCTGGATTTTCAATGATATCATCCAGTTTTGTTGCACTTGATACAAATTCTGTATCATCTGCCGTAATTGGTTGGGTTGCTTCTTCTGGCCATTTCGCATCTGTATATCCATCTTTTGCTTTTAACACCGGAAGTTTATCTTCTGGCAAGCTTACGCCATCTTTCACTGCAAAGACTGTTGTTCCACTTTCAATACTTGTTCCTTCCCCTGCGGTGAAGGTTACTTTGTGGTAGCCTGCTGGAATGTTTTCTCCTGGATTTTCATAAATATCTTTACTTACAGTTACTGCCAAATCGGTCGTACCTACAGAACCATCTTGGTAAACAATTTTGATAGGAATTGTTCCAGTAATAGGTTCCGTTTCTCCTACCCCTTTGGCTGGAGTGAATGTAACAATACCAGTATTTGCGTCAACACTTGCATTGCCGAAGTCCTTATTATAAACATCTAAAATTGAAAAGGCATCGTTAGCTAGAGGAACATCTGGTTTATCAAATGTAGGTTTACCACTTTGAATTGTCGTTTCTGGGGTTGTTGTTATAGGTACGTATGTTGCATCATTTTCCATAGCTTGAGAAGCTTTTACAGCAAACTCTACATCTACGTCAAAAGTTCGATTTCCGATTTTAACAGTTACAATACCTTTCGTACTATCAGCAACGTTAGAAGTATCAGGCTCTGTTTTCCATGAATACTCTGCATCTTCAGGTAAGTTTTTATTATTCCGAATTGATTCTTTAGCATCTGGTTTAAATCCAACTACCACGGTTTGTTTATCAACCGCTTTTGGTGATTCCTTGATAACGGTTGAACCTTCTTCTGGTTTATCAAAACCTGGAGAAACGATTTGAACTTTTAATTCATCTTTCGCAATTAATTTATTTGAATCCACACCCGTAAATTCAAATTCTACAGTATCCGAAATTGGAGCTCCATCTTTTTCATTTGGAGCAATAGTTTTTTCTGCTAATACAGTACCTTCTTTATCAACAAGTTGAGCTTTGTGACCTGTTCCCGCTAACTCGTGGATGAATACTTTCCCCTTAACTGTTGTATCAACATCATATACTTCTTCTAATTCAGGTTTCCCGATATATGGATTCGTGTCTCCACTCTCTTCTTTATCGTCAGGGTTTCCATCACCATCAATATCTTGTAAATAATAATAACCTGTTCCATAAGTGTTCTGGATTAATTTTTTATTCGTATCCGACAACCAAGAATCAAAGATGAAGTCTTCACCAAACGGTTCATTTCCTTCAACTTGTGCAGCTGTTTTCATTTCTGCTAAAATTTCATCTAATGGTTCAGTCAATTGAAGAACATAACGAATAACAACTGGACGTGGACTTGCATTAGAAAAATCGATAAGTTTAGTCAAATCATTATTAGTTATTGAACCTACACCATAATTTTCATGACCTTCCCGTCGCTCGATTGCTAAATCAGCTACTTTTGTTCCTGATTCAAATGAAACGTCATATACTACTCGATCAGCCTGAACCATATGCATTTGTATACCCGCTACATACGGAACTAAACGTTCATCAATTTTGTAGTTAGCATACCAAGGCGTTCCCGTTGCAGAAACCGAGTAAGAGAAATTTTTCTCTTTTGTTAACTTATGATCCAAGATTATAGCGCCATTAGCACCAGTAGACCCCGATCCATCTTTCGTTTGAACATTTGGTTTCTCGTATTTGGTACTTACCGATCCGTGTTTAAATTGATCAGGATTATTTTCAGATACGTCTAACTTATTATAGAAATTATCTTGATCTGTTATAAAGTAACCAGTACTTTCTATACCAGGTACAATTTTATCATTGTCTTGATGACTTACCAGATAGATTCGATACATCAAACGATCACTCTTAAGGTTATCTTCACCAATTTCTTGAAAAATCTCATCTAGATTCTTTTCAAATGTAATTACCCCGTTAGGAGCAGTTTGTGTATCAGTTGTTTCTGCCCCAGCAAATAATCCATCGCTTGCACGAATATAATTAACTTTCCAAATGTTCGTGGGTCTACCTAATGAATCATTGATTCGGACAAAAGTTCTTCTGTAACTAATCCCCGCAACCTTTTTAGAATCTACTTGAATGTTTTCAACGTACTTGGCTAATCGCTCATCCAATTGGAGGCGGATTTCCCAATTATCGGTAGAAGCAGCAATATTATGTTTTCCGTAAACTTCAAATCCAATTGTATTGCCTTTTAGTGTGTCTCCAGTTAGTTCTTGAGGACTAAATTGTAAATCCGAAAAGTTATAATTTTTCGTATAACCAGGATTCTCCTGAAAAGTATTCCCCGAAGCTACTTTGTCACCTACTTGTACGGAGCTTATCGCTGTTTCAAGTGGGGTGCTTGGAGAAATTTCATCTTGTGCTTTAACTAGTTCAGTTGTTCCCAAGACAAGACCAACACCAACCAAAACAGATGCAACCCCAACACTTAATTTTTTGATACTGTACTTCAATACTCGTTTCTTTGTTTTTTCTAGAAATACTCTCTTATTATTCTTGCTAATCATTATTCAAATCAACTCCCTTAATAGTTATTTTCCTAGTAAGAGTAACACATCCACCCGTGAGAACGGGTGGCTTTTTAACACCTCTAGAAGAGGTCACTACTCGCCTACTCCATAAATGGAGCTTTCTAAAAGACCACCAACCGCTCTTCGCTCGCTACTTTATTTCTTTTTCTTCATTTTGAATGGATCAACGTATTCTCGTTTACTTATACTATCTCGGATTCGATCATCTGATTCTTGCTCTCGTATATATTTTTCAATTGTTTTCTGGTTCAGACCGACTGTGCTCACGTAATACCCCTTTGACCAGAAACTTTTATTTCCATATTTATAGACTAAGTTTCCATGCTGCTCATGGATAAGCGTCGCACTTCTTCCTTTCAAGTAGCCCATGAACTGCGAGATACTTATTTTTGGTGGTACTTTTACCAACATGTGAATATGATCTGGCATTGCGTGTGCTTCGATTATTTCTACCTCTTTCATCTCGCAAAGCTTCCTCAAAATTCTTCCAATATCTTTTCTTAATTCCCCATAGATTACTTTTCTTCTATATTTTGGGGTGAAGACTATGTGATACTTACAATTCCATCTAGTATGTGATAAACTTTTGTCGTCTTTAGACATAGAAAAACTCCTTTCGATAAAATAAGCGGTTGGTAGCCACTTATTAGTATATCGAAAGGAGTTTTTATCGCTAAAGCTATTCCATCCACGCGTAGAAGCGCGCGGTTTTCTTGTTTCGTACGCTCCGCGAACGAAACTGACTAAAGTCATTAAATAAAAGATAAATCTGATACGTATTATTCACAGAATAGGAATCTTATTAAACTTATGTTAACTAATTTACTTAAAGAATTTCATGCACATTACAACAAAAAAAGTACATTTCTTCATGTTTTTTTCGGATATTTGTGCTTTTTAACCATTCAGCAGCTGAAAACATATAAAAAGATATGTATGTATTCTTTCTGAAATTAAGTTCATTTCTATGCGATGAAGCATGTTTTCAAAATATTACTCTTTCTTAGATTAAACTTCAGAGTATTCAAATAGCGGAATAAGGAGCCTTATCCCGCATTACTGAATGAGACTGTGACATAAGTAAAAAGGTGACTTCAAATTCCTTCTTCGGAATTTGAAATCACCTTCTTTATAATTATAAAGTATCGGTTTCACAGCATTTCTGAATGATTCCTAGAATCTTAAACGAATGATTGGAGTTATCAACATTTTTTCACTCGTTTTTAGCGAAACAAAAAATGACATTTGTCACAGCCTCATTAAATTATTGATTCTTTTTCTTTATAATTGAATTGTCCATATTTAAAGTGTCTAGTACTCTACATGAATAATTAATTGCTTTCACTCAAATACTTATAATCTATTAACTTGTAGTTGTTTAACTTTTCTGAAAAAGTTAGACCCACGTAATAATCTTCCCAGCTTTCTCTTTCAATTAACTGATCCAATTTTTGATAATCCATAAATTCATCATGTATTAAAAAGAATAAATAACTTGATATTTTAGCATCTAGCTTAATCAGATTAAATAATGTTTGCTTAAAATTGCTACCATCAATATGACTAATAGATTCTCTAGCTTCCTCACATAAACTTTTTACTCTGTCAATTACTACTTTGTCGTATTCATTTAATGCATTATTATTACCATTACTTAAACGTTCGGATTCTACAAAACAATTCAAGTCAGAAATTTCCCAAAAAAAATGTTTGTCAAAATCCAATTTCCTCAACTCCTCCAAACTACGTAAACGATATAGTCTCATAATAAAATAAAACCTCTCAGCTAGTGTTATTGAGATTATCCACTAAACCTAATTGATATTGCTTAGGAGATGCTCCTACGTATTTTTTGAATACTCTCGAAAAGTGTGAAGAATCTGAAAATCCTAAACCTAAAGCAACCTCACTGATAGTATGGTTTGATTTCAACATTATTTTAGCCGCAGAAATTTTTCGTTTAGAAATATAATTATAAATCGTAATTCGCATTTCATTCTTAAAGCTTTCCCTTAATTTGGTTTCACTTACAGAAAAATAATTAGCTATTTCTTTTACAGTAATTTTTTTATAAATATTTAAGCCGATGAATTGAACGACAGAAGAAATCAAGGGAGAAAGATGCTCTATCTTAGTTTTTCCGATTTCTTTAGTATAATGAACAATGCCAGAATCCCTCACCTTTAAGACTTCTGGTAACGACACAGCTAATTCGTTTTCTCGTATCAAAGCATCTCTGCTTTGATATGCCTCTATTATATCCATTCCTAACGTTATAGCAGTTTGTGCTAGTTTCTCAAAAACAATGATAGAATAATTTTTTTCAGACCGAATTGTATCTCCACTAACACTCGGAATTATTCCATTACTCAGATTAAAAACCATGTTTTCTAGATTTCGAATATCTCCATTTTTCACATATTCCAATATTTTATTTTCATAAAGAAATAGATAGATTTCTGGATCGTAATTTTGTGATAGCAAATCATCTATTTTGATTCGTTCGACGGTTTCACTGATATTTCTTGTATATTCAATTAACGGTTCATGGAATAAATCTTCTATTTTTCCAGTAAAAAAATAGTGAACTAAAATTAAAATATCTCGAATATCACCTAAAGAATACAATGTCAAACTTTGCAACGAATCATAGAGACGCTCCCTATCAGCTAGTGTAATATTTAAATCGTTTATGTTTAGTTTAAAAAATTCTTTATCAATAGTATTTCCTCTAAATGGACCAAATAAGTAATACCTGGTTTTAAACATGTATAAAAGAAACATCTCGTTAAAATCACCAGTAAAGAAATGGAAATTTTTCGTTTTTTTAATATTATCAGTTAGTAATTTTTTATAATCATAAAAAAGACAAGTAGTTCTATCTGAGCGATACTCTTTTATCATATTGAATTCGGAATCGAAAACCACGATAGGTAGTTTTAAACAAACATGAAGAGACTTTAATAATACTTCTTTATCTGAAAACACTTTTGTTTCTCTCTTTCTAAATCATTAAATAGCATTTCATACGTTATCTAGAATGCTATTTTCTTGCCAAACTAAGCTAACTCACTTTATTATAAAATATCCTCTTACCGCTTTCATGTATATTTCACCGAAAAAAGTATAATTTATCAAAGGGGATTCATCGTTTTTCATCATTATGAATACTATTTGCATATATCTAGTTTAAAGACAATAATTATTATGATTCCTTATTATCTAAGCTCAATAAAGATAATAAGGTTTTTTCTAAATATTCCGTTTTTGGAATCCAATTTGAAAATTTCCGCTCAACTATGTGTCTATTCGAACTCATTTCTAGTTGTTAACTATGAAGGGGGAAGAAATAAAAAATACAATTTATACACGAATGAGAACATTATCCAAAAAGGAGGTTTTAGAGAAGATTTATTATACGTAAAAAGCTCAAAAGTTTCCTTAACCACATGGACATGTTTGATATTCAAGAAAATATATGATTTTTCTTTTCTAAGTATAGAGATAGCTGTCCATTATCAACTAAGGAACATTTTTTGAAAAACATTAACAGTCCTATCGATGTCTGTGAGCTTATAGAAGTTATTCGCAGTGCAGCATAAATTGCATTAGCTTCTTTTCGTGTTTTTTGCCTCTTTTCCCTTTAAATCTTAATGGAGGAGGTGTGCAATATGTCAGATAACGACGAACGCGTAAATGCCCAGTTGATTCGATTCTTTGAAAAGGTCATTTTGAACACCGCTAATACTTATTATAAAAAACAAGAAGAAATTCAAAAGCATGAACAACTTGATCAACTTCCACCATATTTGTTTACTGAAGACACTATAAAATTTAAACAACCGGTTAATGTTTTAAATGTGACTTTCTTTGTTGAAGATACAAAATTAGTAAAAATCCTTCCTTTGTTGAAAGAACCTGAACAAATTTTTCTTATCGAAAAATTTATCTTTGATAAAACTGATAAAGAAATTGGAAAGGTTCTGGGTATTACAAGACAGGGTGCGACAAATTTAAAACATCGACTTTACAAAAAAATTCAAAAAATGCTGGTTTAATATCTGCATAATAACTAATTTTGTATGCTTCTTTGCTCGTCCTCCTCCTTCCCAAAAAATAAATAGATTATAAGTTCATGGGAAGAAGGTAAATTTATGAATACTTTAAAAGAAGATTTCATTTTAGCAAAGAATGGAAATGAAGAAGCAGTTGTGGCCATTCTCAAAAGATTTAGCGCTTTGGTCCATAAGCAATCCTGGAGAACTGGAAAATATGATCAAGATTGTTATCAAGAATGTATGCTTGCAATATATCTAGCTATCTCGAAATTCGAAATTAAAGAATAACTCAACTAAGGGAGTCTGTGACATAAGTAAAAAGATAGTTTCAAATTTCGAACAATAAATTTGAAACTATCTTCTTTATAATTATAAAGTATCGATTTTACAGCGTTCTATAATGATTCATAGAATCTAAAACGAATGATTTTAATTATCAACGTTTTTTAATTCGTTTTTAGCTTAAAAATAACTTTTGTCACAGTCTCACTCCTAAAATTACTTTATTTACGTATGAAGTGGGCAGGAGGTCGAATCCAGAACTGGACTATGGTACTTCAACGAGGACTTCTCCTCTAGAATTGAAAAGCATGCGATTTACCTTCCGTAACGACGGTAGATTTATTCAACTATGTGTCCAATCAAAATTTGTCTGATTTCAAAAATAGTCAAGAGAATTTTGGTTGTTAAAAACTCTTATCTATCAACTTCCACAGTTTAGTTGACAAACCCTGATACTAAGTTGGGCTATGATACACTTTTCTTGACTATCAGTTACGTTACCGGAAGGAATGAACTCTATTGAGAAAAACATATGATCGTAAATTTAAACTAAAGATTTCACAGGATATCCTTGAGAAAAAAGTAACTACCAAGAAAATTGCTGAAGAATACAATATCTCTCGTCCAACAATTTCCCGATGGGTTTCAGAATATCGTCGATACGGGAAAAATGCTTTTGATGGCACATTGACCTATCAACCGGAGGAATGCTTTCATCGCCACTATCAAAATGAACAAACGATCATTAAATAGGGCTGGAAAAAAGTATCCATCTTATTGAATGATGTCAGTAACTACAAGACCATTCTGCGGATTAACAAACAGCGCTTCAAATGTAAACACTGTGGAAAGACTTTTTTAGCAGAAGATTCAGTTAGTGATCGTCGCTGCTCCATTGCTCGCAGAGTCAAACAAGCCATTCTTGAGCTATTAAGCGAACCTCTTTCTATGTCTTTGATCGCACGTATGAAGCACATTTCTCCGACCACTGTCATTCGAATACTTCGCAGCCTTCGGCCTAAAACCGTTTCTTTGAACCAGCTGTTACCAGAAGTGGTGTGTTTCGATGAATTCAAATCAGTGAAAAATGTCTCGGGAGCCATGAGCTTTGTCATGATGGACGGCAAGACCCATCAACTGATTGATATTGTGGAAAATCGGCAACTCAATCCTTTACGCGGCTATTTCTTGCGCTACCCTAGAAAAGTCCGTGAACAAGTACGTCTAGTGGTTTCAGATTTCTATACACCCTATCGCACATTGGTGAAAGAGCGTTTTCCGAATGCCCGAATCGTCGCCGATCGCTTTCATATTAGCCAACACATCGGTCGGGCCTTTACCAATCACCGAATTCAAGTAATGAAGACCTTTAAAAAAAGGGATCGTCGGTCGAAGCACTTAAAGAAATACTGAAGACTACTTCAAAAGAATGCGTGGGAATTGAAGGGCCAGCATCGCTACTGGCGTCCGTCATTTCGAGATCATCTGACAGAAGCGGAGATAGTCGATCGGCTATTATCTTATGATGACTCCTTAAAGCGAGGCTACGAAGTCTACCAGGATTTTCTTTCCGCTATCAGAAGACAAGCTGTTCCAAAATTCGTCGCGCTCCTAAAAGAAGACTACAAGGAGTTGCCAGAGCACTACCAACCAGTGTTCACGACCTTCAAGAAATATCGAACAGAAATCAAACGAGCGTTGCGCGTTCCCTATTCCAACGGCCCTATAGAATGTTTGAACAACCATATCAAAGTACTAAAACGAATTGCCTATGGCTTTAGAAACTTTCAAAACTACCGAGAACGAATCTTTTTATATCGAGGAAAATATTTCAAGAAAACTAAGAACACTACCCAACTGACTAAAGCCAGAACAACAACACGGCTAGACAAGATAGCTGTCTAGCCGTGTGAGTATCTCGATTATTCTATTGAATTTCTTCACCAACACTCATTGGCGAAGAGCCAAAATAAGTAATCTAACCGACTGTTAACTAAACCATTGCAGGTCCCGTTAAAGATACTTGTGCCTGTTGTCACCGCTTCTTTTTCTTGTCCACAAGCGCTTAACACACTTAATAAAGCCCCTGCTATTATTAATAATAATATCTTTTTCTTATTAAAAACCTCCTCATCTATTTCCAGATTAGTAAATGTAGTAATCTGTGCTTTCTTTTTTCTCAATACTAATAACTAACTTATGGGGTAAACAAATACTCGTTTGACCGGGTTTTGAGATCCATCCAGTTCTAACCGCGATTTGATCAGGACTATTATCTTCTTTAACTCGAATTCTTCCATCTTTAATCTCAACAATATTATATTGTCCCTTCGCAGGATGATAATTCACGAGTTTATGATTGATCTTATCCAAATCGAAGCGATCCATTTCCTTGCCATCAATTCGAACAATGGCATATTTGATAGCATCTTCAGTTGTTTCATTCTCCTTTTCTATAGAGAATACAAATAAGGGAATAAAAGAGGTAATAATCAAAATGCCAATAATTATGACATCGCCTATCTTGACACCAGCTTTTCTTAAAAATTTCATTAACGATATCTGGCTAAACATATTAGACTTTTTCCATGGAAATGGTGAAATTTTTCGGAAATTATCTGCATTAAGAGAATCAGTTAAACAACCCTCAAGTTGTTCCTTAATACATTGTTGATCCATCTTCATACCAATAAAAACTAGTTTATTAATGCGTTCACCAAACAACGGATGCCAGGCTTCCTTCAATTCGGGATTTTTTTGTATAATCATTTGACACTCAATTTTAGGTAAACTAGCTACCCAATAATTTAATGATTCAATACTTTTATGGCTACCCGATGTTTCAAAGATCGTCGAAAAATCACTATGTTGGTCAAACCAAAGAAACCCTTTTGCTCTTGTAATATTGCCAGGAAAATTTTTATCCGTAAGATGGGCAAATTTTTGTGCGTCAAGGAGTAACCGATTTCGATAGATAAAACTTGAGATACCATATTCTTCTGTTTCAGGAATATGATTTTGATAGCCAAGCTCTAACTCTTTGAACCAGCCCACTGAATAGGAAGTCTCATCTATATTAAAAAGATTTGTATTTAGAATTTTCGATAAGTCTACTTCACCTTTAATTGTCCTAATTATTTTGGCATTGGACTGTAACTTAGCAATTAGACCGTTAATTTTGTAAATCGTCTTGGTTGACACTAAGTCACTATTATTTAAAAGTAATATGTTACAACACTCGAATTGATCAATTAACAAACCACGAATATCCTGTTCTTCTTCAGCTTTTCTTTCCTGAATCTTTTCACCCGTTTCGAAATTATCCCAAAAACGTTTTACATCCACTACTATAATAATGGCACCAATCTCTAATCGTTGGGTCAAATCAATGTCTAAAGGGTTTTTAGCTAATATAATTGCTTGAATAATTGGAATTGGTTTGCTGATTCCTGAAGCTTCAATAACAATTTGATTCAAGTCAGAAAATTGCACTAATTGATCTAGTTCAACAATCAAATCTTCGCGTAATGTACAACAAATGCATCCATTCGGCATCGAAACAAGTTTTTCTCCAGTTCTTTTAAAACCTTTCTTGTCGACTAATACCCCATCAACATTTACTTCCCCTATGTCATTTACAATGACAGCAATTTCCTTTCCGTGATCACCGTACAGAATATGATTTAGAAGTATCGTTTTTCCTGAACCAAGATAGCCAGTTAAGATTGTAATAGGTATTTTTTTCATAGGGAACCTCTTTCTATACCTTGAATTTACACTTTAAGTGCAACACATAAAAATGAGTCATAATCGATATCCAACTAGTATAAGTTTGTCGAGAACACTCCTAGAAGGAAAATAATTATGAGCCAGTATCGTCATCTTACTATACTCGAACGAGAAAGAATCTTTCTGCTTCACGAAGAAGGATTTTCTATTAGTATAATTGGCAACGACATTCAGCATAGCCCGTTTACTATTTTACATGAACTGAGAAGAAACAAGAAAAAAACTATTCACCTTCCAAAGCGGAAAAAAATTATGCTTATCGAAGAAAAAAATGCGGACGTTATCACATTCTAAATGATCCGTGAGTTTGGTCAATTGTTCGTCATTTATTTGTCGATTTTCAGTGGTCGCCAGAGGAAATCTCGAATCGTTTGAAGCATGAACATATGGACTTTTCAATTAGTTTTATCACGATCTACCGTGCAATTTGCAATGATCTTTTCGATACAGAACCCCTCTCACACGGCAATAAAGGCCTGATCCGTTCATTGCACCATCGAGGAAAAACAAGACATACAAAAAATCATGTCGAGTCTCGTGGAAAGATTTGCCTTACTCATTCGATCCATGGCCGTCCAAAATCCGCAGATGATAGAAGTGATTTTGGTCATTGGAAAGCCGATATTGTAGCTGGCAAAACTGGTGGTACTTGTTTAGTGACTTTGACAGACAGAAAATCATGCTTCCTTTTAGCAGGAAAGAAGGTCCCCAGAAAGAAAGCCGCTTATGTGAGCGAGAAAATGATTGAACTTTTAAGCAGTATTCCAAATGAGGCGGTCAAAACGATCACTCCAGATAGAGGAAAAGAATTCTCCAATCATTTCGCAGTTACAGAAGCATTGAATAATATGCCCTTTTATTTTCCAGATCCTCATGCCCTTGGCAACAATGAACAAATTAAAATACGAATAGACTCATTCGAGAATACTTGCCAGAATCGAAAGAGATAGCTACGGTAGATAACTCAACGATAAATCAGATGATTGAAAAACTGAATAACAGACCTAGAAAGTGTTTAGATTGGAGAACACCTTATGAAGTCTTCTTTGATAAAGTGTTGCGCTTGATTTGACAATTCAAGACATAATAAAAAGCAGATCAAATCCAAATAAGGGAAAAAATGATCTACTCTGGTATTATCAATTAATTGGCCAAGCTATTATGCCGTTTTGCTAAACGTCTACTTCTTCCAGTATTGACCTTGATAAAACAACAATCAGGATCCCGTTTTAATACTCTATGAACTGTGTCAATACTAACATGTAAAGTTGCAGCAATATCAGCTAATGTACTCCCATTTAATCTCATTTGCTTTGCAAATCGATAACGCCGATAAGCATCAATATTCTTGGAATCCATAGACAATAATACTTTTCTTACCATGTATTTCCTCCAAAGATTGGATTTTAATGGGCCATCATTTCTTGAGCAATCTCATGCTCAGATAATGAAGCTGGATAGAAAGTAGGCCAATTATGCATTTCATTATAAAGTTTTTCTTGACTTTCTCCACCAAAGAAAATATGAAAATGCTCTGCCTTACTTGGTGCAATTCCATGATCGCTAAATTGAATATATTTAAAACGACCAGCACCTGCATCATCAGTTTCAAAATTAAAACGAACACCACGGTTTCCTTTTTCATAATTCAAAATTTTGTATCCAACATATTTGTATGTGTATTGATGATGTTCACCGTTGACTACAAAATCAATGGTGTTGTCTTTAATGTTGATAGTATCAATATCTGTCTTATAGCCAGTAGTATAATAATCTTTGTACTCGGCAGCTGTCATGTCTTTATTGAGTTTTGCTTTGTAATCGAAAACTTCATCCAAAATTCCATCTTTTAACAACGGATAAACAGATTGCCATTCACCTGTATAATCACTCAATTCGCGATCCTTCACATCGGCATCTTTAAAGTACCCATTAGCAACTGTCTTTTCATCCTTCGCTTCTTTTTCTGGAACTACCTCTTCACCAGCAACCATAGTTGTTTTCTCTAACGCTTTTAGATTGTCTTCCATTACTGAAACATAATCTTCACCATTATCCATTTGTTCTTTTGTAAGACTTTCAAGAGGATTCAATACTTCCAATTTTATCCCAGCTTCATTAGCCAAAGTTTTTGCGATTTTATCATTAGCATTCTTTTCAAAGTAAATATAATTGATCTTATTTTTTTTAACATACTCTTTTAATTCAGCTAATCGACCAGAAGATGGCTCTTCTTCAGGACTTAATCCAGCAATAGGAACTTGTATCAATCCATAATCCAAAGCTAAATATCCAAAGGCTGCATGTTGTGTCACAAAACTTTTTTGTTTCGCTTCTTTAAGACTAGTGGTATAGTCAGCATCCAACCGTTTCAGTTTAGTCAAATACTTTTCAGCATTTGTCTCAAATACTTTTGCTTTTTTCGGATACAATTTAACTAACTGATCCTTGATATTTGAAACTTCCTTAATTGCCATTTTGGGTGAAACCCACGTATGAGGATCTAGTTCATGATGGTGATCTTCTTCTCCGTGATCATGATCTTCTTCTTCACTACCTGGCAATAAAATCATGTCTTTTGTTCCTTCTACTACATTAGGCCCAGCTTTCTTCCAACTTTCTTTAGCTTTTGGTACCCATGATTCCATGTTTTCGTTATGATATACAAAAACATCAGCATCATGAGCTTTTGCCATATCCTTAGCTGAGGGCTCATAGTCATGAGGTTCTGATCCCGCTGGAACCATTAAATCCACGTTCGCTTCATCGCCGACGATGTTTTTGGTGAAATCATACATTGGATAGAATGTTGTTACAATTTCTAATTTTCCATCTTTATCATTCGATACTTTTGCATCATTAGTGCTGGAGCAAGCTCCCAATAATCCTAGAGCTGCTATCCCAATAAGTCCTACACTGATTTTCTTCATTCTTTTTCCTTCCTTAATTATGCTAATTTCTTCATTTTATTTCGTTTATGTTCTTTGATAATTTTTAATGCCCTTTTTCTAGTTTTAATATTCGGGCTTTTAAGTCGTCGATATGCACTAGATATATCCGTTTTCTCCATTAGAAATTACCCCCAATCACTACTTATCATTATTTGCTTTCCGCCAGTAATTTATCAAAACTCTGTTTGATCCTTTCTTCATCCAACATTTTTCCGATTAGAATAATAGTGGTTTGGTCTTTTTGTCGAGTGGTGTATTGAAAATTAACCTGTTCGTTTACCCCTTGCATGGCAACTATAAAATCCTGCTCTTGTAAAGCAATCAATCCTTTAAAACGATACAGGCTCCCTTGGTTGGTTAAAATCAGCCAGTCAATCCATTGGAGTAAAAAATCTTTTTTTATGTCTTGATCTGAAGTTAAGAGAATTGATTTAAACTCATGTACTTGATGGTGTTGATGATAGTATTTGCCATTATAGTGATTTTCTGATGAATCACTTTCAAAAACTAAGGGATGATTAAATTTTTTCAAATTATAAAAATCCTTTTTTTGAATCGTTTCACTATGTGTGAACATTCGAATATCGGATAAAGGGTTAATACTTTTGATTTCTCTCTGTAATTTTTTTAGTGCAGATAAATTCAAGTTTTGTTTTCTAGACACAAAAATGCGATCTGCCATGACAAGTTGCTTAAGGGCTTGTGGTTCTCTTTCAATAAGTTCAAAACTGTCACTATCAATAACAGTCAATAAACTATCGATATATACTCTTCCTCTTAGTTGAGGCGCTGTTAAAAGTGTTTGAATGATTGGTTGGGGATCTGCTATACCTGTAGTTTCAATGATGATTTGTGAAATTGGTTGTTGATGTTCTTCTATTGTTTCCAGTAAAGAAATCAATATTGCTAATAAATCACTGCGAAGACTGCAACACATACATCCATTATTTAGTTGTAACACCCGTTCCTCGCTATGAACTAATAATTTGTGATCAATCCCAACTTCACCAAACTCATTTTCAATTATAATAATTTCTTCCCTGGGGTAGGGTGAGACTTGCAAGGCTTGATTGATTAGCGTTGTTTTTCCAGCCCCTAAAAACCCAGAAACGATTGTAACTGGTATGCCCATTTTGTCACCTTTTTACCACTTAGCTATTTCACTTCTTTGAAAATTGCCCGTCTGCGCAATTTTGGCGAATACTTTTTTAATTCTAACCGTTCAGGGTTATTCCGTTTATTTTTGCTGGTGAGATACAGACGTTCTCCAGTTTCGACACATTCCAAAATAATATTTTGACGCATAAATCTTCCTCCTTCAATACTTATCGATCTTCAAGATATGCTTGAATTTGTTGTGCATCTTCAAAAGTTAACTCGCCAGATTCCAATTGTGAAACTAAATTTTCTTTCATATCAACAGGTATCTCCCAATAACCATCGATACATTGAAATAACTCCTCGTCATACTCTTCAAAAATTGGATAGATTCTTAAAAAATCATCAAATGATAAGCCTTGGTCCTCATAGTAATCTTTGACTAATCCATTTTCAATTGCCTGTTGGGTCGGTAAACCCGTTTCAGTAATAATTCCTCTCTCTACCATCGAACGATAAAAAGTGCATTTATCTAGCGATTGCTGGGTCGTTTCAAGATAATACTTTAATCCTTCTTCAACTAAAGGTGGGTAAATAATTTCCATTTTGATTCCCTCCTAAAAGTTATATATTAAACTATTTTGAAGCTCCTTTAATTACTTTCTTTCCATTATAGTACCCTTTTAAAGATACATGATGGCTACGTCTATAATCACCATTCGCTTCGTCAAATGAAATTTCTGGTTTTACTACAGTTTGATGAGTTCTTCTTAACCGTTTCTTCGCCTTAGATGTTTTTCTTGCTGGTACTGCCATGATATTTCCTCCTTTTACCAACTTGCTTTTTTTACTCCAGGAATCAACCCTTGATGGGCAAGTTCTCTAAACTTAATACGGGACATACCGAACTTTCGCATATACCCTCTTGGACGACCATCCGTCTGATCACGAAGCCTCAGACGATTCGGATTTGAATCTCTTGGCAATTTAGCGAGAGCGGTGCGATCTCCTGCGGCTTTTAATTCCTGACGTTTATCTGCATACTTTTCAATCATCGCCATTTGTTTCTTTGCTTTAGCAATTTTCGACTTTTTTGCCATATACCTTTATACTCCTTTTATTTTGATTTAGACATCTCAAATCGTAATCGTTACGTTTTGACACTGATACTTTACCAACAAGAGTTGCTCTTGTCAACAATAAATAACATGAAATAAAACTCATATGAATAGATAACTATTTGAAAACGAATTTATCGGTACATAGAGATAATCAAATCATTTAAAAGAATATGCAGTTTAAGCTCTGAAAAATAAGAATTCACTTTTATTAGTCCAATCAAACACAAATACCGTTTTAAGTAGCTTTTCCTCTACTTAAAACGGCAATATGAAAGAAACTATAACTTTTTATTCAATCTTTTATGTTTAACTGGTTTATCGCCAATTTTTTAAAACTTTGATTATTCCTTATATTATAAGAATATACATTAAGTGAACTAATTCAATCATACTGATTCTTTCGTGTATTCAAAATTAGATGCTGTTTAATAAAATTATTCTTTTTGAAAAAGAATTATAACTATATCCCAAAAATTGTAGGTTAATTTAAAGCCTATTTCATCATCGTGATTGAGCTTCTTTTTCATAGACGAATTTCTCAGATAGTTTAGTTTTCTTTATGAGATTTTTGTATATTTCTGACCTTCGATACAACTCACTATGAGTACCTTGATCAACTACTTTTCCTTGATCCATCACTACAATTTTATTTACCTTTTCAATAGACTTCAAGCGATGCGATATAATTAGTACTGTCTTATCATGTATTAAACGATTTAAACTTTCCTGAATACGTTTTTCATTTTCCGCATCTAAACTGGCAGTAATTTCATCTAAAATTAAAATTGGCGCATTTTTCAAAAAAGCCCGTGCTATGGATAGGCGTTGTCGCTCTCCTCCAGAAAGTGAACTTCCGTTTTCTCCGACCAATGTATGATAACCGTCAGGTAGTTTTTCAATAAAGTCTTCGCAGTTAGCTAAACGAGCTGCTTTTTTCACTTCCTCATCTGACGCTTGACTATTTCCAATACGTATATTTTCCAAAATACTTGTATTAAACAAAGTTACCTCTTGAAAAACAATAGCGATTTTGCTAAACAAAGAAGCTGGAGATACACGTTTAATATCATACCCATCAATTAAAATACAGCCTTCATCATAATCATACAGTCTAGACACTAATTTCAAGATACTAGTTTTCCCGGAACCACTAGCACCTACTAACGCAGTCACTTCTCCTTGTTTAGCCGTAAAAGAGATATGATCTAAAATTGGGGTATTGTTATCATATGAGAAAGAGACATCTCGCAACTCAATGTCAAAAGATTTCAGAGGACTATCTGATCCCTCTTGGATACTGGTTTCCTTCATAGCTCTAATTCGCTGTATTTTAGGAGCTAAATAAAATATTTCAAGCACTGCTTCTTTCATAGAATCGAAGGAATCCTTTATTTTTATTGCGGCTAGTAAGTAACCAACGACGTAGAGTATAGTCACTTCACCCGTTAACAGTAAGTGAACACCTACTAGAATGACTATTGCTAAACTAACATATGAGAAAATAGAGGATAAGGCCATGACTGAAAAAGTACTTAATTCTACCTTTAAATGAATCCTTTCACTCTCTTCCATTTTTTTGAAAAGTCTGTCTTGAACTTTTTTAGATAGATTAAAGCTATTAATCTCTTGCTGCAATTCAATAGTTTCTTGAAATTCTTCCGAGTTTTCTCTCAAAGTATCGTAATATTTAGTATTGGCTTTCGTTTGGGATTTCTTTGATAACAAGATTAAGACAAAACTAAATAACGTTGGCAAAATAACAGCTAATCCCATTTTGACATTACCAACCAAAAGCATCACTGAAATAAAAGGGAAAAACAGAGCCATACCGCCGGCTTTAGGTATTGCATGACTCATCGCATGCTCAATACCTTCAACGTCAGACATGATAGTTTGAGATAAATCTGATAAATTATGTTTTGAAAAATAGGATAATGGTAAATTTGACAAATCGTCTGCAATTTGCACTCTTAAATGCGCACTTTCTTTATAAGTACTATTATATAAGTTTTCATACTCCCTATCTAACAACCAATACATGAAAAGCAAAGTAACAAACGATACTGCAAAATAAAGCCAACG
The DNA here is from genome assembly GCF_002891025.1 of Enterococcus avium. Classification (NCBI taxonomy): domain Bacteria; kingdom Bacillati; phylum Bacillota; class Bacilli; order Lactobacillales; family Enterococcaceae; genus Enterococcus; species Enterococcus avium. Next base: position 2,711,772 of record NZ_NBSL01000002.1, on the reverse strand, counting down.
GGGCTTTGCATTTTCTAAAACTAATTCGTCTATCAGCATCATTATAATGAATGCTGGTACCATATTAATGCAGTATACAAAAAAACTAGAAATAGAAGCTTTAGTTAAAGCTTCTGCGCCCTGATCAGTTAAAGCAAATTTTTTTTTATAAAAATTTTTCATTGTCAAGCCTCCAATCATTTGCATTCTCATAATTAGTGACCAATTGTTTATACACTCGATGTTTAGCCATTAATTCATTATGATTTCCACGTTCTACTATTTTTCCTTCTGACAAGACAAGAATTTCATCTACAGATTTAATGCTGGATAATCGATGAGCTATCATAATAACTGTTTTTTCTTTCATCAAATATTGAAAAGCCTTTTGTAGTTCGTACTCATTATCTGGATCAATAGATGCACTGGCTTCATCCATAATAACAATCTTTGCATCTTTTAAAATTGCTCTGGCAATAGCTATACGTTGTTTTTCTCCTCCTGACAGATAAACTCCTTTACTACCAATTAAGGTATGCTCTCTTTCGGGAAATTTTTCTAAAATCGATTCGCAACCGGCTAATCTTAGCGCGTCAAATACTTTACTTGCTGGCGCTTGAGGATTTGCTATAGAAACGTTATCGTAAATACTCTGATTGAATAGTTTCGTATCTTGAAAGACAAAAGCAATTGTGTTAATAATTGTGTCTTTTGAATAGTGATTTAAAGGCTTACCACCAATTTTAATCTGTCCCTTATCCACATTGTAGAAACCTGAAATTAGTTTAGCTATCGTACTCTTTCCGCTTCCTGATTTTCCTACTAATGCATAAATTCTTTTTTGTTCTAAAACTAAGTTGAAATTTTCTAAAACACACTCTTCTTTGTATGAAAAGCTGACATTTTCAAATGCAATGTCACAATTTTTAATCTGTGTCTCGTTCCCATATTTTAGTTGGTCTTGCTTCATTTCTAAATAAAGGGAGTCTAGTGTTTCGACTGCATATCTTGCTTCAAACAAGTGCATACTTACATACATTATTCTCATGAAAGAAACAAAAATAATTCCACTTAAAAAAAACAACATCAACAAGTCAACAGCTAAGATCTTGGGAGTGGTAAGAGAAGTTATAAAAAAGGTTATAGGAACTATCAAAATGCAAACTATGCCAAAAAATAGCCATTGAAAAAGAACAAAAGGTGTTTTCCCACTCAAAGAATACTTATATGCAAACTTAGCATAATCGTTAATTGCTTTATTCAAGGCTTTAAATGATGTTACTTTAGCACCAAATATCTTTATAACTTGAATTCCGCGGATATATTCTACCGTTTCAGAGCTTAACACATCTAACGATTCTTGATATTTTTGAATAAAATTTGTATTCTCTGTCATTTTCTTTAACAAGAATACACCAATTACTAACATGGCGATTAGAACCAATCCAATTTTAAAGTTAATGAAAAAGCCTAAGGCAACTGATAAAACAGGTGTTACTATGGCTTGAGCACTATCTGGAATCAAGTGAGCAATTGCCATATGTGTTTTAGCCGCGTTGTCATCAATTGTCTTTCGAATATATCCCGAAGAATTTAAATCAAAAAAACGAAAACTTGCTTCTGTTAAACCGCTAATTCCCTTTTTTCTCAAATTAGTCTCTAAGCGAAACCCAAGGATATGAGAAAATAAGCCAGAAAAAATATAAAATAAAGCTCCTAAAGTTAACCAAGCAACAGTTTGAACCGCATAACTCTTAGCTAAATATTCATCTCCTACAATAATTAGAGACTGAAGAAATTTGTAAATACTGTAATATCCATAGACTGTTAATACGACAGAAAAATCAGAAAATAAAGTGGCTAACCATCCGTAGTATTTCATTTTAGGGACATAACTAAATAATTTTTTGTATACTTTCATTTTTTCCTCCCCCGCATTCAATTTCTTCTCTTATTCGTTTACAACTGTTAATGCTTTCCGTAATAGCGTAAATTAGAGATGTACAAACAGATAGAAGGTAAACTACGTTCTATTTTTTGTATTTTTTTAAGACTTTTCTTCCAATCAATACACCAATCATAGATAAACTTGCTACAACTAACACTGAAATAATTCCCCATATACCCACCGCGTAGTGGATCATTGCATCCATTGTTGCAGCAGATTGTCCTTTATCTATCCAATCTTGACGAAAACGATCTGTAAAGAACCATATAGGAATCCACTGTCCGGCAGCACTGCCTAATTGCATTAGAGCCCAAGACGCAACTTGAGGAATTGCTCGATCATATCCAAATACAGATAGAATAATATCAGCTAAGATCGCCATACTAATCGAACTGATAAACCAAGGTAAGTACGCCCCGCCCATTAACGTAAAAAATAACAATAAAACAATTGTGTAAATAGTAAAAATTCCTTTTCTAGGGTAGTTATAGCTAATATAAACAAATATGATTCCAGATAATAATCCAAAAATCCCTGGGGATATGCTGTGACCAAACGCCCCACCAATACTACTAACCATTATTGAAAAAAAGTAAATTACTAGGGAAATAACTGTAGCTAAACCAATAAAAATATAATCTTTTGTTTTCATATATATTCTCCTCAATTCTATTTCGTTATGTCATTAAAAATCTGTTCTATCAAAGTTGAATCTTCTACTCTAAGTTTTATATCTTTTTTTATTCCACCATTTTTTAAATAAATAATTCTATTGCATGTTTTATAAAGAAATTCCGGATCATGAGTGGCTATAACTACTGCACCCTTTTCTTTTAAGTCTTTAATAAGGTCAGCAATCCTTTCCATATTGATATAATCCAACCCACTTGTAGGTTCATCAAATAGAAATAAATTAGTTTTTGACAATGAAGCTATAGAAACCAATAATCTTTGTTTTTCTCCACCGGATAAATCAAACGGTAATTGATCTTTCATTTTATAAAGTTCCATTTTTTTTAAAATTTTTTCTTGCTGATCTTTACTAACTATTTCATTCCCCAGGGCTAGCTCGCTCCTCACTGATTCTGTGAAAAATTGGTAATCCATTTCTTGCATTACTAAAAACGGCGATGACAAATTTTTTTTATTTTCGATTATCTTTCCTTTGGTAGGGCGAATAATCTTCATGAGTATTCTTAGTAAGGTTGTTTTCCCCACACCGTTTTTCCCTACCAAACCAATAACATCTCCAACTTTGACATCAAAATTTATGTCTTTTAGAATATTTTCATAAGTAATTTCTTCAACTTTTAATACATCTGCACTTGCCTTTTCGATATAGGGAACTTCAATCGAACTATTAAAAATGTCAAATTTCCTTAATGCGTTATTGTTTTCAGTTTTTAACAACTGAATAGTTGTAGTTTTTACAGTTCTATTTTTAACAAATAGAACTTGATCAATTAATTCTTTCAAATAATAAAAACGATGTTCAGCTATAACAATAGTAAATCCTTTATTTTTTAAATCACAAAGTAAGTCAGCAAGTTTCTTAGTCGCTTTGAAGTCCAAATTTGAAGACGGTTCATCCAATATAATTAATTTAGAGTTTAGCGATAAACTACATCCAATAGAAATTTTCTGCCGTTCACCACTTGATAGCGAAAAAATGTTTTTATCTAATATATTTGAAAGATCTAATAATTCAGCTAATTCATTGATTCTTTTATCCATATGCTCTTTTGTAAATCCAAAGTTTTCCATCGAAAATACTAACTCACTCGTTGTATTTGTTGTAAAGAATTGTCCTCTAGGATCTTGACTTACGTAGCCAATATTTTTTGATATACTTTCTTGTGTTAAGGATTGTAGCGAGTTATTTTCAAATAAAATTTCCCCAACCAATTTTCCGTCATAAAGTCTTGGAATAAGTCCATTCATTAACTTTAATAGTGTGGATTTCCCACTCCCAGAAGAACCAGTAATCAATGTAAGACTACCTTTTTTTATTGAAAAATTAAGGTCAACAAGCGCTTGTTCCTTAACATCCTTATATGAAAAAGAAACATTGTTAAATTCAAACAATTCTTTCACCTCAAATCAAAATACTTAAGAAAAAAATAGTAACGGAAAACAGGATGATATAGTCTAATAAGCTCATGTTTGTTTTATAGTAAGAACTTCTTTTCACAGGAGATCCTATCCCCTTTGTTATTGCATTAGCGGTCATTTCTTCAGCAATCATAGTTGCACGTATAAGAACGGGAACTAACAGAAATTCCAAATATTGCAGAGGCTGAAAAAAAGACAAGCGAATGTTTCTCATTTTTAAAGATTCTTTAATCATTCTTATTTCAGAACGATAAGTCGGAAAGAATCTGATCACTACTGTAATACTTAACATTATTTTTTTCGGTAAATGTATTTTTTCTAAAGAGGATAATAATTCATTGCTAGTATAGACACTAACCAACAACCATGAAATCATTACGACCGGCAACATTCGAAATACAATATATAAGGATGTCCCAAAAAAAATAGTAAAAAACTCTATCTTGATAGCATCAATAATTTTCATTGCTAAAAACAGAACTGAATAAATCAAGATGAAATAAATACATGTCTTTATTTTACGAAACATCAATACTAAAACTGTAGCAATAATGAAACACCCCACTTGAAATATATTTCCCTTTCCTAAAAAAATAATGACTGGGAAAAAAATATTTAAAGTAATCAAGGTTAACGGATTGATTTTTGACACTCTTTCACCTCCAAAAAATAAGATCGCACTGTTATCTTAAGCTGATAAAAATGCACCGTTATTCAGATAACAGTGCGATCTTATCAAAAAGCATAACTGAGAACAATTCTCAATGCAAGCTTTTTTTAATTAACTCAGTAATTCAATCCACCCAGGAACAGAAAATTGATACAATCTTCTGGTTAATAGCATAGTCTTTTCTTTTGAATAGCTATGCTTCAATATATCATAGAATGTAGCGTAGAATGAGTAAATGTAGAAGTGGATTTCTTCTTCATTAAAGACTAAATTTTGATTGATCATTCCGATAGTCTTTAACTTATCTAGACAACAGACTGTCTTTTTTGTCACAAATGATGTAATTTTTTCAACAATATCTTGATATTTGGTTCCAGCTGATTGGAATAAAACCAAATCGAATATACGTTTATTCTCAAAAATATAATTAATAAATGGATCTAATTCATTGAAGTTCTCTCTCCAACTTTTCTCTATATCTATATTTTCTAAGTTTAAGAGGTATTTGGCAAACTCTTCATTATACATGTTAATAAGCGCATTAATATGCGGCTGAATAATTTCTTCAAATAGCGCTTCCTTAGAAGTAAAATGTTTATAAAAAGCACCCGTAGTTACGCCTGCGGTCAAGCACAGTTGCCTTATCTTAGTTTGCTGAAATCCTTCTTTTTCAAAATGGCTTAGTCCACTTTCTATTAACTTTTGGTGAGTTATAATATAATCTCTGGTTTCTATGGGTACTTCCTCCTAATAAGATGAATTAACTTTATTATCTTACACAGGACTTGAAGTTTCAATCGTTAACGTTTATTACTGAACTCATTCCTTAGAGCTAAACTAATGAGAAAGAGCAGAATAACTGATACAAAAAGCAATCCTACAAGAATTAATAGACTCATCTAAATCATTCACCTTTTCTAAAATAATCCGAGAAAGATTTAAAAAAATTATATCCAGCTATTAGGATAAGTCCTATCATAATCACTCCAATAGCCATTTTCTTATCCTCCCTAAAAATAAAGTCTTTTACTTAAAACCTTTTTTGTAATCGTCAATAAATTTTTTCCCTTTATCAGTTAATTGAAATCCTATATCTAAATAGTCCTCATATCTAAGTTTAGCCAGCATCTCACTTACAGATGCTGGACTAACACTTAGAACTTTTGCTAAATCATTATTTTTTAATTTCTTTTTTCTTTTTGATAATTCCTGAATTGCTAGTAAATAAATTAGTATAGTAGTCGTTTTAATTTGTACCATACCTACCCTCCAAATTATTTCGAAAGGCCTTCAGCAATTTTATCCAGGTTCCATTTCATCATCGCATAGTAACTATCACCATCTTGTCCTTTTTCTGCAATTGAATCAGTAAAAATCGTTGAATAGATAGGAATATTGGTATCTTTTGATACTGTTTTCATTGGTCTATCATCCACACTGCTTTCTACGAATAAGGAGGGAACTTTTGTTGTGCGTAATTTTTCAACTAAGTGTTTTATTTGATCTGGTGTTCCTTCTTCTTCAGTGTTGATTTCCCAAATGTAAGCAGAAGGCACATTATACGCTTTCGAGAAATATTTAAAGCATCCTTCACTTGTAACAATCATTTTTTTATCATTCGGAATTGAAGCAAATTTAGATTTAGCTTCTTTGTCTAGAGAATCCAATTTTTCAATATACTTATCTAGATTTTCTTTATAGAATTTTTTATTATCAGGATCTTTTTCCGCTAACTGTTTTTCAATATTTTTAGCGTAAATAATACCGTTTTCTAAATTTAACCAAGCATGAGGATCTTCCTTCCCTTTCTCACTCTGACCCTCTAAGTAAATAACATCTATGCCATCACTTGCTGCAAAATAGTCTTTGTTTTCCTCTTTGTTCGCATTTTTTACTAATTTTGTAAACCAAGCATTTCCTCCAGTTTCCAAGTTAACACCGTTATAAAAAATCAAATCTGCTTTTGAAGTTTTTTGAACATCTTCAGGCAAAGGTTCATATTCGTGGGGATCTTTCCCAATAGGTACGATACTGTGTAAATCAATTTTATCTTTTGCTATATTTTCAGTAATATCTGCTAAAATCGAATTAGTAACTACTACCTTTAATTTTTCGTTCGAAGCCACTGTATCTTTGTCTTTACTATTTGTTGAACATGCCCCGAATATAAAAAGAGCAATCAAAATCCCCAGACTTCCCAGTACTGCTTTCCATTTTCTCATCATAACTTTCTCTCCTTCTTTCTTAAAAATTTTTGTTTTGGTGAGATTAGAAAACTAATTACAAATAAGAATGCCGCTGTTAAAACAATACTTGATCCTGCTGCTATGTTAAAACTATAACCAATGAACAAACCTAGCAATGATGAGCACGCTCCGACTGTCGCCGAAATAAATATCATAGTTTTTAAGCTGTTTGCATATAAATATGCTGTAGCAGCTGGTGTAATTAACATTGCAACAATTAATATAGTTCCCACACTTTGCATAGCTGTTACTGCTACTAAAGTTAATAGAATCATTAATAGATAATGATAAAAACTGACATTCATCCCCATTGCTTTTGCCATTAATGGATCAAAAGAAGTGATTAATAATTCTTTAAAAAATAGAACAACTGTAACCAACACTAAAACAGAAACGCCAATTGTAATCCACTTATCAATATCTTGTACAGCTAAAATATTTCCAAATAAGATATGAAATAAATCCGTTGAGCTATTTGCAACTCCTATAAGGATAACTCCTAATGCTAAAAAAGAACTGAAAGTAATACCAATTGCTGTATCTCCTTTTATTACACTATTGCTTTTTATAAAAGTAATAATGATAGAAGCTAATAGACCAAATACAATCGCACCAATAAAAAAATTAATACCTAAAATATAAGAAATTGCTACTCCTGGCAAAACAGCATGAGAAATAGCATCACCCATAAGAGACATTCCTCTTAAAATAATAAAACAACCTACTGTTCCAGAAACAATCCCTATAACTACAGATGTAATTAGAGCATTCTGTAAAAAGTGAAAGTCATACAGACCATTAATAAAATTTTGAAGCATATTATTCCCCCTTGTATATTAGAGTTAGGGTTTTAACCTTCCGGTTTTGATTGGATAACCCTATGAACCATCGTTATTTTAATTTGGTATTAACTCATTTCTTTTGAGATAATATATTTATTGGATTGAGAGGCTAAGCCGTTCCCCCCTTGGGTCATTGAACCCGCACTCGAGAGACTGGCTCCTCTCTCTGATAAGTGGATTGCGTATGAGTTAGATGTTGAAAGTCCTTACTTTACTCCGTATCTCGTACAAGGTAGTGACGCTTTTCAGTTGAGTGGATTTCAATCCAAAATTCTTTTTTTGAAAGGTCAGATATACATGTACTTTTTAGGCATTGATATCGGTAAACGCACTCACGTTGCTTCTATCATGAACGAGGAAGGAAAGGTATTACTAAAAGGTTTTTCATTTCCTAACACCACTGAAGGAGCAGAGTCATTAATTGAGCGAATGGTCGACTATTCCGGAGCACCCAGTGACTTTGTTATAGGGATGGAAGCCACGGGGCACTATTGGCTGTCCATCTTTTCATACCTTCACGAATCAGATTATTTGATTCACGTTGTGAATCCCCTTCAAACAGACGGATGGCGTAAAGGTACAGAAATACGGAAACGAAAAAACGATATTATTGATTCTGTTTTGATTGCTGACTTAATGCGCTATGGCTCATTTGTCGAAACGGTCTTATCCGATGAAAATGTTTTTTCTTTGAAACAACTTTCTCGTTACCGAACTTATTTAGTAGGTACAGCGAGCGACTTCAAAAGAAAAATTATAGCCGTATTGGATCAAGTCTTTCCAGAATACGCGACGATTTTTACCAAGCAGGGCGTTTTCGGAAAAGCTTCTAAAGAGTTATTGCTGGCGTTTAGTGCCCCGATCGACTTAGAAAACATTTCCTCAGAAACTTTGGCCCAATACTTAGCTGAGTTAAGCAGGAACCGAATCAAGGCAGAAAAAGCGGACCAATTGAAGCAAGCAGCTTCTAACTCCTTTGGAGTAAAATTTGCTCAAGAAGCGTTCACCTTCCAACTACGTTCAATGATTGAACAATTAAAATTCATTGAAAGCCAAATAAAGGAAACGGAAAGAGAAATCAAGCACATAATGGACACTTTAAATTCTGTTATTCTCACAATTCCTGGAATTGGTCCTATAAACGGTGCGACTATTCTTGGTGAGATCGGAGATATTCAAAAATTTTCTAACCCGAAAAAACTCGTTGCTTACGCTGGGATAGACGCTTCCGTGACACAATCAGGGCAATATGAGGCAACGCATAATGTTATGAGTAAACGAGGGTCTCCATATTTGCGAAAAGCCTTGTTTTCGGCGGCTTTAGTAGCTTCTCAATGTGATCCTGTTTTTAGTGCGTTTTACCAGAAAAAAGTTTCCGAAGGAAAACATCATCTAACTGCCTTAGGTGCGGTTTCTCGTAAGCTTTGTTACGTGATTCATGCTATTTTGACTAAAAACGAGCCTTATATAATTGTTTCTGATTAGCTATTGAACATTCAAAAAAACTAATGGTAAGAAGCTTATTTGTTGTACCCTTTTTTCGGAATTATCTGTTATAAAATATTTTTTGATTTGGCTAATTTTTACTTGACTCTATATAGTTAGTCTCTCCAATAAATATAGTATCTCCATAGGCTTTTTTTAAATTCTCTTCATTAAATACAGATTCTACACTTCCGTGAGCAATTAGATTTCGATTCAAAAGAATAATATTATCAAAATACTTCTTTACCTTGCTTAAATCATGATGCACAATTAGCACTGTTTTTCCCTGATGTTTCAATTCTTTTAACGTATCCATAATTATTCGTTCACTAACTAAGTCTATCCCTACAAATGGTTCATCTAAAAATATGAAATCCGCATTTTGAGCAAGACATCTTGCTAAAAGTACACGTTGAAATTGTCCTCCAGATAATTCTCCTATTTGATGATTAGAATATTTTCCCATATCGACCTTTTCCAAAGCCTTTGAAACTCTTTGCCATTCTGCATTTTTAATTCTTTGAAAAACTTTCATTCCGGCATATGTTCCCATAGATACACATTCTTTTACTTTTATTGGAAAAGTAAAATCAATATCAGCTTTTTGCTCTACATATGCAATCTTCACCAGTTTTTTATTGATATCTTCATTATTAATGGAGACCTCTCCCTGATGAGGGATAATATTTAACATTGCTTTAAGCAATGTAGATTTTCCAGCACCATTTGGACCAATAATACCTGTTAAAGCACCTTCTTGTATTTTTAAAGAAATCTCGTTCAATGCTAAAAAATCGTTATAACAAACATTAAGCTTTTTCACTTCTAACATAACTTTCTCCTTCTAAATGATAATGATTATCACGATCATATGGTATACAAAAATTATATTTTAGTCAACCCTAAATTTTATAATTTAGATTTTTTTCTGTTGCTGAAGATTAGAATGACAAAACTATTTGAAACTACGCGTATAGTAAGTAGCTTTCAAAATATATAAAAAAGGAGCGTTCTCAAATGAGAACATGCTCCTAAAACTACTTTATTGGCGTATGGAAAAATTATACTTAAAGTGGATAGCGGGTTGAATAAGTTGATAAGCATCAAAACATTTATAAAAATTATTCAAGACTATGTCTGTTCCATATACAAATATGAAAATCAGTAAACTCCATTTAACTTTTTTCGTAGTGTGTCTTTTTATACATGTTTATCGTTATTAATAGTGAATAGGAAAAAACCTATTTTTGATCATTGACAATTAAATACAATTTTTGAATAACGATCCCTGCTATTCGAGCTAGAAACTCAAGTACGCCATGACCTGATTAGCGACAAATACTTAGAGATTTCTTTTTGTTCTGGGAAAACAAAATGCCATGACAATAGCAGCAAATAATGATACTTCCGTAAGGCTCGCCGTAAACTGGGGAGAGGTGAAATTCCTATGTGCTTACCCAAAGCAATTCAAAAATTCTAATCTTTTTTAGGAGATGATTTTATAAAATTGAGAGTCTACTTGAATAAAAAACAAACCTGTGAGTTTCTAGGAATTGATAATAATACTTTAGATAAGTGGATTCGTATATATAATTTTCCAGTAATCAGAATTGACGGTATAGTTCGCTTTGACATAGAGGATATCAAAGATTTTATGAATACATTTAAAACAATTTGAAAATTTCTTCTCGCCGCATATACTAAGAATAGCGAAATATACTGCCTTACTTTTTAAGGGAGTGAGGAATTTTGCCTACAAAACTTTCAAATGGGAAATATAAAACTAATCTGAGGTATCCAAAAAAATTCAGAGAAATCACTGGAATTACATCAGAAAAGTATCAAAAAGTATTTCCAACTAGGCAATTGGCTATTAAAGCCGAAAATGCAATGAAAAGGAAAATTGAAACAGTTTTAAGAGAGGAGAATGCAAATTCACTAGAATTAAAAGGAAAAATAAAATTTAAGGAATTCTATGAATCAAAATGGCTTCCTAGATATGAACTAGGTCAGACTACTAGATCAAAAAGAGCTCCAAGTTACGTAACAATTAGTAATACTAAAGATATATTCCGATTGCACATCCTTCCAATGTTTGGTGAGTATGCAATGAACTATCTAAATTCAAATACTGAGATAATATCAGATGAATTAACAAAAAAATCGAAAGAATACGCAAATATAAAAATTATCAAAGGATATGTCCGTTCTATGTTTGATATTGCAGAAATACTAAATTATATTGAATTTAACCGAACTACCAAAATTATTCAATGTATCACTGCACCTAAAAAAATTGCTTTAGAAGAAAGAAGGATACGGGAAGGTAATCAAGCATTATCGTCAGAAGAGCTTATTGCTTGGATAGAAGCAGTAAACACTGACTTGAATAATCACTTGCTTACTCTTCATGACTATACTCTTTTCATGCTTACCCTATATCTTGGTGATAGAAAAAGTGAGACGTATGCTTTGCAATGGAAATATATCGACTTTGAGAAACAAACGGTTCGCCTTAAACATGCTTTGGATAAATATCAAAAAAAGAAATTTACAAAAGGTCGAAAGGATACCGTAATTCAAGTACCCGAAATTGTAATGGCATTACTAAGCAAATGGAAATCAGTGCAAACTGAGCAATTGTTGAGATTAAAAATTAATCAAACACCAGATCAGTATCTCTTTACCTATACTAAACCATCCGGAGAAGTAAATTGCCCTGTTCACGCTGATTACCTAAACTATCGAATCAATTCAATTAAAAGACGACATCCTGAATTGGCTCATTTATCTCCACATAAGCTTCGTCATACCTATGCAACTATAGCTAGACAAGGCGGAGCAAATATGAATCAAATATCTAATGCTTTAACACACTCAGATATTTCTACTACAAAGATATACGTAAACACACCAGATGTAGTTGATAAGACTGTTTTCGAAGCATTTCAAAAAGGATTAAAGAACTAGGATGAATGTGTTCTCGAATGTGTTCTTAAACTAAGAAAACCTCAGGAGAAAACCGCTCCTGAGGACTTTTTGTTTAGATAAATCATTTTATTGTCGATCACTGATTCTAAATTCGTATCCAAGTACGTTCTTATAGTATTCTGGATACATCTCTCCACCACATTTTTCGCAATCAAATTGCGGAGCGTTCTCAGGATCAAATGCAACATCTCCTGCATCCAAAAATTGAACTACTTCCTTTGGAATTTTTTCCTTTATCCCACATTCAAGACAAATGTAATGAACCACTCCATTGGAATCGAAGTTTTTTAAAAGCTGCTTCTTTTTCTTTTTCATACTTACGTTTCGATGCTTCTTCCCCAATTTTTTTATTCTCCTCTCGCATGAATCGTTCCGATTCTTTATTCTTCGCATATTTCACTACAAGTCGTCCATTTTTAGACACACTAACTCCACTAAATTCATAATATTCGCCACATCTAGTACATTCCAATGGATTTACTCCGAATTCTTCGGCTATTCGTTCACACCATGATTTTGGTTTAAGTGCTTTCTTCACATTCACAAGCATTCGTTGAATCTCTTTCTGGTAATTACTTAATACTTTTTTCATGATTGTCTTGATCCGCCGACTATAAATGCCGTATCTACGAATTGTTTTGAACTGGTTCTCTGGAATATGACGAATCAGTGCACCAATAAATTCCTCTGCCGACATCGTCTTTATCTTATCCGTGTTAGTTCGTTTATCATGATACTGAAACATCACTATTTTCCCATCGTACAAAAGGATACGATTTAAAGCAATGGGACCACGTTTCATATAACGACTGATATATTCTAATATCTTTTTGAGAGAAGTTCGGCTCCTTTTGGGTGCATGCACGTAAAAACCCTCTGCATTTTTCGTGTACGCCGCTTGTAAAAGCGGCTGGACTCGTGCCTTATCCCATTGGGATAAGGTTCTTCGAATGAGCTTTAGGACCGCATTCTGCCAATATTTCCTCAACATTGCGAACGGAAAATAGTCATAGTCCTTCCATTTTCCATCCTTCGTCAGTCCACCCATGGTGACGACTAAATGAACATGCGGATTGTATTCTAGCTGAGAACCGAAGGTGTGGAGTGTTGCCACAACCCCAGCTTGTATATGGTGCTTTCTAAAAAAATCTAATAGTATCCGTGCAGCTTCATCCATTAATCCTTTTAAAAGCTCCTTACGATACTTCTCCTTCAGAAAAATCTCACGTAAACCTTCATCGATCGTGAAGATGACGTGTCGATGCGTCACTGTAAACAGATCATTCGCCGCAACCTCTGCCCACCGTTGACTTTCCCCAGTTGCACAAGTTGGACAAAATTTCCCTTTACAACGAAAAGCCACTTTCTTTACATCATGGCATCCTTCACAGACAAATAGACGATAACCTTTTTTAAGGTCACCACAATCGCGAAACTTCTTCACTTCTCTTTTCACAACGGATCGAATCCTTCTTGTGTACCTTTGATTGAATTTCTCCCAGTTTTGATATTCATCAAAGAAAATGGCGTGTAAAATATTGGGTTTCATATCTCCAGTTTAATAGGAAAAAGACCAGATGAAAAGCGGTCAAAAGATTGATGTATCAATCCTTTGACCGCTTAAAATGTTATACTTCCTTTAATGTTAAGAAAACCACCGGAGAATGAATTCTCCGGTGGACTTTTTGTATGATTAACCTTCTTATTGAAGATCACTGATCTTAAACTCTATTCCAAGGGCGTTTCTATAATATTCTGGATACATCTCCTTCCCACATTTTTCACAGGTAAATTGGGGAGGATTGTTCGGATCATTTGCAATATCTGCATCATCTAAAAATTTTACTACATCCATTGGGATTGATTCTTTTTCACCACAACTTAGACATATAAATTTCACGTTGGCGTTCCCAATCCCAGCGAATTGCTTTAAAAGTTTTTTCTTTTTCTTCTTCATACTGTTGCCTGAATTCTTTTTGGTCAATTTTTCGATTCTCCTCTCGCATAAACCGCTTTGCATGGTTATCTTTCGCATATTTAATAACTAACCTTCCATTTTTGCGCACACTCATCCCAACGAATTCATAGTACTCACCGCAACAAGAACATTCTAAGGGATTTTCACCAAATTCTTCGGTTATTCTTTCTTCCCAGGATTTTGGTCTTAAGGCCTCATTCAGATTGATAAACCGCTTTTTTACTCGTTTCTGATACTCCTTCATGACCTTTTTCATTAATGTTTTGATTCTACGACTATAGATTCCATAGCGACGAATCGTTTTGAAATTCTTATTTTGAATATGGCGAATCAGTGCAGCTATGAATTCGTCTATACTCATGGTCATCGTCTCTTTAGTATTCGTTCGTTTGTCCATATAGTTGAACATGACAGTGTCGCCATCATACATTAAGATTCGGCTTAATGCGATCGGGCCACGCTTCATATAACGACTGATGTATTGGAGTAGTGACTTTAGATTTGTCCTGCTCCTTTTAGGAGCATTTACGTAAAACCCTTCTCCATTGTTCTTGTACGCAGCTTGTAATCTTGATTGAACTCTTTGCTTGTCCCACTCACCTAACGTTCGTCTAATTAGTTTCAATACAGCATTTTTCCAGTATTTTCTTAACATAGAAAAAGGTAAATAATCGTATTCTTCCCAACTTCCATCTCTTGTTAAGCCACCCATAGTAACAACCATATGAACATGCGGATTAAATTCTAGTTTTGATCCAAAGGTGTGGATTGTAGCTACTATACCTGCCTTCACCTTTCTTTTCTCAAAATAGGCAAGAATAATTTTTGCGGCTTCATCCATTAGTCCTTTCAGTAAGGAATCTCGATAGTTTTCCATCATAAAGATTTCCCGTAACCCCTCATTGATCGTAAAGATTACGTGCCGATGTGTCACTTTAAACATATCATTCGCCACAACCGCTGACCAACTTTGGCTTTCACCTGTTGCACACGTTGGACAGAACTTTCCACGACATTTCAAGGGAACAAACTTTGTTTGATGACATCCTTCGCAGACAAACAGTCGGTATCCTTTTTGAATATCTCCACAATATCTAAACTTGTTTACTTCCCGTTTGACGACTAGCCGAATCTTTCGCCCGTATTTCTCAACAAAGTTATCCCAATTATGGTGTTCGTCAAAAAAGATTGCTTCGAGAATATTCGCTTTCATAGTAATATTTTACTTGTTCAAAAACAAAATGAAAAGGGCTAAAAGACTGGTAGTGCAGCCTTTTTAGCCCTTAACTTTTTATACTTTCTTTACTGTTAAAAAAAGACACTTTCCAAATAATTGAAAAGTGTCTTGAAACATTGATATACAAAGAATATTAACGTTTTGAAAACTGTGAAGCTTTACGAGCTTTTTTAAGACCTGGTTTTTTACGTTCAACCATTCGTGAATCACGAGTAAGTAATCCAGCGCGTTTTAATGGTGCACGGAAATCAGGATCTACTTCTAATAAAGCGCGTGAGATACCGTGACGGATAGCGCCGGCTTGACCTGCGTAGCCCCCACCGTTTACGTTTACGAATACATCATATGAACCAGCTGTTTCAGTAACACCAAATGGTTGGTTGATTACTAAACGTAGGTCAGCATGTGGGATATATTCTTCAACGTCTTTTTTATTTACAGTAATTTTACCAGTTCCTGGTACTAAACGTACGCGAGCAACTGCATTTTTACGACGGCCTGTGCCGCTATATTGAACTTGTGCCAATGAATTTCCCTCCTATTAAATTAAGTTTGTGATGTCTAAGACTTCTGGTTGTTGTGCTGCATGTGGATGTTCTGCTCCACCGTAAACGTGAAGTTTCATGCCTTGAGCGCGACCTAAAGTGTTTTTAGGAAGCATACCTTTAACAGAAGTTTCGACCAAACGGCGAGAATTTTTAGCACGCATTTCGCCTGCTGAGATTGATTTCAATCCACCAGGGAAGTTTGAGTGACGGTAGTAAATCTTGTCAGTTGCTTTCTTACCTGTCAATTTAACTTTATCTGCATTAATTACAATTACAAAATCACCAGTGTCAATGTGTGGTGTGAATGTTGGTTTATTTTTTCCGCGTAGCATTGATGCAACAACTGTTGAAAGACGTCCTAAAGGAACATCAGTTGCGTCTACTACGTACCATTTGCGATCTACTTCGCCTGGCTTAGCCATATATGTTGTACGCACGTTTTTTTCCTCCAATTTCGATTTCGAATGTTTGACAAACACTTGAGTTTCCGGGGCTCTCGTGGGGCAAACAATACCATTTACCATAATACTTGCAAAGCCTTGCCATGTCAATGTTTTTCTCTTTGAAAACGCAAAATATTTTCATTTTCTCTAACTTCTTCTACTATTCACTATCCTTTCTTTTATACAGGTCAAAATGAATAAAGAAACGTATTTTCAAAAATATTTTGCATAAATATTTAAAAAGTGCTTGCTTTTTGTATTTTACGATGCTAATATGACTTCAACACATTAATTAGAATTTAATGAAAAAGCGATAAGGGAGCAATCAGGATGAAAGAAAAAGTGATTTTAGCATACTCAGGTGGTTTAGATACTTCGGTTTCAATCAAATGGCTCGTCGACGAAGGCTACGACGTGATTGCCTGCTGTTTGGACATTGGCGAAGGTCGCGACACCGAATTTATTAAAAATAAAGCATTGCAGGTTGGGGCAACAGAATCCTATGCAATTGATGCCCGCGAGGAGTTCTCGCAAGATTTTGTTTTAGTCGCATTGCAAGGCAATACATACTACGAAAATTCTTACCCGCTAGTTTCTGCTTTGTCTCGTCCGTTGATTTCAAAGAAATTAGTTGAATTGGCTCACCAAACAGGCGCAACGACAATTGCTCACGGATGTACTGGTAAAGGAAATGACCAAGTCCGTTTTGAAGTTTCCATCGCCGCTCTTGATCCGAACTTGAAGATCATTGCACCGGTCCGTGAATGGAAATGGTCCCGGGAAGAAGAAATCAACTATGCAGCTGAAAAAGGAGTACCGATTCCAGCGGATTTGGATAATCCTTATTCAATTGACCAAAATTTATGGGGACGTGCCTGCGAATGCGGCATCCTAGAAGATCCGTGGGCAACTCCGCCAGCGGGTGCCTATGCGATTACTGCTGAACTAGAAGATACACCAGATAAGCCAACGATCCTTGAGATCACGTTTGAAAAAGGGGTACCAACTGCATTAGATGGAGAAGAATTATCATTAGCTAAATTGATCATGAAGCTAAATACCATCGCAGGTGTACATGGCATTGGTAGAATCGACCATATTGAAAATCGTCTGGTTGGGATCAAATCAAGGGAAGTATACGAATGCCCAGGTGCAGAAGTATTGATGAAGGCCCATAAAGAATTAGAAGATTTAGTATTTGTTCGTGAGATGGCGCACTTCAAACCAGTTATCGAGCAGCAATTATGCCAAATGATCTACGATGGTCTGTGGTTCAATCCAACGATGGATGCCTTGATCGCATTCTTGAAGCAATCACAAGAAGACGTGAACGGCGTACTCCGTGTGAAATTATTCAAAGGCAATGTGATCGTTGAAGGACGTAAATCTGACAACAGCTTATACAACGAAAATTTGGCGACTTATACATCTGCCGATACGTTCGACCAAGAAGCAGCAATCGGCTTCATAAAACTATGGGGCTTGCCAACCAAAGTAAATGCTGAAGTGCAAGCTGAAAACAAACAGACCACTGTACAATAAGAAAAATTTGAAATCATGAAAGTGCAAGAGAAACCAGATGTGAGGCGGCTTTTACTTGCCGGTAAATAAGGCCGTCCGGTTTCACATCTTGCCATTGCTCATAGGAGAGTTTCTTTTCCGGTCAGGAAATAAGGAAACCAGCAATGTTTTCATCCTGAGGTATCTGAAAAGATGCCTCCTCCCTAAAAGAAAAGCGCGAGATATGCGCTGAAAAAAGACCGTTGCGACGGTCTTTTTTGTTAAAAATCCATAGACAAAAGTGAGGATAAAACAATGGCAAAATTATGGGGCGGACGTTTTGATGGAAAAAACGAAGCGTGGATCGACGCTTTTGGTGCTTCGATTCCCTTTGACCAGCAATTAGCAACACAAGATATTACCGGCAGCTTAGCACATGTCAAAATGCTCGGCGAAACGGGCATCATCACAAAAGAAGAAGCGCAACAAATCACTACGGGTCTCAATATATTAGCAGAAAAAGCTGCGAAGGATGAACTGACCTTTACGATTGAAAATGAAGACATTCATTTGAACTTGGAAAAAATGCTTCATGACGAGATTGGACCTGTCGCTGGAAAACTCCACACTGCTCGCAGCCGAAACGATCAGGTTGCGACAGATATGCATTTATATTTGAAGGAACATCTAACTGAGATTATTGAGAAAGTCCACCATTTCAGAGCGGTCTTAGTTAATAAAGCTGAAGAGCATGTCGAAACAATCATGCCCGGCTACACTCACCTGCAACATGCTCAGCCGATTTCTTTTGGGCATCACTTAATGGCCTATTATGGCATGCTGACACGTGATCAGGCACGTTTGGAGGAAAGTATGAAGCGTGTGGATATCTCACCGTTAGGCTGTGCAGCTTTAGCTGGTACGACATTCCCAATTGATCGTCAGATGACCGCAGATGAGCTAGGCTTCAGCGACCTATACATGAATAGCCTTGATGGCGTCAGTGATCGTGACTTCATTTTAGAATTTTTAAGCAATAGTTCGATTTTAATGATGCACCTTTCACGTTTTTGTGAGGAAATCATATTATGGTGCAGCCATGAATTTAAATTTGTCGAACTGACCGATACCTTTTCAACGGGCAGCTCGATCATGCCTCAAAAGAAAAATCCCGATATGGCGGAATTAATCCGCGGCAAATCAGGACGAGTATTTGGTGATTTAATTGGCTTGCTCACCGTAATTAAGGGCTTACCGCTGGCTTATAACAAAGATCTGCAAGAAGATAAAGAAGGCATGTTTGACACGGTCCACACCGTAGCGACAAGCTTAGATATCATGACTGGGATGATCGATACGGTGACCGTCAACACTCAAATCATGCACGACGCAACAGAAAAAGATTTTTCAAATGCGACAGAACTAGCTGATTATTTAGCGACAAAAGGCATTCCTTTCCGCCAAGCACACGAGATTGTTGGAAAGTTGGTATTGGAGTGTACGCAAAAAGGAATCTACCTGCAAGACGTCTCATTAGAAGAATATCAAGCCATCAATCCGGTGATCGAAGAAGACATCTATGATACGCTAGCTTCAAAAACAGCAGTTACTCGCCGCCATTCATTAGGCGGAACTGGTTTCGACCAAGTCAAAAAGCAAATCGAACTAGCTAAAACAGCCTTATAAAGTGTTAAAAGGACTATCCGCAATGGACAGTCCTTTTGCTTATGCCTTTGTATAAACCGAGGTTGCGGTTTCTTTTAAAACTTCATTTAATTCTATGATATTTTGTTTCCCTTGTTCAGATAGCCAAGAAATTGCCTTTTCTTCGCTCTCTTTCACAAATGGTTCGACGCCATTCGCCCAGGTTGCTCTGCCGCATAATACGCCATTAAAGGTTGAACCTGACTGCTTCGCAAAACGTAACGTTTCCTGAAACAACTCGGCACTAACACCAGCGCTCAAGAAAATGAATGGCAACTCGGTTGCATCAGATTGTTCTTTAAAATACGCCGCTGCTTCTGCTTGTGTATAGCAAACTGTTTCGCCAAACCCTTCAACAAAATTCATATTTACCGGCACTTCAACTTTCAACACATCAACCTGATAACGTTCCTGTGAAAATTCCTGCATCGCGCCAATCACCTTACGTGGTTTTACTTGAGCATACTCCTGGGAAGTCGCATCTGCGATCTCTGCATCATAAGAAACAATCTCCAAGAAAAATGGAATACCTTCTGCTGTACATTCTGAGCCGATTCGTTCCATGTACGCACGTTTTTGTTCATTGATCTCTTCTGGTTCATCCACGTCATAATAGAGTAAGAACTTACAAGCATCTGCCCCAGCCTCTTTCAAACGTCTCACTGACCAAACATTCAATACATCAGGCAAGCGCCCCGGTGTTGTCGCATCGTAGCCAGTTTTTTCATAAGCCAGAAGCAAACCGCATTCGGCGTCGCGCACCTCTGCTGCTGGCAAACCGTATTCCGGATCCAATAAGATCGCTGAAGCATAAGGCGTGAGCTGTTGAGAAACCAACTCTTTGAATTTGATTACATCATCCGTTGTCGCTTCCTTATAGTTACCGATCATTTTCTTCAAAGCGCCCCGTTGATCAATCGCCAAAGCCCCGATAACACCATTCTCATTCGTTAGCTGATCGAGATATTTTTTCTTTCCTGCACTGATTGTCTTCATTCATTTTCACCTATTTTTTCATTTAGTAGTGTCGCAATTTCCGCTTTTGATTGCGCAGCTTTTAGTTTTTCAGTCACTTCATTGCGCATCAATAATCGTGCGACCGCGGATAATAATTTCAAGTGTGTGGTCCCTGCTTCTGTGTCTGGAATAAATAGCGCAATAATAAAGTCGATCAATTGTCCATCTAAACTATTCCATTCAATTCCTTGATTTAATGTAACAATGAGAATGCTTGGCTCGCTGATCGATTGATCTTTCGCATGGGGAATGGCAAAGCCATCCATCATTCCGGTAGTGCCTTCATTTTCTCTTTCTATTATTCTTTGATAGACTTGCTTCTCATCTGCTGAGATCCCCGTCTCTACCGCTTGATTGGCTAAAAATTCAAAGACTTCTTTTTGTGTCGTCAAAGACTGATTTAAAAATATTTTTTCTTCTTGAATGATCCCCATCATGTACTCCTTTACTTAGCCACTGCTGATTTTTCTACCTGTTCTGTCGTCTGCTTTTCTTTTTTAGCTACACTGTTCTTTTGGATGAGTCCTAAGATCACACCGCCGACAAGCGCACCAATCAAAATCGAAGCGACCCACTGAATTTTCCCTGTAACAACTGGCAACACTAAGAATCCACCATGAGGTGCAGGCACTTGAACACCAAACATATAGGTAAGAACAGCAGCAATCGAAGAACCTAGCATCATCGTAGGTAATACACGAATCGGGTCTTTTGCGGCAAAAGGAATTGCCCCTTCGGTAATATGTGTAGAACCTAAGATAAAGTTAACTAATCCGGCATTACGATCATTTGTATCAAAATATTTTCCAAAGAATAATGTCGCGAAGCCTGTAATCAACGGTGGCGCGATACAAGCTGCTGACACACCGGCCATGAAAGTCGTATTGCCTTGCGCTAATAACGCCGTTCCCGTAACATACGCTGCTTTATTGACTGGTCCCCCCATATCAAAGGCACACATACAGCCGACGATTACACCAAGAATTAACGGATTAGAATTTTCAAAGCCGGCTAAGAAGCTCATCATACCTTCATTGACAGCCTTCATCGGATCAGCTAATAGCGACATGATAATACCAATTACTGCAACTCCGATCACTGGATATAAGAAGATTGCTTTTAAGCCATCCAGTTGTTTTGGTAAGCCTGCCATCACTTTTTGCAGAAGTAAGATCAAGTAACCCGCAAGAAAACCTGCCAGAATTCCGCCTAGGAACCCGGTCCCTCCATTAGTTGCGACAATTCCACCGACAAAACCGACTACTAACCCCGGTCGTTTAGCGATTCCTTCCGCGATATAAGCTGCCAAGACGGGAACCATCATTCCCATTGCTGCATCACCGACACTTTTCAGCATCGCGGCCGTCGCATTATATTGTGCATTCTCTGGATCGAAGGAATAAATTCCCCAAACAGCAAATGAGATTGCGATCAAAACACCGCCTGCCACTACGAAAGGAAGCATGTGGGAAACACCATTCATCAAATTTTTATAAATGCTGCGACCGAAACTTGTGTTAGTTCCCGTCTCTTCTTCTAAAGTGTCCACTGCTTGATTCTCTGCTGCTACTGAGCCTTTTCCAGCCAAAGCGTCATCAATTAAACGTTCCGCATCTTTGATTCCGGTACTAACCGACACATCAATAATTCGTTTCCCGGCAAATCGTTCTGGATGAACATCTTTGTCTGCCGCGATAATAACGGCTTCTGCATGCTTGATTTCTTCAGCAGTCAGTTCATTTTCAATCCCAATCTGACCATGGGTTTCGACTTTGATGGTCACGCCTTTTTTCTTAGCCGCTTGTTCCAATGCTTCTTGCGCCATATACGTGTGAGCAATACCTGTCGGACAACCTGTTGCTGCGATTAATTGATAATTTCCCATGTTTTTAACCCCTCTTCTTTGATTTCAATTTGTTTACTTAGTTCTTTTACATCCGAAAAATCAGTCAGCCCCTTGCGAAATGCAGTAGAACTTCCTGCGGCTAAACTTTTGCGTAACGTCTCTTCCAGCGGCTGCTCTGTTAAATAACCAGCCAAAAAGGTTCCTAATAATGTATCTCCGGCACAGGCTGTGTTGACTACTTTTCCTATTGGCGAATTCCCACAAATAATCTTAGTCTGACTGAAAAAAATTGCTCCTCCACTGCCAAGTGATAGCAGCACATTTTGCGCTCCTGCTTTTATCAATTGCTGTCCATAAAATAAATAGGCTTCTTCTGAATCAATAATTTCGCCAAACCATGAAGCTAGCTCCTCTTCGTTTGGCTTCAGTAGAAAGGGGTGGTAGGGCAAACAGTCCATGATCTCCTTGTAGCTGCTATCAATGATCAGATGAACATCACGTTCTTGACAAATCCGACTAATATCGACTAATATTGTCGATTCAATCCCCCTCGGCAAACTTCCCGAGATACAGAGATAATCTTCAGCCTGCAAGTTTCTAATTTGATCCAAAAAAACTTCAACCTTTTCCTGCGGTATTTCTGGACCTTGATTGACTAATTTGTATTCCTCCTTTGTTTGATTGACTTGAGTAAACACATTGATCCGTGTCATCCCAGGAACTTCAATAAAATCAGTGCTGATCTCCTTTTCCTGTAAATAATCTTCTATATAATTCCCAGTAAACCCGGCACGAAAACCTAGTGCAGTTGTATCAACTCCCAGCATTTTTAGGATCAGTGAAACGTTGACTCCTTTTCCATTTGCTTGGATATCATCATCCTTTGTTCGGTTTACAGTAAAAGGCTCCATAGTATCTGTTTCAATAAATAGATCGATTGCTAAATTCAAGGTACAAGTGTAAATGGACATAAGTGACGACCTCCTTGACCTTATTATGAGGCAGTCATAGACGAAAAGGTTTTCATATTTTAAGCTAATGACTGAAAAGCTTTACATCTTTTAATTACTCGTGATACCTTTAACTCGTGATAATTGAAAGAAGGTTAATGAAGCAATGGATCATAAATTGAGCGACACAGAACAATACCTTTGGGATTACATTGAAAGTCACATTCTCGATATTCCCAACTACTCGATCGTCAAACTTAGCGAACAGGCCAATGTTTCTACGGCTACGATTGTTCGCACAATGAAAAAGAAAGGCTATGAAGGATTCACTGCCTTTAAACATCATCTAAAGGAACAAGAGAATAAAAATATCAATTTCTCTTCATTAGATAAAGTCGATAAAGGGATTCGACGGGCTATTCTAAAGAATGAACAGGAAGTCGTCCGAACCATCAATATGATAGAAATTGGCAATATTGAAGATGCCATCCAAAAAATCAAATTCGCGGAACGAGTAATCATCTTTGCTCGAGGATTCTCAGAGATGATCGGCCAGGAAATGATGGTGAAATTTCAATTGACGGGGAAGAACTGTCAAATGCATAACGACCCAGAGATTATCAAAAATATCAGTCGAAAACTAACCAAGCGAGATATTGTCATTTTCATTTCATTAAATGGAGAGACTAAAGAACTCGTTGTCGCCGCCAAAAATTGTTATGAGTCCGAAATCGGTTCAATTTTATTAACCGCCAACAATGCCTCCAGTCTAATGAACTATTGCGAGATTGCTTTGGTCGGCTTCAAGTCTGAAGGATCTTATTTTCCTGATTATGAAGTTCGATCGAGGCTCCCCTTACAAATCATCGCGAGAATTTTATTGGATTCCTATGCTTTACGAGTTGCGGATAGTTAATATGTAACAACATATGTTCAAATAAAATGGATTAATTTAGTAAAAAGAATTTAAGCAACAGAAAAGGCACACATCATTAATGATGTGTGCCTTTTCTGAACGAATTAAGCATCGATTTCTGGTGCTTTTCCTAAATGAGCTTGGATCATCCAAATGCGTTTTTCAGTGGCTGTTTTGAATTCGATGAAGATATCTTGTGTTGGATCATCGCCTTCTTCGCCAGTAACGTCAATCCCTTTTTGATAAAGATCAGCCAAGTAACGATAGTTCTTAACAAGAATTGCTAACCGTTCTTCCATCGTACGATCCCAGCGTCCTACTTCATCAGAAATTTTTGTATTATCTGCCATTTCGCGTAATGTTGAATAAGGTGAGCCGTCTAATGTAATCAAGCGTTCTGAAATCTCATCCAATTGATCATTTACATCATCCATAAAATCATCCATCATTGGGTGCAATGTCAAGAAGCCAGGGCCGCGCATATACCAATGAGTTTGGTGAATGACCATAGACATTTGACTTAAATCGGCAACTAATTGGTTCAATACTTCTTTGGTTTTCTCAAATTTCATTCCTTTGTACCTCCTAATTTTTACTCTAATAAAAGCATAATACAATTATGATAAAAGTACAAAGAAAATGCTGGTAAAGTGCTTTTTTTTCGTATCTTATTGAAAAAGGAGGTGAGAACAATCGTAAATTTCATTTTTGGTACAATTATTGGCTCATTTTTAGCTGTCGTTTGTGTTCGCATTCCTTGAAATGAGTCTTTGATTTATCCGCCTTCACATTGTGATCATTGCGGTCACCCGCTTCGAGCGATTGAACTGATTCCGCTACTCTCAGCTTTGAAGCAAAGATTCCATTGTACTCACTGTCAGCAAAGATTCTCTGCGCGAAGTTTTTGGTTAGAATTATTTTGCGGGATTCTCTTTGTAATTTTTTTACAGGATTTAGATTGGAAAAGCCTATGGCAAGTATTCTGGTTATTGAGCTCCCTTGTTTTAGCCGTAATCGACTGGGATCATATGATTGTCGAGATGAGAATTTTTGGGGGAACGGGAGTGATTTTATTAATTAGCGGAGCGGTTCTATTTCATCCGCATTGGTTCCAACCATTAATTGTTTGCGGAGTATTTTTCTTCAGTCAAAAAATACTCCCAGACAGTTTAGGTCTGGGAGATCTTTGGGTAATTGGATTATGGAGTTTCTTTTTATCTTGGTATGAATTGTTACAGGTTCTATTTATCGCTTCACTCAGTGGTTTGATTTTTTTCGGTTATCAGACCTTGCGTAAAAAGATTCCTGAACAGCTGCCGTTTTTACCCTTCTTATTTATCGGCCTTCTATTATTCCTGCTAAAAAACCGTTAAGCGTTCCAATGATTACGGATAAAGCCCTTACGTCCCGAACCTTCACTGTAAGCATCGTAGTGTTCGGGATTTTTTCGATAAAAATCCTGATGATACGCTTCAGCAGGATAAAAGGCTTGAGCCGGTTCAATCGATGTTACGATTGGTTCTTTGAAACGACCGCTGGCTTGTAGTCGTTCCTTCGAAGCTTCCGCCACTTCTTTTTGTTCTGGAGTAGCATAATAAATTACCGGCCGATAGGAATCTCCCCGATCCGCAAATTGACCAAAGGCATCTGTAGGATCGGTTTGCTGCCAATAGATTTCTACCAGCTGCTGATAAGAAATCACCGCTGGATCAAATGTAATTTCTACGGCTTCCGTATGGCCTGTCGTACCACTGCAAACTTCTTCATAGGTTGGATTTGGTACATGTCCGCCTGTGTAACCGGAAATAACTTGCTTGATACCAGGCATCTGGTCAAATGGTTTCACCATACACCAAAAACAGCCTCCAGCAAAAATTGCTTTTTCTTCTGCCATAAAATATGCCTCCTTTTGATCTCATCATAACCCTTTTTAGAAAAATTGAAATGAATCTGCTCAGACACTCGTAAAAAAAAGAGAACGTCCCAGATTATTGAGTCATGAACCGACCCCCAAAAGTTAGACCAAAAATCTAACTTTTTGGAGGTCGGTATTTTTATGACTGAATATGGCTTTGAAATCAAGCTGAAAGTTGTTCAAGATTATTTAGATGGAAAAGGTGGCTATCGCTATCTAGCGAAAAAGTATGGAGTTAAGAACGCGGATCAAGTAAGAAGCTGGATTAATTCCTATCAACAATTTGGTGAGGAAGGACTCTTTCGAAAACATTATGATAATACTTACTCTGTTCAATTCAAGATGGATGCGATAGAGTTATATCAAACGAGTGAGTTGTCCTATCGTGAAGTTGCCAATAGACTCGGTATGAGGAATCATGCTCTGATTGCCAGTTGGATGCGGAGTTTTCGAGATGATGGTATCAAGGGACTCTCAAAACCGAAAGGACGTCCACCTACCGTGCCTAAGAAAAAAGAAAAGCCAAAGAAAGATTTTGTTAAAGTAACATCGGAAGAACGCGACCGTATTAAAGAATTAGAAAAACAAGTCCGTTCACTTCAGATAGAAAATGCCTTTTTAAAAGAACTGAGGAAGCTGCGAAATCAGGAAGCCCAACAAAGACGAACGAATCAATCGCACGAATCATCCACAGCCTCCGAGGATCCTTCAAATTAGTTGAGCTTCTTGAGACCTTGGACTTTCCTAAAGCAACGTTTATGTACTGGCAAAAACGATTTGACAGAGAAAACCCTGATCAAGAAATTGAAGCCGAAATGCTTCGTATTCGTAAAGAACATAAAAATTATGGCTGTTTACGAATGACGAACGAACTAAAGAATCGTGGATTCCATGTTAATAAAAAGAAAGTCCAACGTTTGATTCGAAAACTAGGAATCGAAGTGCGTTCATACACGCGGAAATCACGGCGCTACAGTTCTTACCGAGGAAAAGTCGGGAAAGTGGCGAAACACCGGATTCGTCGTCACTTTTATACGACTATTTGTCACCAAAAAATTACGACAGATACAACAGAGTTCAAATATCTTGAAGTGGATACCAAAGGCGTGATCCGTCAGAGAAAGTTATATCTGGACCCGTTTATGGATATGTATAATAGCGAGATTCTTTCGTACCGCATCTCGGAAAAGCCAAATGCCTTGGCAATCATGGAAGGCTTAGAAGAAGCCATCGCGATCACGAATGATTGCCCGTATCGTCGCACTTTCCACTCGGATCAAGGCTGGGCCTATCAGATGAAAGCCTACCGTCGAAAACTAAAGAAACAGAAAATTTTTCAAAGTATGTCTCGAAAAGGAAATTGTTTAGATAATTCCATCATGGAGAATTTCTTCAGTCTTCTAAAACAAGAAATTTTTCATGGAGAAACCTATCACAGTTTTGATGAACTAAAAACGGCGATTGATGATTTTATCTATTACTACAACAATCACCGGATGAAACAGAAATTGAACTGGAAAAGCCCTGTTCAGTTTCGAGAAACAGCACAGAAAGCGGCATAATCGCTTAGCTTAAGAAACAAAAAACGGAGTAGATTTCTCTACTCCGAAAAAAGTCTAACATTTGGGGGTCACTTCATCATTCCCATAAATAGTATTTCGCTTTTTTAATAATTATCCGTATCAATCGGATAAATTATTTTTCCGTAACCAGTATAATCATAATGCGTTCCAGCACTAATTTTATCCACACTGCTGTCATCAAAGAATAATTGATTGTCGTCATCTTTATCAAGGTTCGGTAATTTTTTCTTTGTAGGCAATCCGAGCTGCTTCTTCACGATATTTTGTTCCTCTAACAGATTATTCAATCCCAAAATTTGGAAATAAATATCACTGATCATCTCGCCCTGGCCTTCTAGCTGTGTCTGTTGGATGTTCTTTGCAGCAGGCGTGTAATCTGTTGCGATCGTCAGCATCTCACTCCAGCTCAAATCGGTCTTTACATAATCTTCCACTGCACGCAAATATTTTTTATACTTTGTGACAGAGTCAACAGAAAGAATCTTATGAATGATCTTAGATAAAATTTCTCGTTGCCTTGCCTGTCTGCCCACGTCACCTTTTGGGTCCTCGTGGCGCATCCGCACATATTCTAATGCGTGTCTGCCATCTAGAACCTGCTTTCCCTTTTTGACATGCACACCGTCCAAAGTAAAATCAATCTTGTTGTCGACCTCAATTCCGTCAACCGCATCAACTAATGTTTTTAGCCCCTTCATATTGATCTCAACATAATAATCAACAGGAACATCTAGCATTTCTTGAACACTTTCGATCGCCATCTTAGTACCACCTAGTGAATAGGCCGCATTCAATTTATCATAATAGGTATCGCCCTTCGCGACATAATTATTCTTGTCCCCTTTATACCCAACAATCTGAGTATAAATATCGCGATCCAAACTTGTCATTAGCGTTTGTTTTTTCTTAGGATTAATAGTAACTAACATCATGGAATCCGAGCGTCCTTGATAGTTCCGCCCTTTATCACCTGTGTCTGTTCCCATTAGTAAAATAGAGAATGGTTCCCCACTTTTTAAATCGACCTTAGCCGAACGTGTACTTTTATAATTGACTTTTTTAGTCATTTTATTGATTGCTTGATCAACATCATTATTCACTTTTAATAAATAGACAGTCGCCGTTCCAACAAGTAGCACGATGATTCCCACGACAATCAAGATGATTTTCTTTGCTCTGCTCATATGGCACCTCAGAAATTTTATATCCCTATATTTTTTGTCATTCTCTCATAAAATGACTTTTGGCAATAGTCTTTATACAGCGCTCTAAACGAAATTTAACATCTGTTCAACGTGAGCTTGCTTATTTGCCAGATACCTTCTTATAATAGCCTGAAAATAAAAAGACCACAAGATTCTTTTTCAGAATCTTGTGGTCTTTTAAAGCCAGAATTTTCTAGCCTAATGGATTATTCAAAGCGTCTTCAGCTGCCATTTGCGCTTCAATATCAGAGATACTGTAGACATTTTCGCTAGCTACAACAACTTCCTTTGGTTCCATGTTACGGTAAGTTGACATACCTGTACCAGCAGGAATGATTTTACCGATGATAACATTTTCCTTCAATCCAAGTAATGGATCTTTCTTACCGCGGATCGCAGCATCCGTCAAGACACGAGTTGTTTCTTGGAATGATGCGGCAGATAAGAAGCTGTTTGTTTCCAATGAAGCTTTTGTAATACCAAGCAAGACTGGACGAGATGTCGCAGGTGTGCCACCAGCAACCAATGTATTGTAGTTTTGATCTTTAAAGTCAGCAATATCAAGCAATGTACCTGGCAAAATATCTGTGTCACCTGGGTCCATAACACGGACTTTACGCAACATTTGTCGAACCATTACTTCAATATGTTTATCGCCGATCTCTACCCCTTGCATCCGGTAAACACGTTGAACTTCACGCAACAGGTATGTTTCAACGGAGATTACATCGCGTACTTGCAATAAGTGTTTAGGATCAATTGATCCTTCTGTTAATTGCGCACCACGATGAACCATATCACCTTCGACAACTTTCATGCGAGCAGTGTAAGGAACCGTATACGTACGAGTATCCGTTTCACCTTTGACGGTAACTTCTTTCGTACGAGTCGCAGCATCTTCAGCAATCTCAACGACTTCACCAGTAACTTCAGTAATAACCGCCAAACCTTTAGGATTACGTGCTTCGAAGATTTCTTGGACACGAGGAAGACCTTGTGTAATATCATCTCCGGCAACCCCACCGGTATGGAATGTACGCATAGTTAACTGAGTACCAGGTTCACCGATTGATTGAGCAGCAATAGTACCAACCGCTTCGCCGACTTCAACGTCATCACCAGTTGCCAAGTTGCGTCCATAACAATGTTTACATACACCATGTTTTGTATTACATGTGAAGACTGAACGAATCGTTAATTTCTCAACGCCAGCATCAATAATACGTTTCGCATCTGCTTCGCTGATCAGTGCATCAGCAGGCAATAGAACTTCACCAGTTTCAGGATGCATCACGGATTTTTGCGTATAACGTCCGACTAGACGTTCTTCTAATGATTCGATGATTTCATTACCTTCACGAATCGCAGAGATTTCTAGACCGCGATCAGTACCACAATCTTCTTCACGTACGATAACATCTTGGGCAACGTCTACCAAACGACGAGTCAAGTAACCTGAATCGGCTGTCTTCAAGGCCGTATCAGTCATCCCTTTACGAGCACCGTGAGTCGAGATAAACATTTCCAAGACAGATAGACCCTCACGGAAGTTCGAGATGATCGGCAATTCCATGATTTGTCCATTCGGAGCGGCCATCAAACCACGCATACCAGCAAGCTGAGTAAAGTTGGAGATGTTACCACGGGCTCCAGAATCAGACATCATGAAGATTGGGTTCTTCGCATCTAAAGATTCCATTAGTCGTTGTTGAATTTCATCTTTGGCTGCATTCCATACAGCAATAACTCGTTCATAACGTTCATCATCAGTAATCAAACCACGTCGGAATTGTTTTGTGATCGTGCCGACTTGTTTGTGAGCATTGTCGATGATTTCTTGTTTTTCTGCTAACGCCATGATATCGGCGATACCAACGGTCATACCAGCATGGGTTGAATGTTTATATCCTAAGTCTTTCATGCGGTCAAGCATCATTGACGTATCAGTGACTTTGAAACGCTTGAAGACTTCAGCGATAATGTTTCCAAGATTTTTCTTCTTAAATGGCAAGATGATTTCTTGTTCTTTAATCGCTGCAGGAATATCGGCACCTTTTTCGACAAAATATTTGTCAGGTGTATGTTGTGTTAAGTTGAAATCAGTTGGTTCGTTCAAATAAGGGAATTCTTGCGGCATGATCTCGTTGAAAATAATTTTCCCAACAGTTGTGATCAGCATGCGTTCTTTTTGTTCTTCAGTAAATGGCTTGTCGCCCAATGTATTAGGGTCAACAGCCACACGTGAATGTAAGTGAACATAGCCATTGCGCCATGCTAAAACAGCTTCATTCATGTCACGGAAGATCATTCCTTCACCTTCGCGGCCTTCTTCTTCCATTGTTAGGTAGTAGTTACCTAAGACCATATCTTGAGATGGTGTAACAACGGGTTTTCCATCTTTAGGGTTCAAGATATGGGTTGCAGCAAGCATCAGCATACGAGCTTCGGCTTGTGCTTCTTCACCTAAAGGTAAATGGACAGCCATTTGGTCCCCATCGAAATCGGCATTGTAAGCTTCACACACTAATGGGTGAAGACGGATTGCACGACCTTCAACTAGGATTGGTTCGAATGCTTGGATACCTAATCTGTGAAGCGTAGGTGCCCGGTTAAGTAAAACTGGATGTTCTTTGATAACTTCTTCTAAGACATCCCATACAACGTCTTCTTGACGTTCGATTTTACGTTTCGCATTTTTGATATTTGAAGCAATTTCACGTTGAACGAGTTCTTTCATTACAAATGGTTTGAACAATTCGATCGCCATTTCTTTTGGCAGACCACATTGATACATCTTCAAGAAAGGTCCAACAACGATAACTGAACGGGCAGAGTAGTCCACACGTTTACCCAGCAAGTTTTGACGGAAACGACCTTGTTTCCCCTTCAACATGTGAGACAAAGATTTCAATGGACGATTACCTGGTCCAGTAACTGGACGGCCACGACGACCATTATCAATCAGTGCATCTACCGCTTCTTGCAGCATACGTTTTTCATTTTGAACGATGATGTTTGGTGCATTCAAATCTAATAAACGTTTCAAACGATTATTACGGTTGATTACACGACGATACAAATCATTTAAGTCAGAAGTCGCAAAACGACCACCTTCTAATTGAACCATCGGACGTAGATCTGGCGGAATGACAGGAATAACATCCATAACCATCCAACCTGGTTGGTTACCAGAAGAACGGAACGCTTCTAAGACATCCAGACGACGAATAGCACGTGTCCGTTTTTGTCCTTGCGCTGTTTTCAACTCTTCTTTTAATTCTGCTGATTCACCATCTAGATCTACATGATCTAATAATTGTTTGATGGCTTCCGCACCCATTGCTGCGTGAAATTCTTGACCATATTGATCCCGTTTTTCACGGTATTCACGTTCAGTCAGTAATTGTTTCTTCTCTAGGCTTGTATTACCTGGATCGATTACGACATACGATGCAAAGTAGATGATTTCTTCTAACGCACGCGGACTCATGTCTAACACAAGACCCATTCGAGAAGGAATTCCTTTGAAATACCAGATATGTGTTACAGGCGCTGCTAATTCGATATGTCCCATCCGTTCACGACGAACCTTCGAACGTGTAACTTCAACACCACAACGGTCACAGACGATCCCTTTATAACGGATTCGTTTGTATTTCCCGCAGGCACATTCCCAGTCTTTGGTTGGCCCAAAAATTCTTTCATCGAATAACCCTTCGCGTTCAGGTTTCAATGTACGATAGTTAATGGTTTCCGGTTTTTTTACTTCACCGTATGACCAGCTTCTGATTTTTTCAGGAGAAGCCAAACCTATTTGCATACTTTCGAATTTATTTACATCGATCAAAAGGGTTTCCCTCCATTTCATTTTATCGTAAGTCAGCTAGGGAGTAGCTGACTTACGTATGCATAAACGGCGTTCCAGAAGTAGCTGCTTCGGAAATAAGTCTAAATTCCATAAAGCTAAACACTTCTGATACAACCTCTTCAGACAAGTGCGACTCTCTTATAAGTCTTCTGCAGTTTCGATTTCTTGGATCAAATCAGATTTTTGTTCCGCTTTTTCAGCAGCTGCTTGCTCTTCGACTTCTTTTGCAGACTGTTGTTGTTCTGCATATTTCGTCAACGCGTCAACTGTGATCAAGTCATCATCATCATCGTCCATATCTCGCAACTCAATTTCTTTATCATTAATATCTAAGACTTGCATATCTAAACCAAGAGCTTGTAATTCTTTCACCAATACGCGGAAAGATTCAGGCACACCTGGTTTTGGAATAGGTTCACCTTTGACGATGGCTTCGTAAGTTTTCACACGACCAACGACATCATCTGATTTGTAAGTCAAGATTTCTTGTAAGGTATAAGCAGCACCATAAGCTTCCAGTGCCCAAACTTCCATTTCCCCGAAACGTTGTCCACCAAATTGTGCTTTACCACCCAATGGTTGTTGCGTAACAAGAGAGTAAGGTCCAATTGAACGAGCATGCAATTTATCATCGACCATGTGGGCCAATTTAATCATGTACATAACGCCGACAGAGATACGGTTATCGAATGGTTCGCCCGTACGTCCATCATAAAGAACGGTCTTAGCATCTGCTGCCATGCGAGCTTCACGAACTGTTTCCCAAACATCGCTATCTTGCGCACCATCGAAGACTGGTGTCGCAACATGGATGCCTAGTTGGCGAGCTGCCATACCTAAGTGTAATTCCAATACTTGTCCGATGTTCATCCGAGATGGCACACCTAATGGGTTCAACATGATATCAACTGGCGTACCGTCTGGTAAGAAAGGCATGTCTTCTTCTGGCATAATGCGAGAAACGACCCCTTTATTTCCGTGACGACCGGCCATTTTATCCCCTTCATGAATCTTACGTTTTTGCACGATGTACACGCGCACTAACATATTCACACCTGGAGATAATTCATCGCCTGCTTCACGAGTAAAGATCTTCACATCGTGAACGATCCCGCCTCCACCATGCGGTACACGAAGAGATGTATCACGAACTTCACGAGCTTTTTCACCAAAGATCGCATGCAACAAACGTTCTTCAGCTGATAATTCCGTTACCCCTTTAGGAGTGACTTTACCGACTAATAAATCACCGTCATGAACTTCAGCACCAATACGGATGATACCCATTTCGTCTAAGTTCTTTAATGCGTCTTCCCCAACGTTCGGGATTTCGCGAGTGATTTCTTCAGGCCCTAATTTTGTATCACGTGCTTCTGATTCGTATTCTTCAATATGGATTGAAGTATAAACATCATCTTTCACCAAACGACGGCTCATGATGATCGCATCTTCATAGTTGTACCCTTCCCAAGTCATGAAGGCTACGACGACGTTTTGGCCTAATGCCAATTCGCCATTTTCCATTGAAGGTCCGTCAGCTAAGATGTCGCCGACTTCAACTTGTTCACCTAAACCAACTAAAGGACGTTGATTGTAGCTAGTTCCTGAGTTTGAACGACGGAATTT
This sequence comes from Enterococcus avium, assembly GCF_002891025.1. NCBI lineage: Bacteria > Bacillati > Bacillota > Bacilli > Lactobacillales > Enterococcaceae > Enterococcus > Enterococcus avium. Next base: position 2,677,163 of record NZ_NBSL01000002.1, on the reverse strand, counting down.
CGTGATGTCGTATTTATCTAATGCGCCATTGTCGCGACGTACACGTACTTCGTGCGCATCTACGAATTCAACGACACCATCGTTTTTACATAATAAAGCGGCACCTGAGTCATGAGCTGCTTTGTATTCCATACCGGTACCAACCCATGGAGAACGTGGTTGGATCAATGGTACTGCTTGACGCTGCATGTTGGCACCCATCAAGGCACGGTTGGAGTCATCGTTTTCCAAGAATGGAATACAAGCTGTTGCGACTGCGACAACCTGTTTCGGTGACACGTCCATGTAGTCAACTTTATCAATCGTAACTTCCAAGTTTTCTGATGTAGCACGAGCCATAACGACTTCTTCAGCAAATGTACCGTCATCGTTCAACTTGCTATTGGCTTGGGCTACTACGTAATGGTCCTCGATATCGGCTGTTAAGTAATCGATTTTATCCGTTACTTTACCAGTTGAACGATCCACACGACGGTAAGGTGTTTCGATGAAACCAAACTTATTGACCTTCGCATAAGATGCCAAGCTGTTGATCAACCCGATGTTTGGACCTTCGGGAGTTTCAATCGGACACATACGACCATAGTGAGAATAGTGAACGTCTCGGACTTCATAACCAGCGCGGTCACGAGTCAAACCACCAGGTCCTAAGGCTGATAGACGGCGTTTGTGGGTCAATTCGCCTAGAGGATTCGTTTGATCCATGAACTGTGACAACTGAGAAGAACCAAAGAATTCTTTGATACTTGCAACAACTGGACGAATATTGATCAATTGCTGCGGTGTCAATGTTTCTTGGTCTTGAATTGACATACGCTCACGAACAACACGTTCCATACGAGCTAAACCAATACGGAATTGATTTTGCAATAATTCACCAACTGAACGGATACGACGATTTCCTAAATGGTCGATATCGTCGACATTGCCAATACCTTCCATTAAGTTCAAGAAATAGCTCATTGAAGCGATGATGTCAGCAGGACGAACTGTACGTACTGAAGAGTCAGGATACGCATTACCAATCACTGTTACTTCACGTTCTGGATCTTTTGGTGAAAAGACTTTGATTACTTGAACGGTCATAGGATCAGTTACAACTGCATCCTCAGATGGATAGTAAGTAACGGAATTTAAGCCGCCTTCAAGTTTTGGTCCCAATTCTTCCATCACTTGGTGAGTAAGAACAGTTCCTTTTTCAACAATAATTTCACCTGTTTCAGCATCAACCAATGTCTCAGCTAAAGTTAAGTTCAATAGACGTGTTTTAAGGTCTAATTTTTTATTTACTTTGTAACGACCAACATTTGCTAGATCGTAACGTTTTGGATCAAAGAAACGCGCAGTTAGCAAGCTACGAGAGCTATCAGCTGTTTTTGGTTCACCAGGACGTAAACGTTCGTAAACATCTTTCAAACCTTCTTCGGTACGAGAATCGCTTGGGTTTTTGTGCAAATCCTTTTCGATCGTATTGCGCAAAGATTCGCTTTCGCCAAAGATTTCAAAAATCGTATCATCAGAACCAAATCCTAAAGCACGAACTAATGTCGTTAAAGGAATTTTACGTGTACGGTCAATACGAACATATGAGATATCCTTTGCGTCTGTTTCCATTTCTAACCATGCGCCACGGTTAGGAATTACAGTTGAACCAAATCCTTCTTTTCCGTTTTTATCCACTTTTCCGTGGAAATAAACGCCAGGAGAACGAACTAATTGAGATACGATGACCCGTTCCGCTCCATTGATGATAAAGGTTCCTTGTTCCGTCATTAATGGGAAATCGCCAAAGAATACTTCTTGAGATTTGATTTCACCAGTTTCGCGGTTTACTAAACGTAAGACAACATGTAATGGCGCAGAATAGTTTGCATCGTGTGAACGAGCCTCTGCAACCGTGTATTTAGGTTCTTTCAATTCATAGTCAACAAATTCAAGTGACAAGTTTCCATTAAAGTCTTCAATTGGCAAAATGTCTTCAAACATCTCTCGCAAGCCCTCATCTAGGAACCATTGATAAGAATCTGTTTGAATTTCGATCAAATTCGGTAATTCCAACACTTCACTGATTCGTGCGAAGCTTCTACGTTCTCGGTGTTTCCCGTATTTTACTACGTGTCCAGCCAAGTTCTTCACCCCTCTTAAAAGTTTGAAAACCGATCCGAAGATAAATTACAATAATGTTACAAAAATTAAATTAGTGTAACAAGCGACATTTTTTGCGGCTTTTAGGCAAAAAAAACCAAAAATAGAACGTTCTCTTGAAAAATTATTCGCGAGCTTCTACTTTTGTTTCCCTATTAAAAACCGGAACGGACAATATTTCGTTCCTGCCTTTTATCATTTCAGATAGTTTTAGCAAACTCATATGATACATTAGGCGAACATAAAAGTCAATAGTCTCAAGGCTTTGATCAGAGCTTCGCAAGTTTTTCTTAAAACTTTCAGCAATTAATAATTGATTCAATTCGGCTTACATTTTTGAATATTCAGAATATTCGACTATTTATTATTGACATCTCATTTTTCTTAACGTATACTAATCTACATCTTAAACATGTTGGAGGTTGTTCCCATGCTGAATATGAAAAACTCACAACCGAATAACCGCTATTACTTTAGCTATTTTAGATAGGTTTGTATTCATCACGATGGATACAAACAACTTGAGTGTTTTTTGTATCTATGATGGCTAGAGCATTTCGATGTACCAACGGCCGCATAGAGAAATCTAAGTGGCTGAAGAAGTATACTATTTTTGTACTCGTATCACCCACTTGGAGTTTCGATACTTCTAAGCGGGTGATTTTTTTATGAATGAAAAAGGATGGAAATCTAGCTTCACCAGTTAAAAAAGGAGAGAATATAATGAAAAAAACAGTATTGGCAGGAATTGGATTAGCAAGTTTACTAATATTAGGTGCTTGTGGCGGTGGAAATAAAACAGACGATAATAATAGTACGAAAACAGTAGGCGTCTTACAATTAGTGCAGCATCCATCGTTAGACAATGCCTATGAAGGATTCAAAGAAGGGTTAGAAGAAGGCGGCTACAAAGAAGACGATAATTTAAAAATCGAATACCAAAATGCGCAAAACAATCAGGACAACCTGAAAAGTATGAGTGAAAAATTAGTCAAAGAGGAACCAGATTTACTTTTAGGCATTGCTACTCCAGCAGCTCAATCTTTGCTAAACGCCACAACTGAAATTCCGATCACTGTAACTGCCGTGACCGATTTAGAAGAGGCAAAATTAGTTAAAAGTGATAAAAAACCTGGCGGAAACGTAACCGGTACAACAGATATGGTTCCCATCGACAAACAAATTGAACTACTATTATCGATAGTTCCAGATGCAAAATCGATCGGAATCATGTACAACGCTGGCGAAGCCAATTCAAAAATCCAAGCAGATCTTGCTGAAAAAGCTTTGAAAAAGGCGGGCGTTGATGTAAAAGTTAAAACTGCAAATACAACAAATGATGTACAACAAGTTACTGAATCTTTAGCTGGTGAAACAGATGGCATCTATGTACCTACAGACAATACCTTCGCAAGCGCCGCAGCGGTCATTGGAGATGTTGTTAAAGAAAAGAAAATTCCATTAGTTGCAGGGTCAACAGAACAAATTGACGGAGGCGGCCTAGCAACCGTAGGGATTGACTACAAATCACTAGGCAAACAAACTGGGAAAATGGCTGCAAAAATCTTAGACGGGGACGCAAAACCAGCAGATACTCCGGTAGAATCTGCTGATACCCTAAAATTAGTAGTCAATAAAGAGATGGCAGAAGCCTTGGGAATTGACCCAGACAGCATTAAGGAACCTAAATAAAGGAATGAGTTAAGTCTAGCTTCGCAAAGAAAGAAGGAAGAATCATGAATGTTATCACTTTGTTATTATCAGCGACGTCACAAGGTATGCTCTGGTCTTTATTAGCTATCGGAGTTTACATGACCTTTCGAATTTTAGATATTGCCGATTTGACGGCCGAAGGAAGTTTTCCTTTAGGCGGGGGGATCGCAGCGATCGGGATCGTTAACGGTATGCATCCAGCATTAGCTACTTTATTGGCATTTGGCGGTGGAATGGTAGCTGGTTTAGTTACAGGTATCTTAAATACAAAATTCAAAATTCCAGCTTTATTGGCCGGAATTATTACTATGACTGGTCTATATTCTGTTACTTCCCGTGTAATGGGAGCTCCAAATATTGCGTTATTGGGTGAAAAAACTGTTTTTACAGGAGCTCAAAATCTCGGATTGACAAAAAATAATGCGGTTATTCTAGTCGGACTCTTAATCGTGTTATTGGTCATTTTATTATTAGTTTTATTTTTCCGAACGGAAATTGGTTTAGCCGTTCGAGCAACAGGGGACAATCCCGATATGAGTGAAGCTAATGGGATTAAAACTGAAAACATGAAGCTGTTAGGCTACATGATCTCAAACGGAAGCATCGCTCTTTCAGGTGCTTTATTGACACAAAACAACGGCTTTGCCGACTTAAATTCAGGAGTTGGTACAATCGTTATCGGTCTCGCTTCAATCATCATTGCAGAAGTTCTGCTCCGTAATAAACCGATTTTAGTCCGGCTGATCACGATCGTCGCTGGAGCAATTATTTACCGTTTCATTTTAGCATTAGTATTCGAAATGAACGTCGAGCCAACAGACTCTAAATTGGCTTCAGCGATCGTCTTGGTGATTTGCTTATCATTACCGCAAATTCGATCAAAATTTACCTTAAAATCAAAAAAGAAAGGGGCCGATACCAATGCAACCAGTATTAAGAATTAAGAATTTGCATCAATATTTCGAACGTGGAACAGTTAATGAAAACCATGTGCTGCGTGGAATCAATTTGAGTCTAGCCCCTGGCGAATTTGTCACGATTATCGGTGGAAACGGTGCGGGCAAATCTACCTTGCTAAATAGTGTAGCCGGCACATTACCGATCGAAGAAGGTCAAATGTTTTTAAATGAAGAAGATATCACTAAACATTCTGTCACACGTCGCTCAAAAAAAATCAGTCGTGTCTTCCAAGATCCTAAAATGGGTACCGCAGTTCGTCTATCAGTAGAAGAAAATTTAGCATTAGCCATGAAACGCGGTCACAAACGCGGCTTCTCACTAGGTGTAAAAAGTAAAGATCGTAGTTATTTCCAAGAACAATTGGCCATGCTAAATCTGAACTTGGAAAATCGATTAGATGCTGAGATTGGTTTACTATCTGGAGGACAGCGCCAAGCTATCACATTATTAATGGCAACGCTGCAACGACCTGATCTGATTTTATTAGATGAGCATACAGCGGCACTCGATCCCAAAACTTCATTAACTGTAATGGGACTAACCGAGCGCTTGATTCGTGAACAAGAATTAACAGCTTTTATGGTAACCCATAATATGGAGGATGCCATCAAATATGGTAATCGTTTAATTATGCTTCATCAGGGACAGATTGCTTTGGACTTGAAACAAGAGGAAAAACAAAATCTGACTGTACCAAAATTGATGGAGCTATTCCATCAAAACTCCGGTGTCGAACTAAAAGACGATGCCTTGTTACTAAGTTAATACACCCCCTTCTTTCTTGGCAGGCTACTTTTATGTAGCCTGTTTTTTTGTTACACTGAGCCCAGAATGAAAATAAAGGAGCGAAAAAATTGTCGACGAAGGAAAAAATTTTAGCCCGTTTAAAAGCAGCAAAAAATGTTTTATCCGGCGAAACCTTAGCTCAAGAATTAGGGGTATCTCGTACCGCAATATGGAAAGCAATCAAAGAATTAGAAAAAAAGGGGTATCAGATTCAACATTCCGCGAACGGTTATCGTTACCAGGCTTCTGATATTTTAGATGCAAAAGAAATTCATGAAGGCATTCATCAAGACGTCGATATAACCGTTTTAGAAACCTCTACTTCAACAATGAAAGATGCTCAGCAGGCTGTGATGGATGGTAAAAGATCACCTTTACTAATCGTAGCAGATATGCAGGAAGCGCCTCGAGGGCGTTTCAATCGCCCTTTCTTTGCTGCAAAACAGCAGGGCATCTATATGAGTTTGCTCTTGGAGCCTAAGGAGCAATTAACAGAATTACCACAATATACAATCTTGATGGCAGTTGCTGTATCCGAAGCAATCGATGAATTATTAGGCGTGGATACACAAATTAAATGGGTCAACGATATTTATTTGAATCATAAAAAAATCGTCGGCATTTTATCAGAAGCGATGACCGATATTGAAACCAACTCACTAAAATACATTATTATTGGTATGGGAATCAACTTCTCCATTCCTCAGGAAAACTACCCTGATGAGTTGCAGGAAAAAGCGACTTCTTTGTTTCCGAATGGTCAAGCAACCATAACAAGAAATCAATTGATCATTAACATCTGGAATCGATTCTTTAATTTATTGGCAGATCAAACGACTTACCTGGATGTTTATCGAAAGAAATCATTCGTATTAGGTAAAAAAATCATTTTTAAACGGAAAGATCAATCCTACATGGGGACTGCCATCGCGATCACTGATACTGGTGAGCTAGTAGTCGATTTAGGGGAGGAAAAAGTTCATCTCTCCTCTGGCGAAATCAGCTTAAGCTCCATTCAATAAAAGACTGTAGACATTGTCCATAAAACGGATCTTGTCTACAGTCTTTTTATTTATCTCATTGTTACAAATTCTTCGCTGCCAGTTGGGTGGATCGCAACGGTGTCATCAAAGTCTTTCTTCGTTGCCCCCATTTTAATCGCTACAGCAAATCCCTGTAGCATTTCATCAACACCCACACCAATCGCGTGCAAGCCAATAATTTTTTCTTCTTTCCCAAGACATACCAATTTCATATCACATTTTTGACGATAGTCGCTTAATGCAAAATACATTGGTGTAAAACGCGAATGATAGATTTTTATTTGATCTTTCCCATGACGTTCAAGCGCATCTTCTTCCGTTAAACCGATTGTTGCAATCGTTGGATGTGTAAAAATTACCGTTGGAACATTTTCATAATCTAAAAATTCTTCTGACTTACCATTAAAGACCCGTTCTGATAAACGGCGCCCCGCGGCAATAGCTACTGGTGTTAAATCAATCTTACCAATCACATCCCCGACTGCATAAACACCTTCACTCGTTGTATTTTGGTATTTATCGACAATGACAAAGCCTTTCTCGTTTAACGTCACAGAAGTATTCTCTAAACCTAACTTGTCAGTATTTGGTATACGACCGCCAGCAAACAACACCTTATCTCCTGTCAGTGTATTCCCATTCTCAAAATAGACAGTATAGGTTTCATCCTCATTTTTTTTGATTTCTTTTGCCACATGATGATCATACAACTTCATCTTATTCTCACGATAAATGTCCACTAAATTATCGGCCAACATTTTATCAAATGTCCGTAATGGGCGACTATGGCGGAAAGCCCAATAAACTTGCGTACCCATCCCCTGTAGCACACCGCTCAATTCCGCTGCGATATAACCAGCCCCTAGAACAACAACTTCTTTCGGCTGTTCGGTCATTTCAAAGAATCCGTTAGAATCAATAGCGTATTCACCGCCAGGAATCTCCATCTGACTTGGTCTTCCGCCAGTCGCAATCAAGACATTGGGCGCAGTGTATTCTTCACCGTTTACACTGACAACATGATCTGATTTGAACGTCGCATACCCTTCAATTCGTTCTACATTATTACTATCAAGTCCACGGTAGTAGGCTCCATGTAAAAAGTCGATATATTTTTCACGACGTTCAACCAACTCATTAAAATCAAATTTTCCAACATCAGCCTGTACACCATAACTAGGCGCATCTCGCTCAATCATCTCTAACATACTGCTAGCCTGCCACATTACCTTTTTCGGAACACAACCAACATTGACACAGGTTCCGCCGATTTTATTCCCCTCGATTAACAAGACTTTTGCTCCATGCATACCAGCACGATTAGCCGAGGCGATCCCGCCACTTCCGCCACCGATAACTATGTAATCATAATCCTTCATTCATCTACCTCCTAATTCATGTTTACGTTCATTTTAATACATTCTGTAAAAAAAGAATTGATTTTTGCCCGATGCTATTTTCTAAAAAAACACCCACTAAAAATCAGCTTTCTTCCCAATTTAGCGAGTGATTTATTTATCAGTCTTTTTTCTTACGAATCATATCACCAGGTTTGACTGGTTGAGCAACAGGCATCGTTAAAACCATCATAGGGTTAGGTGCCCTGTCGATTGATTCGCCCTCATCATTTTTCATTTCTGTAACTGTCTGTTCAAAATGCTGAAAATGTGGTCCGTAAAATTCAATTTCATCACCTATTTTAAAATGATTTCGTTGGCGGACAGTCGCTATTCCGCTAGCTTCATCATAACTCAGAACTTCACCAATAAATTTGTAAACAGGAATCTTTCGGCGCGGACCAAATAATTGTTCATTTTCAGTCGGTACATGGTAATAAAATCCAGTCGATAATTCTCGTTGAGCTACTTTCCACAGTTCATCGATCCATTCTTGTTTACAGACATAATTATCTGGATCAGCCATATAGCTGTCAACGGCTGCTTTGTAAACATTAGATACAGTTGAAACGTAATGAATTGATTTCATCCGACCCTCGATTTTTAAGCTGTCAACGCCATTTTCAATCAAATCAGGAATATGTTCGATCATAGACATATCTACGGCACTCATAGAAAATTCTTCCGTAACATCACCATTTTCTGTTAATGAACGATGTTCTTGAGCGAAAGGCATATCGAATAATTCATACTTCCAGCGACAAGATTGAGAGCAACCACCACGATTAGCATCTCGCATTGACATATGATTGGATAGTGTACAACGGCCCGAATAAGAAATACACATTGCTCCATGGATAAATGCTTCAATTTGAATATCCGTATTGCGGCGTATCTCAGCTAATTCTTCCATTGAGACTTCCCGGGCCAACACAACTCGTTCCAGACCCTCATTTTGCCAAAATTTCAATGTCTCCGCATTAGTTGCAGACGCCTGTGTTGATAAATGAATCTCTAACCCAGGGGCTTCTGATGCACAAATTTCGATCAAAGCAGGATCAGAAATAATCACAGCCGAGATTCCAATGTCACGCAACTTCTTGAAGAACGCTCCGGCTCCTTCTTCATTACCTTCATGGGTCACCATGTTCGCAGCTACATAAACCTTAGCTCCATACTGATTCGCAAAAGCCACCCCCTCTTCCATCTCTTCAAATGAAAAATTTCCAGCCCGAGAACGCAACCCATATGCATCTCCACCGATATATACTGCATCTGCACCGTAGTGAATGGCGGTTTTCAATTTTTCCAATGTCCCGGCTGGTGCTAAAACTTCCGGCCGCTTCAATTTTCTTTCTGTCATATTGCTATTACTCCTATTTAATCGCTGTTGGGTCTAAATGATAAAAACCTGTATCCATTCCTCGACCAACAGGATGATATTTTTGAATTTCTTGTTGAGCGTTGTCAACCATCGCATCATCCCAAGAATTCGTTTCTATTGCTGCCTTAGCCTCTGCAAAAACTTTAGCAATCGCCACAAAATTCGCTCCAGGTGTAAACAAACCATCTAATTTCCATGTTTGATAACCTGCTTGATTAAGCTCTGACAATTCCTTAATCAAATTCAAATCATTATCAGCAAAAATATGTGTGCCATGCTGATCCTCGTAAATCGAATAATGTGTTTCTGCCTTTTTGGGTTCCGAAATAAACAATCCACGTTCCTTAGAAGTACTTTCCGATTGTTTCGTATAATTGAAATAATTATCTAGTAACGGGCGTTTTGATTGATGAATACAAGTAGCACCATAAACCAAAACTTCCACTGGAACTTCGACGTGTTGACTCAAACGCTGCATTTCTTCAAAAGGGACTTCGCGAGCCAACACCGCACCAACTGCTCCTTTTTTCTGCCAAAAATTGATTTGTCGTGCATTGGTAACTAAAGTCTCCGCATCATAAATGTATGGCAAATCGTATTCCTGCAATAAATAAATCACACCCGTATCACCAACAACTACGTGATCTGGCTTTACATCTGCCAAAAAGGCTAAATATTCTGGTATCTTCTTCATCTTATCAGGATGCATGATACCATTTATAGCAACGTTCACTTTTTTCCCATTGGCGTGCGCCAAATCAATCAAAGCCTTTTGTTCTTCACGAGAAAAAGAGTAGGGCAGTCGTAATCCAAAATCCTCTTCTCCTATGTATAGTGTATCCACTCCGACAGCTAATAATTCTTCAGCTTGCGCCATTGATTCTGCTGTCGCAATTAGTTCGATCATGGTATGTCCTCCTTTTAGACTTTCTCATACTATCATAGCTACAAAAAGTTTCCAACTGATGACAAAAAAAGAGAATGACGTTAAAACATCATTCCCAAGTTTTTTAAACTTTTTCTGGTATTTTTTCTTCTTTTGGATTTTTAACAGTTAATGTAATCTTGCCTTTGCTAGCCCCAATAGTCACTGTATCTCCCAACTGAATTTGACCAGATAAGAGTGCCTCAGCTAAGCGGTCTTCAATTTCTTTTTGCAATGCCCGACGAATTGGCCGTGCCCCATATTCAGGATCAAATCCAACTTTTCCAATAACATCATAAGCTGCCGATGTAATCTTCACTTTGATTTCATGCTCCTTCATACGATCTAAAACAGCACGACTCATGATTTTTACAATCTCATGAATTTGTTCTTGATCTAATGATTTGAACACTACAGTTTCATCAATCCGATTGAGAAATTCTGGACGGAAAGCCTTTTTCAATTCTTCTAGAATTCGTTTTTCCATCATTGCATGATCTTTACTGATATCCTTCACATTGAAACCAACATTTTTTTCTTCACGAATTTCCGTCGCTCCAATGTTAGAAGTCATAATTAAGATCGTATTACGGAAATCAACTTTCCGACCCTTCGAATCTGTTAAATGACCATCATCTAAGACTTGTAAAAGAATATTGAAAACATCTGGATGAGCTTTTTCCACTTCATCTAACAAAATAACTGAATAAGGTTTCTGACGAATTTTTTCGGTTAATTGTCCACCTTCTTCATATCCTACGTAACCAGGAGGCGATCCGATTAAACGACTCGTACTATATTTCTCCATATATTCAGACATATCGACTCGAATCAATGCTTCCTCACTGCCAAACATTGCTTCAGCCAGTGCCTTCGCCAATTCTGTCTTACCGACACCAGTTGGTCCTAAAAACATAAAAGAGCCAATCGGACGATTTGGATCTTTCAATCCACTGCGCGCTCGACGAATCGCCCGCGAGATAGCTTTAACAGCTTCCTCTTGACCAACAACTCGTTTATGCAGAACTTTTTCTAAATCTAACAGTCGTTGACTTTCTTTTTTCTCTAATTGCTGTAGCGGCACACCTGTCCATTGAGAAACGACTGCTGCAACATCTTCGTCAGTAACCTGATCAATATAGCCGTTTTCTTGCTTAGCAGCTTTAATTTTAGCTTGCTCCAATGTTTCAGATAATTGTTTTTCCCGTAAACGTAAACGAGCCGCCGATTCAAAGTCTTGATTTTGAATCGCCTTTTCTTTTTCTATTACTAAATCTTGAATTTCGTCTTCTAACTCAGTAAGCTCAGAAACTTCATCAGTCGAATCTAAACGAACTTTTGCAGAAGATTCATCCATCAAATCAATTGCTTTATCTGGTAATTGACGCGAGTTGATATATCGAACGGATAAAGATACTGCCGCATGCAGAGCCTCATCAGTAATTTCAACTCCATGATGATCCTCATAACGAGGACGTAAGCCTTTCAATATCTCTTCCGCTTCCTCCGGTGTTGGTTCTTCCACTTGCACTCTAGCAAAACGGCGCTCCAAAGCAGAATCTTTTTCAATATACTTTTGATATTCATCTAACGTTGTTGCACCAATTGTTTGCAATTCACCGCGAGCCAACGCAGGCTTTAAAATATTTGAAGCATCAATTGCCCCTTCAGCACCACCGGCACCAATCAAAGTATGCAGTTCATCAATAAATAGAATAATTTGGCCATCATGATAAATTTCATCAATTACTTTTTTCAAGCGATCTTCGAATTCTCCACGATATTTCGTTCCAGCCACCAAGGCACCCATATCAAGCATCATCAGACGTTTCCCACGCATATCTTCTGGTACATCTCCAGAAATAATTCGTTGAGCTAGCCCTTCAACAATTGCTGTTTTACCAACACCTGGCTCTCCAACTAACACCGGATTATTTTTAGTTCGACGACTTAAAATTTGAACTACGCGGCGAACCTCACTATCTCGACCTACCACTGGATCCAGTCGCTTTTCCCGTGCTAATTTTGTTAAATCCCGAGCCAATCCATCTAAAGTTGGTGTTCCTTGTGAATTGCTTTGTACAGGTTTCGCTGGTGCTTTTCGTCTACTGCCAGTTCCTTGATTTCCATTCGTTGTTTCATTTACACCCATCTTCTTTAATAGAAGTTGACGCATCTTAGGCAAACTAAGTCCTAAATTAACTAAAATATGAGAAGCTAAGATTTCATCATCTCGTAATAGCCCTAATAATACATGTTCGGTTCCAACCAATTTTGCATTGAAGCGTTTAGCTTCATCATCAGCAAAAATTAAAATTTGCTTTGCTCTAGGAGAATAGGGTAGATAACCGCCTTCAGGATAAGACTTAACTGATCCGTATCCAGTCATATGCTCGATTTCTTCACGGATATCATTTTCGTTTGAATTCATTTGGCGCAGTGTTTTGCCTGCTATCCCTTGTTGTTCAATCACTAAAGCCAGTAATAAATGCTCCGAACCAACCGAGCGGTGTTTAAAGTATTTAGCTTCTTGTTGTGCAATAGCCAGCACGGCTTTTGCGCGTTCTGTATACAGCTGATCCATATTCCTCACTCCTTTTTCTCATAACTTAAACGTTCTAAAAATCCGTGAAGAATTCTTGAACGTAGTCTATTTTCAATTTGACTGATACCAAGAACATTCTTCGATACCGCACTCAACATCAAATTACCTTCTTTTTCAGTAATAATTTCTTCTTCAAATAATTTTTGAATAATTCCAAAAGCATTTGTTTCAGATATTTCACTTCCAAAAGACTCCATTAATTGCTTCAAAAAATAATGTTGATCAGAAATCTTAACTTTACTTATTCGGATATAACCACCGCCACCTCGCTTACTTTCAACTAAATAACCCCGTTGAAAAGTAAAACGCGTGTTGATTACATAATTTATCTGAGAAGGCACGCAATTAAACAACTGCGCCATCTCTGCTCTGCGGATCTCGATGATTTCACTATTCTCCAAAATATCTTTCAAGTAAGACTCGATCAAATCAGAGGTATTTCTGCTCATAATATCGCCTCCTATTGACTATTCCTGACCATAATTATAGCGAATTTAGAGCATGAAATAAAGAAGAACGCCTTTCTTTAAATTAGGATAAAAAAAAAGAAGGCATTCACCTTCTTTTTGATCGGGAAGACAGGATTCGAACCTGCGACCCCTTGGTCCCAAACCAAGTGCTCTACCAAGCTGAGCTACTTCCCGATAAACAAAAAAACTACGCGCCCAAGAGGAGTCGAACCCCTAACCTTTTGATCCGTAGTCAAACACTCTATCCAGTTGAGCTATGGGCGCATGTTCATATTATGCCGAGGACCGGAATCGAACCGGTACGGTGATCACTCACCGCAGGATTTTAAGTCCTGTGCGTCTGCCAGTTCCGCCACCCCGGCGTTCTTCCCTGGTCTTCAGGAAAGCGGAAAACGGGGTTCGAACCCGCGACCCCCACCTTGGCAAGGTGGTGCTCTACCACTGAGCTATTTCCGCACGATGCCGGCTAAAGGACTTGAACCCTCGACCCTCTGATTACAAATCAGATGCTCTACCAACTGAGCTAAGCCGGCAACTACAAAAAAATAAAATGCGGGTGAAGGGACTTGAACCCCCACGCCGTAAGGCGCTAGATCCTAAATCTAGTGCGTCTGCCAATTCCGCCACACCCGCATATACTTATGAGCCGTACTGGGCTCGAACCAGTGACCCTCTGATTAAAAGTCAGATGCTCTACCAACTGAGCTAACGGCTCAAATGGAGGTTAACGGGATCGAACCGCTGACCCTCTGCTTGTAAGGCAGATGCTCTCCCAGCTGAGCTAAACCTCCATGAGTTCGCGTGGCGACGTCCTAATCTCACAAGGGGCAACCCCTCACTACAATCGGCGCTAAGAAGCTTAACTTCTGTGTTCGACATGGGAACAGGTGTATCCTTCTCGCTATCGCCACCACACTAGTATTTAATTGAGTAAACGTCGTTCACTCAAAACTGGATCAGAAACATTCTAACAACCGTGAATCAATTTTTGGTTAAGTCCTCGATCGATTAGTATCAGTCCGCTCCGTACATCACTGCACTTCCACTCCTGACCTATCTACCTGATCTTCTCTCAGGGATCTTACTTTCTTAAAGAAATGGGAAATCTCATCTTGAGGTGGGCTTCACACTTAGATGCTTTCAGCGTTTATCCCTTCCCTACATAGCTACCCAGCGATGCCTCTGGCGAGACAACTGGTACACCAGCGGTAAGTCCATCCCGGTCCTCTCGTACT